>SLMS01000322.1 GCA_007133495.1 Candidatus Sumerlaeota bacterium | reverse complement strand
GCAACCGCTCCCCAAAATCCTCCCCACCCGGGAAGTAAGCCTGTAGTGCCGACTTTTCACCCCTGAAACCCGATTTTCCTGGGGTTTTTCGTGGCAGACGCCGCGAATAGGGAAAGATGGGTTAGGAATTGTATATGCTGCGGGTTGGTGAGGGGCGCTTCACTTCCGCGGGCTGAGACTGACAGGTGCGCCAGCTCGTGGCCGCAGTCATACCGCGCGCAGCCTCGTCCACCTGGGGTTGCCAAAGAGGGATGGGCTTACGGGGCTGGCTGCACGCCCGCGGAGTTGCTCCTTTCGGTCCCTTCCCCGCTCAGGGGGAGAGTATTTTCGTTTTCCACCCTTCACCGTCGCGGATGTATAGCAGCCGGTCGTGCAGGCGGTAGGCACCTTCGCGCCAGAATTCGATATCGAGGGGCCGCAGGCGGAAGCCGGTCCAGTGCGGCGGGCGGGGGATGTCCTCCCCCGGGTATTTGCGGCTGTACTCCTCGACACGGGCTTCGAGGACGTCCCGGCTGGCGATTTCCTCGGACTGGCGGGAAGCCCACGCGCCGAGCCGGCTGATCCGAGGGCGGGTGGCAAAGTAGGCGTCGGCCTCCTCGGCGGTGACTTCCTCCACCGTGCCGCGCAAGCGCACCTGCCGGCCGGTGGCCTCCCACCAGGCACAGAGCGCCGCCTTGCCGGTGGCACGCAGGTGCCGGCCCTTGGGGCTTTCGGCGTTGGTGTAGAAAACAACGCCGCGTTCAGTGGCTTCCTTGACGAGTACCACGCGGGCGGTGGGGAAGCCTTCGGGGTCCACGGTGGCGAGGCTGACAGCCTCGGCGATCTGAATCCCGGCCGCGCGGGCCTCTTCCATCCACTGATTGAATAGCGAAATCGGATTGTCAACGAGGGGAATGGCAGCAGACATCGGGGGGAACCTTCGGGGAGAGGTGGTTGTCTTGAATTCCGGTGGACGGGGCGCGGCGGGGCAAGGCCAGTGCCCACAAGGCCACGGGCGCATCCAGGACGTGTCGGTTCTCGACTATCCCCATCCCTTGGCTCGATAGCCACAGGCTTTGGTGTTATCCGCAGATTCCGCAGATTCACGCAGATTCACGCAGATTCTCGCAGATTCAACTTCACTTCACCCACGGGGCCGGGCGGCAGCCCTCATCGGCGTAAATCGGTGAAATCGGCGGATGATTCCCTGTGGCCGCAGCCCGCCACGTGGTCGAGCAGCAGAACGGAAACGCCCTGAAGCACAGCACCCTCCCGGGATCGCCAAACTCCCGTTTGGCGCTTTTCCCCTGCCAACAACCGCGGCACAGAAAACCCTCATTCCTCTCGGGCTGATCTTTCAGAGGCGGGCCTGTCCTCTGCTCCGAGGACCCCGCCAAGGGGTCCAAGATGGTAGCCGGTGGTTGAGCGAAGCGACACCACCGGTAACCGGGACGAAGGTACCCACGACCCCGGCAGGCGGTCGCAGCCAATTGGACGACCGGAATCGGAGAACGGAAACGTCCTGCGGGCGCATCCTGGAACAGTTGTTCCTCTGGCAGGATCGAGGGCGCTCGCCGGAACGGCGGCGGCAAGCCGCGCGCACTCCACAGGTGCAGGGCGCTGCCGAAGGCGTTGACGCGACGGTGCCGCGGTCCCCACCCTTGAGGGTCCCCTCCTCCCTCCCCAGGAACCTTCTTGTGCCCGAACCGAAAAGGATAGCTCAGATCATCGGCAACCTGGAAACGGGGGGAGCGCAGGTGCTGCTGATCGAAATGATGAAGCGGCTGGACCGCGCGCGGTTCGAGCCGCTGCTGGTCTATTTCCGCGAGCCGAATCACTTCGAGGCGGAGATCCAATCGGGCGGGTGGAAAGTGCGCAAGGTGCGGCTCAGCCGGGCCTGCCGGCCGGGACAGGTCAGAAAGCTGGCGCGCCTGCTGGCCGGGGAGGGCATCGAGTTGGTGCACACGCATTCCGACACGGCGAACTTCGCGGGGCGGGCCGCAGCCCTTCATGCCGGGGTGCCGCGCGTGCTGACGCACTACCAGAACACCTACGAGCACCGGCTCGACCAGCATTTCCGCCGGCTGGAGGCGCATCTGGCTCCGCACACCGACGGGTTCGTGGCCTGCTCGCAGGGGGTGAAGGACTTCCTGGCGGAGAACCTCGACCTGGCAGGCAGGCCGGTGCGCGTGCTCCGCAACGCGGTGGACATCGGGCCGTACCGCGAGGCGCGCGGCCAGCGCACGGCTCACCGCGAACGGCTGGGGATTGCGCCGGACGTGTTCCACCTCGTCCACACCGCGCGGCTCGAACCGCACAAGCAGCCCGAAGTGCTGCTGCAGGCGCTCAGCCTGTCGACGCGCCGGCCGGACCGGCAGCTCGGCGACTGGCGCCTGACCTTCGTCGGCAGCGGTTCCCAACGCGAGGAACTGGAGCGCGAACTGGCCCGTCTGGACGAGGAGGCGGCGGAAGTCGGAGGCGAGCGTATCGCCCAGCGGGTGCACTTCACCGGTTGGACGCGCGACATGGCGGGGTGGCTGGCCGCAGCGGACCTGTTCTGCCTCGTCTCGCGCAATGAGGGGCTGCCGCTTTCGCTCGTGGAGGCGATGGCGGCGGGCACGCCGGCCGTCTCGCCGGACATTGTCGGCCCGCGCGAGGTCGTCGAGTCCGAGGACCAGGGGCTGCTCGTCGATTCCTCGCGGCCGGACGCGGTGCTCGACGCCATCCACCGCATGAGGACGGACACGGAATATTACGGCCGCGCCGCCCGGAACGGTATCGCTCGGGCGGAGGAGTTCGCGATCGAGGCGTTCATGGAGCGCTGCCATGCGCTTTATGACGAGGTCCTTGCCGACGAGTTCGGGCCGGCCACACGGCCGAACGGGCTTTTCGGGCGGACGGTGTTTCTGATGAAGCTGCGGCACCTGGCGAAAGCGGGCCGGGCCGCACGCCGCGAGGCGATACCGGCATGAAGGAACCCCGCGGGTGGATTCTGCCCGAACCGCCGGAGCACGGCAGCCGGGTGCTCCTCCTGAACGTCACCGCCGTCTGTCTGTTCTTTTTGCTGTTTTGCCTGACGTTTCTGGACAACAGCCGTTTCCCGCGCGTGGTGCTGACCGGGATTCCGCTGCTCGTGGGCGTCTGGGGCCTGCGGCAGGGGTGGTTCCCGGTGGAGCAGGTGCGGCCTTTCGTGAAGCCGGTGGCGGCGCTTTACGTGGTGCTGGTGCTGTCCTCCGCCCTGTCGATCGATCCGGCCTTCAGTTTCAAGACATTCGTCAACGAGCACCTCTGGTTCCCCATGTTCTTCCTTTTCGTGGGGCTTTGGGCGGTGACGCCCGCGCGGCAGACGGTGTTGCTGCGCGGGCTGATGGTGGCGGGAGGAGCAAGCGCGGCACTGGGTATCTTTTTCTACTTCTTCGCGGAGCAGCTTGAGCACACGCGCTGGGTGCGGCGCGTGGAGTACTTCATCTTCGAGGCGTTCGACGAGGACGGGGAGAAATACTACCGCGCACGCGGCATGTTGTGGAGCTATACACGCTCCGCGCTGGTGTTCATGATGGCATTTCCGGCCACGGTGGCGCTGGGGTTTCGCGCCTGGCGGACGCGGCGCACGTTGGAGCTGGCGCTTGCCGTGGCGGTGGCGCTGGTGTCCGTGTGGTTTCTGCTGCTGACGAAATCGCGGGGCGTGTGGATCGGCGTGGCGGTGGCCGCGGCGCTGACCTGGCTCTGGATGCGGGGGACGTGGCTGGTGCCGCTGGCGGGGTTCGTGGTGCTCGGGGTGTTGCTGGCGGCGCTCCCGGCGCAGCGCAGCCGCGCGATGACGTTCTTCGACCACCTCTCCGACCCGGACCTCATGACCTCCGGCCGGCTGGACCTCTGGCAGCAGGGGATCGACCCGATACGCGAGAACCCGCTCCTCGGCGTCGGCTACGGAGGGGACATCTTCCAGTCCGAGGCGGCCGTGGAGCGCTACCCCCTGATCAAGCACGACCGGCCACCCGGGGCGCTCGAATCCGACGACCTGCAGTCCGACCTGCACAGCATGTACTTCCAGACGCTGGCGGAAGTGGGGATTGTGGGATCGCTAGTGTACGCGTGGCTGCTGGCGCTGCTGCTGCGGGCGGGCTGGCGGGCGGTGCGCGTCGAACGCGACAGCGGCCATGAGCAGTTTCCCGCGGTGATCCCCGTCTTTGCGGCGCTCGTGTCCTTCCTTCTGATCGGAGTGGTGTACTATTACAACGAAGAGCACGTGGCGCAGATGCTGTGGGGCATGAGCGGCGTGCTCGTGGCGGCCGGAGCAGCGGCAGCCGCCCGGGAGGTCGAGGAAGAGCAGGCAGCGGCCGGGCCGCTTGGGGTTGCACGCGGCGAAGGCGCCTGAGACGGTCACCCATCCGGCCTTTGGCTGGAGAAAGTCCACCCAGACGGAAACAAGGGGAGAAAGAACATGCGTTGTATTGCCGCCATGGTACTGGCTGCGGGGATCGGATTGGCCGTTCCCGCCAAAGCGCAGGAGCTTACCCGCGGGCCGTACCTGCAGAACCTCAAGAAGGACTCGGTGGAGTTCTTCTGGCGCACCGATGAGCCAACGGAAACATGGGCCGCCGTGCGCGAGAAAGGGGCGGACGAGCCGCTGGCCGTCCACTCCTCCAGCCTGCCCACAAAGCACCACCAGCAGCTCATGCCGGGGCTCGAAGTGGACACCTGGTACGAGTACCGAGTCGGTTACGGCGAGGACGAGTTCCTGCACGAGGACTGGATACCCTTCCAGACGCTTCCGCCCGGCGACGCGGAGGTGTTCGAGTTCGTGCTCTACGGCGACCACCGGAACTACCCGCAGCACCACCGCGCCGTGGTGGACGCCATCATCGAACGCGCCGAAGAGCGAGGATGGCCGCGCTTCATTATAGACACCGGCGATTTCACCGGCAACGGGGAGATGGACCCCGACCCATGGGACAATGAGTTCTTCGAACCGGCGGCCCCCTTGCTCAAGCGGGTGAACCTCTACCCCGTTATCGGAAACCACGAAACGGAGTTCCGCTGGCCGCGCATCCCGTCCCGCTATTTCGAGAATTTCTCCGTCCCCACGGAAACCTCCGGAACGGATTATTATTATTCACTGAGGATCGGAGATCTCCACTTCCTGATGCTCGACAGTTGGGCGAGCGAATGGGAAACGGAAAGCAAGCAGTGGTACTGGCTGCAGGAAGAACTGCGCCTGTCCGACGCGACGTGGCGAATCCCCGTCTTCCACCACCCGCTCTACAAGCACCGCACCGCGCCGAATCCGCACCAGGGCGAGGTCAATATGCGGGAACACTTCGATCCGCTCTTCGAGCAGTACGGCGTGTCGATGGTGCTGAACGGGCACAGCCACTTCTACCAGCGGAACCTGGTCAACGATATCTATCACATCACCAGCGGCGGCGGCGGGGCACCGCTCTATACGCCGGCACAGCCGGGAGAGGGCGCCGATTTCGTGCAGGCCGCGGCGGAAACATATCACTATTGCTGGTTCCGCGTGGAAGGCGACGAAATCACCATGTGGGCATGGGACTACAACAATGAACTCATAGACACCCACACCTTCACTCCCCGGGAGCCGATCGAGGACACAGGACCGCCACTCAACTTCGTCCAGCACCTCCCCACCGAGGACATGACCGAGGGCGAGACCTATATCGTGGAGAGCCGGGATGCGGATGGCAACGTAACGCCGCCGCCACTCTACTTCGAGGACGGCAACATGCAGAACAGCGTGGTGAAGAGCCGCGCGCCAGGCCTCGAAGGCGACGGCACACGCTTCGCCGATAATATACAGACCGACACGCACTTCACTTTCCAGCCGCCCATCGAGGAGGAAGGCACCTACCTCCTCAGCGTCACCACCCCGAGTGCCGGCAGCGTGGACGCCCCGAACAGCCTGTTCGAGGTCACTCAGGGGGACGATGAACTCATCCGCGGCCAGGTGGCCCTCACGCACAACGTGACCGGGAACACGTGGTATGACATCGGCCTCTTCGAACTCGTTCCGGGCGACACCGTGACGTTCATCCAGGTGGACTTCGAGCCGGACCGCTTCTACGCCGACGCGGTCAAGGTGACGCGCTACCACGAGGAGTAAGCCAGCCACAGTCCATGAGCAGGCCCGAGGGGCCGGGGCGCCGGAAACGGACCCGGCCCCTTTGCTCTTACGGCGGCCTGGTCTACCCGTGCGCTGATGGACCGCTTGGGGTTGCGCCACGCAGGAGCGGCGAAGAAGATGACCAGTGGGTATTTTGAAGGGTCGCCCTGCCCGCAACAAGGAGAACAAAATGCGAATCCCCACCACAGCCGTACTGGCCGCCGGACTGGCCCTCGCCGCCCCCGCAGGAGCCCAGGAGATCATCCGCGGTCCGTATATCCAGAACCTGAGGCAGGACTCCGTGGAAATTTTCTGGCGCACGGACGTTGAGACGGAAACCTGGGCCGCCGTGCGTGAAAAGGGCGCCAGCGAACCGCTCACCGTCTATATGTCCAACGTACCCACAGCGCGCCACCAGCAGCTCGTCCCGCGCCTCGAAGTGGACACCTGGTACGAGTACCGCATTGGCCATGGCGAGGATGAGTTCCTGCACGAGGAGTGGATCCCCTTCCAGACGCTCCCGCCGGACAACGTGGACGTCTTCGAGTTCGCGCTCTACGGCGACCACCGCAATTTCCCCGAGCACCATCGCGCCGTGGTGGACGCGATCATCGAAAGGGCGGAGGAACGCGGCTGGCCGCGCTTCATTATCGAAACAGGGGACCTCACCGGCCAGGGCGAGTCGCCGGTTGACCCGTGGGACGAACAGTTCTTCGAGCCCGCACAGCCTCTCATCCAGCGCGTGAACCTCTATCCCGTGATCGGCAACCACGAGTCGGCCATCCACTGGCCGCGCATCCCATTCCGGTATTTCGAGAACTTCTCCGTACCCACGGAGAACTCCGGCTCGAAGTACTACTATTCCTTCCGCGTCGGAGACCTCAAATTTATCATGATGGATAGCTGGTCCAGCGACTGGCGCCGCGGCAGCAAGCAATGGCACTGGGCCGTGAGCCAACTGCGTGAAACGGACGCCCCCTGGAAGATCGTCG
>SLMS01000118.1 GCA_007133495.1 Candidatus Sumerlaeota bacterium | reverse complement strand
GGCGAGCGAGGAGTCCACTCCCCCGCTCATTGCGACGAGAACGCGTTCTTTTGTGGCTGTTGCCGTGGTCATCGTGTTCTGCAAGCCGTTGCGCCCATGGTGTTCCGCCGCGGCGGGCGGACGGACAGGAGCGGGGCAAATCCCGCGCCTGCCCGGAGCGCGCGCTCAGCGGATACGCTCGATGTCTTCCTCGCTGTCGATCTGAATCTCGACGGGGCTGGTGTCTTCAGGTTCATCCGGCGGCGGGGTCTTTTCCTCGATTTCGTAGGTGGGCTGGTCCCCGACCGCGTCGGTGGTCGTCGTCCCATCCGGGTTCCTGATGATCCGGTACATGTCCAGGTTCGAGATCACAAGGTACTGCGTGTCCTGATCGAGGCGGACGATGGGGTTGATGGTGAGGGTAATCGTCTCGGTTGGCAGATCGTACTGGAGCCTGCCGCAGTCAGCCTCGATGTTGTCACGCATGACGTACACGTCGTGCAGGGCTTCGAGGCGCTCGCGCTGGCCGTCGAACTCGAGCACATCCGAGCGCAGCCGCAGGTCGTCGCCATCGAGCGAGACGGCGCCCTCTGCGCGGAAGAGCTTCAGCTCGCCCTCCGCTGTCGTGTTGATGAGAACCGTGGGCTCCTCGCCGCCGCTGCCGGCCCGGGTGGTGATGCGCAGCTCGTCGCCGAGGGCCCCAAGCTGCCCACCGCCGTTTCCGCCCTCCTCCCCGGGGTTGCGGCTCCCGGCCGAAGCGAGCAGGCGTTCCGGGGCCTGGGAGGCGGGGAGGAAATCGCAGTGGATTTCCTCTCCGCCGACGAGCCGGATTTCTGTGGAGCCGTCCTCGTTCTGCGTCAGGTACAGACGGTCCATCCCCCAAAAACGGGTGTACTGGCCTTCCTCAAGCTGCTCCACCTCGGGACTGTCCAGGAAGGTGATCTCTCCGGTTTCGGCATTGTAGAGCATCTCGCCGCTGCGGGCGTAAACGCCCTCGCGGGCGAGTTCCACGTCCCCCGCGGCGTCGATGATGCCGGTCTCCCCGTCGTAGTCGAGCTTGAGGGCCTTCAGGTCGATGCGCGGGCTGTGCAGGTGAACCGGGAACCCTTCGGCGGTGAAGGCCCCCACCCCGCCGTCCGGCCCAATAAGGTTGCGGATATGGCCCGGCGTGCCGTCCTCGTGTTTGGCCGCGCTGATGGTGAGCTTTTCCCCCGGCCCGGCGAGTTCACCAAAGGGCGAGGCCTGCGCGGGGCCATGGCCGAAAGCCAGGGAGGCTCCGGCAGCCGCGGCAAGCACGGCTCCGGACGGACGTGTGTGGGAAAAGGCAGGGAGTTTGATGGAAGAGTTCCTCCGTTATTCTTCTTCGGGCGGGACTTCATAGGTGAGGACGACTGGCTCCTCCTCCCCGCCGAAGTAGGTCCAATCGCGAAAATCACGGTCAACGGAAAGGGCACCGCCCTCGATTTCGATCCGCGCGCCGTTCTCCAAGTTGGAAAACTGGCGGAAGCGCGAGGGCGAGAGGTACCGGTCGTAGCGCTCGGACCAGATCAGGTACCGGGAGGTCAGGGACCCCTCACCCGCCAACTCCGCCTCGGTTTCCCCGTCATCGCCGTCCAGCAGCATGTCGCCGTGGAATCCCCGTGCGTCGAAGAGCTGGAGGTAGGTCATGATCTCCTGATAGGAGGGATAGTGGCCCTTCTCCTCCTGGCGGGGGACGATTCCACCGATGACGATGGTCCCCTTCGGGGCGCGGGCGCGGAGCTGGTTCTCCCCGTCCATACGGGCACGGAGGATCACGTCGGAGGCGATGATCCGCTCGCCGTCCTCGCTCAGGACCGCCTCGGCCGCGGTGGCGTGCTGGACCTGTTCGCCCCGCTGGTGGACCAGCAGATCCCAGTTGCTCATGGTGATTGCTCCCGCCGCTCCGGCCAGGATCAGGAGCATTCCGGCGGAAGTGGCAAAGTGCCGCGCCGTTCTTGCCATCTGCGATGCATCCAAAGGTATTGGTCCGGATAGTTCCGGACCATCGATTCGATCCGGTTGGTGTACTCCCGCGTGAGGGAAGCCTCGCGAACGAAGCGCTCTTCCCTGTCCCGGGGATAAGGCGGCAGGACCATCGGCTCGCCGCACTCGACAAGGAACCGGCCGTCTTCCGCCCGCAAGCCAAAGAGGGTGTTCGCCACTGCCCCGCTCTGCAAGGCCAACCTCGCCGGGGCGAGCAGCGTATGCGCCGGCCGGCCGAAAAACGGCACCGCCACGCCGGGGCCCTTCACGTTGTGGTCCACCAGCATGATCACCGCTCCGCCCGCCCGCAGGTGCCGCAGTGCCGCCGGGCCCGCCTCCCCGCGGTACACCACGCGCACGCCCCCCTGCTCGCGCTGGCGCTGCAGCGGCTCCCCCAGCCCGGCGATCTTCGGCGGCGCCGCCACCGCCAGCACCGGAATGCCAAGTTCGGCACAAATCCACTTCCCCATCAGCTCCAGCGACCCCAGGTGCGCCGTGAAGATCACGAACCCCCGGCCGTGCTCGCGCACCAGCCGCATCGTCTCCTCGAACCGGTCCTTCTGGAGCACCTCCACCCGGCCGCGATCGCGCGCCGGGTCCCAGGCCCGTATCCACAGCGTCTCCAATACGTAAAGCACGGTGCCCTGGTAGCTGGCGCGAAGCAGACGGCGCCGCTCCTCAGGGCCGGCCTCGGGGAACGCGATGCGCAGGTGCTCGTCCACCCGCCGGCGCCGACGGTGGGGCACCGCGGCAGCCAGCGCACCCACAGCACGTCCGAAACGCTGCAACGTCTGAAGCCGGAACTTCGGAGCCAGCCACGAGCAGAAAAGCGCGCCCCGAACAAGCAACCCGTCCCTCAGGCGCCGGAGCAGGGAAGGCCGGCGGGTGAGCTCGCTCACTATTCCTCGATCAACAGTTCGGAATGAATCGGCACCCCTTCGAGCCCCTTCCTCCCGGGGAGGAATCCCAGTTCCATCAACACCCACACCTCGTGGATGGTGGCGCCGAGGTCCTCCACCAGCTCGCGCGAGGCGCGCAGGGTGCCGCCGGTCGCCAGCAGATCATCCACGATCACCACGCGGTCGGTATTGTTGAGCGCATCACGGTGCATCTCCACGGTGGCGTTGCCGTACTCGAGTTCGTAGGTGCGCTGGATCGTTTCGACGGGGAGTTTGCCCAGCTTGCGCACCGGGACGAACCCCACGCCAAGGTGCGAGGCCAGTGCCGCCCCGAAAATGAATCCGCGCGATTCGATGCCCACGACGTGGGTCACCCCGGCGCCGCGGTAACGCGCGACGAGGTTGTTTATGACGTACAGGAACGCCTCGCCGTTTTCGAGCAGGGTGGTGATGTCCATAAACCTTATCCCCGGGCGGGGAAAATCCGGCACCACACGGATGGTCTTCAGCAAATCCATTGCGGGAAGGCTCCTTTCGGCGGGCGATTGCGTTCGTGGGGAACGGTTTGCGCCGTCCCGGACGGGTGCAACGGGATTCCCCGGGGCGTGCGATTTGCGAACTGACCGAATTGCCAGCGGGGCACCCGGTTTCGGTTGAGTCTTGGACCCCGTGGTGTTCTCTCTGGCTCGTGGAGTGGAGATCAGCCCCAGGCGGGGCCCCTCCGCCAAACCGGGTTGCCTTCGCCCCACCCCGGCGCCCCCACGCGCCGGCGATCATACCGAAGGAGTCCGCGATATGCCGGTCAAGATCACCTGCCGCAAGTTGGAGCTCTCCCCCGAGCTTCAGGACCTGTTCCAGAAGAAGGCCGAAAAGCTGAAGAAGTATTTCGACCGCGTGGACAAGATCGACGTGGTGCTTACGGCAGAAAAGCACCGCCGCACCTGCGAAATCACCCTCCACGCAGGGCATTTCGACTGCGTGGCGAAGTCCGAACACGTGGACGAAGGTGCCGCCTTCGACGATGCGCTGCGGTCTGTTCAGCGCCAGATCAAGGAGCGCAAGAACAAGGCGATCGACCGCAACCAGAAGGCCGTCAACCCCTCCAAGGCGACCAACCATAGCGGCAAGGAGGTCCCCCTGCCTGCGCACCTCGAGAGCCTCTGACCCTCTCGGAGGCCCGCCTCCGCAGGCCAACCTCAGTTGGGCCCCGGGCGCCAGCCCGGGGTCCGGTTTGTTTCGGGGTTCAGGGGCTGGGGTCCAGGGTCCGGGTGCCCCCAACCAGAACGATTACGCTCTCGACTGGTCCCGCTCTTTGGCTCGATGCCCCCCGACTTTGGAATTATCCGCAGATTCCGCAGATTCTCGTAGATACGGATTCCCTCCGCCTGCGGAACTGGCTATCAGCCCGCCATCGGCGGAAATCGGCGAAATCGGCGGATGATTCCCTGCGGCCGGAGCCCGCCACGTGGCCGAGCAACAGAACGGAAACGCCCTGCACCGCAGCACCCCCTGGGATCGCCAAACTCCCGTTTGGCGCCTTTCCCCAGCCGAGAGGTCCAAGCTGGTAGCCAGTGGTTGAGCGAGGCGACACCACCAGTCACCGGGACGCAGGTGCCCACGACCCCGGCAGGCGGTCGCACCCAATTGTGCGGCCTGAGGCGGAGAACAGAAACGCCCTGCCCGCGCGGGGGCCCTCGTCGGCGAGCGGTCTTGACGCACCCGCCGGCCCGGTACGAGTAATGCCCTTCCCGCGCAGCCGCGGCATCGCGGTGACCCGCTCTGCGATTTCACGAAAAGCCACCCCGAGATGACCTCAAACCCCACTCCTTCCCGGCAGCCGGAACCCGAAACCCGGGACCCGGAACCCGGCACGCCAACCCCCGCCCTCTTCTGCGACCTCGGCCGCATGGGCTACGAAGAGGCTTACGCGCTCCAGCAACGCCTCCAGCGCGCACAGATCGACCGCCACATTGGGCCGGCACTGCTGTTCGTGGAACACCCTCCGGTGATTACCGTGGGCCGGCGCGGCACACCGGAGGAGGTCGTCGCCCCCGAGGCGGTCCTCCGCGCCCGCGGCGTCACGGTGAGCGAAACCGACCGCGGCGGACAGGTGACCTACCACGGCCCCGGACAGATCGTGGCCTACCCGCTCGTGAACGTGGAAGCGATCGGCCTGCACGAGTACATGCGCCTGCTCGAAGAAGCGGTGGTCCGCACCCTCGCCCGCTGGGGAATCGAGGGCTATCGCGTGCCGGGCCGCACGGGCGTGTGGGTCGGGAAGGAGAAAATCTGCGCCATGGGCATCCGCGTCAGGCGCTGGTGGAGCATCCACGGCCTGGCACTCAACGTAACGACCGACCTGAACCACTTCGGCCTGATCATCCCCTGCGGCATCCGCGACCGCGGGGTCTGCTCGATGCAGAAACTCCTCGGCCCCGAGTGCCCGACAATGGACGAGGCTAAGGAGGAACTGGCGGGGCACCTGACGGAGTTGCTGAACCTGTACCTCGAACCCATCAGCTTGGAAGAGCTTCCCTGACGGGCCGGGACGCGGCTCCGGGGCCTGATGCAGGGCGCCCCAAATCGCCTTGCCCGCCGGGAGGGCGTTTTCCAACCGTCCACCGTTGCACGCCTGCACACTCCTGCAAGACCATTCCCAGCCGCCGCCTGACCGAATGCCCATCGAGGACAAGCACGACATTCAAAGCGCCTACCGCGACACGAACCTCGCGGGCGGGTATATTCCCGAACGGTTCGGCCGGCCGATGGGAAGCGTGCAGCACGAACGTCAGGTGGCCTGGGTCCGCGAGGCGCTGCGCGCAAACGGCTGCCGGCGCGTGCTCGAACTGGCCCCCGGCCCCGCCCGCCTGACCGCCCACGTCCAGGGAAACTTCGACGGCGTGGCCATGGACTACAGTCCGGAGATGCTCTCCCTCGCCCGCAAACGCCTGGGGGAGACCAGCATGGCCGGCCGCTGGCGTCTGGTGCGGGGCGACGCCTTCGTGCTGCCCTTCCCGGACGGGGCGCTCGACGCTGTCTATACGTTCCGCTTCGTCCGCCACTTCCGGGAGGACAAACGCCGCGCTCTAGTGTCGGAAATCCGCCGCGTCCTCCGTCCCGGAGGCGTCTATCTTTCGGACTTCGAGCACGCCCCGCCCGCCCGGGAAAAAGGCAACGAAAGCGGCGGGCGCGACCGCACACCGGCCGGCTGGATATACGACGCGTTGCTGACCCCGGAGGAGATCGCCGCGGAGATGGAAAGCCTCGGGTTCGCAACCGCCGAAATACGGCCGAATATCCGGCACCCGCGGCTGCAGGGCCAGTTCGACCGAAAGCCGGGCTGGGGCTTTGGCGGGCTGCGCCGCTGCATCGTCCGCTGCTTGGAGCGCATCCCCGGCAAGGAGCCACTCGAATGGCTGGTTCTTGGCCGGAAACGGTAGTCTTCTGGACGGGGCACTACGATCCGCGGAGCGAGGCCATCTCCAAGGAAATCCACGCGCTCCGCGGCGTCCTGCCGCGCTCCCGCACGATCAGCCTGACGGAGAAGGGCCGGCCCGCCGGCCTCGCCGCACCCGGGACACTCTGGCCCGGCCCGCGTCTATACAGAGCCGCCGCCCGCCCGCTGGCCTGGTGGCTGGACCGGGACAGGCCCGTGCACCACATCTTCTACGGCTGGCCGCCCACGCCGTTCCTGGCGCGGCTGCGCGGCCGGCGCACCGTCATGACCTGCGTGTCCGGCCTGCCTGAGGGCTGGGAGCCTGGCGCCGCGCGCGGCGGACTGCGCCGTCTTGTCGTCGAGTCACCGCAGGACCGCGAGCGGGCTCTGGCCGCCGGATGGCCGGAGGAGACGCTGCACTGCATCCTCCCGGGCGTTGACCTGAACGAGTTCCGCCCCGCGCCGCCACCTCCGCCGGACGTGCCCTTCACCCTGCTCTTCGCAGGAGTTCCCTTCCTGCCGGGTTACGCCGAAGCACGCGGCCTCGACATCCTGCTCGAAGCCGCGCGCCGCGTGCCGGACGTGCGCTTCCGCCTCCTATGCCGGGGGTTCGTTCCGGAGGCCGTGGAGGAAGCCCGGCGCGAAGGACTCGCCAACCTCGATGTTGACACCACCATCCATGCGGACATGAACAGCGTCTATACAGACTGCCATGCGGCGGTGGTGCCCTTCCGCCGGAGCACGATGAACAAGTCCTGCCCGAATTCGCTGCTGGAATCGCT
>SLMS01000112.1 GCA_007133495.1 Candidatus Sumerlaeota bacterium | reverse complement strand
TGTTGCAGCTCTTCAAGCGGGGCGACGGGGATGTAGCCAGCAGGGGGAGAGGTCATGGGCGTGGGGAAGACCTTATTCTTGAGGTTCAGGACGGACGATGGCGCGGAGAGGCAGGGAATGGCAAGTGGCAGCTTGTGAACCGTTCGATGCGATGATGTCGGCCTTGACCGGACGGTGGTGCGCGGGTTGGATGGCTCGCCGTGGCCGGGGCGGGTTTTATTGCCGGCCGTATTTTCGCTCCAAAAGGACAGCCGTTTATGCCGACTATCGACCCCGTGAAGTTGCGGCCGGGGATGAAGATCGTCTCGGAGGGGACGCTCTATCAGGTGGTGGATTTTCAGCACCGGACGCCGGGCAACAAGCGCAGTTTCGTGGTGTGTAAGCTGCGGAATCTGGAGGACGGGCGCGTGCTGGAGAAGACGTTCCGCGGCGCGGCGGACCATCCGGAGACGGCGGAGTTCGAACAACGCACCTGTCAGTTCCTCTATTCGGACCAGGATGGGTTCCATTTCATGGACCTGACGACTTATGATCAGTTTGTGCTGGAGGAATCGTTCCTCGGGCTGCAGGCGAAGATGCTGGTGCCGGAGGCGGAGGTGATCGTCTCTTACTGGGACGGCAAGCCGGTGGGCGTGGACCTGCCCTCGAAACTGGTGTTCAAGGTGACCGAAACAATGGACGACGTGGCGAAGGGGAATACCTCCGGAAGTATTACGAAGGAGGCGGTTCTCGAATCCGGCCTGAAGGTGCAGGTGCCGCCGTTTGTGAAGACGGGGGACAAGGTGCGGGTGAATACAGAGACGGGTGAGTACGTGGAGCGGGCCTGAGGCGCGCGGCACCCTGACTCTTGGTTAAACGACGAACGCCCCGGAGCTGCTCCGGGGCGTTTTTGGTTGCTGGGAGCGGCGGCACGCTCAGGGGAGGAGCATGGTGCCGCAGCCTGATTCGGTGAAGATTTCGAGCAGGAGCATGTGGGGCTCGATGGAACTGACGATGTGGACCTGCTTGACGCCGTGCTCCAGGGCGAGGAGGGCCTCCTCGACTTTGGGGATCATGCCGCCTGCGATGATGCCTTCGCGGATGGCTTCGCGTGCCTGTTCGGCGTTGAGGGTGCTGATGAGGGTTGTGGGGTCGTTGATGTCTGCCATGACGCCGAGCTTGTCGCTCATGAGGAGGAGCTTGTCGGCGTTGAACGCGGTGGCGATGCGGGAGCTGACGACGTCGGCGTTGACGTTGAGGAGCTGGCCTTCGGCGTCGCAGCAGATGGGGGAGACGACCGGGAGGAAGCCGGCGCCGAGTAGTGTGCCGAGCAGGTGCGTGTTGACGCTGTGGACCTGGCCGCAGAAGCCGAAATCGACGATTTCCTCGCCGCTGCCGCTGACCTTTGTGGGCGGCCGGCGGGTGACCTCGACGGTCCGTCCGGATGCAGCGGAGAGCCCCGCTGCCTGAACGCCGAACTTCTGGAGGACGGCGGTCAGTTCAAGGTTGAGAGAACCGCCAAGGACCATCTTGAGGGCTTCGAGGGACCCCTCGTCGGTGACGCGCCGGCCGCCGACGAAGCGCGATTCGTAGCCGAGGCGCTTTTCCATGTCGGTGATCTGTTTGCCGCCACCGTGGACGATGATCAGGCGGATGCCGACGCTGTGGATGAAGGCGATGTCTTCGGCCAGGGCGTGGAGCGTCTCCTTCGAGCGCATGGCTTCGCCGCCGAACTTAATGACGAACAGGGCGCCCTTGAACTTGCGGAGGTAGGGGAGGGCCTGCTTCAGGATGCCGATGTCTTGCAAGATATGCTGACTCCCGGGGGGGTGGCTTGACCTGCTGGGGGGCTGTGTTAGGCGCCAGCGGCGCGCTGTGGGTCAAGCGAGCATGCGGAGGAGGACGGCCTTCTGGACGTGGAGGCGGTTCTCCGCCTCGTCGTAAACGGCGCTGCATGGTGCGTCGAGCACGGCGGCGTCTGCCTCGATGCCCCGGCGGATAGGGAGACAATGGAGGAAGAACGCGTTGTCGGTGCGTTCCATGTGCTCGAGCGTGACGCGCCATTTGTCGCGGTAGGGCGCGGCGGCGGCGCGTTGCTGCTGCGGGTCGCCGTAGTGGGTGATGCTGCCCCAGCTCTTCGCATAGACGGCGCGGGCGCCGGGGAGGGCTTCCTCGAAGTTGTTGTAGATGCGGAGGGAGCCTCCGGCGCCTTCGGCGAGCGTGCCGGCCGTTTCGATAACGGCAGAATCCAGCTCCCAGCCCGGCGGATGGGCCAGGCGGACTTCCATCCCGAACTTGGCGGCCTCCATGACGATGCTGTTGGGGACGGCCATGGCCAGCGGGTTGGGATGCCAGCCCCAGGTGACGAGGAGGGGCTGACCCGCCGGGTCGCCGATGCGGTCCTCGATCGTCTTGATGTCAGCAAGGCTCTGGCAGGGGTGGTGGAGCTGGGACTCCATGTTGATGACGGGAACGGTGGCGTATGCGGCAAAGGCGCGGTGTATTTGCTCGCGGCGGTCCTCCTCCCAGGAGGTGCCTGCGGAGAAGGCGCGGATGGCGATGGCGTCCACGTAACGGGAGAGGACCTGGGCGGCTTCCTTGATGTGCTCGGACTTGTCGCCGTCCATGATGATGTCCTCGCGGTATTCGAGTGTCCAGGTGCCTTCGCCGCCGACGTTGAGAATGACGGCGTGGCCGCCGAGGTGGTTCATGGCGACGTCGAAGCTGGTGCGGGTGCGCAGGGAGGGGTTGAAGAAGATCATGCCGATGGTTTTTCCGGCAAGATCGCGGCGGAGGGGGTTTTTCTGGAGGTTTCGGGCGACGGCGAGCAGGTCGCGGGTTTCCGCCAGGCTCATGTCCTGCGGAGCCAGGAAAGCTTGAGGTTTCAAGAATGTCTTCCTCCGTTGGAGTTGTCGTTCAGGGCCATGTGCCGAGCCAGCCGAGCGGTGGCGCGGCCTCGTCCTGCTGGTTGGCGGACATGATGCGGTAGCACTGGTAGCCTTGTCCGGCGCCGCCCTTGACCAGATTGTCGAGCGTACTGATGGCGTGCAGCTCGCCGCTGTGTGTCAAGCGCGGGCGTACTTCGGCGTAGTTGGTTGCGGCGACGGACTGGCACTCGGGCTCGCGGTCGAGCAGGACCTTGATGAACGGTTCGCGGTTGTAATACAGCTCGTATAGATCGTTGAGTTCGCCTTGGGAGAGCTTCCGGGCCAGCTTCGCGGTGGCGATGGTGAGGATGCCACGGGTGATCGGTATGGACACGGGGGTGAAGTCCATGCCTTCAACGGCGGGGGAGCCGGCCTGGCGGACGAGCTGTACGCATTCGGGGACGTGCTGATGCTTGAGCACCTTGTAGGCACGTGCGGACTCGGCGCGGATGGGGTGGTGGGTGGTTTCGCGGACCGCGGCGCCGGCGCCGGAGGAGGCGGTGAGCGCAACGATGCCGGGTCGGCCGGAGAGGAGGCCCTCCGCGGCGGCCGGGAGCAGGGCAATGTTGATGCAGGTGGCGAAGCAGCCGGGGGATGCCACGAGCTGCGCCCCGGCGATGGCGGCGCGGTTGGCCTCGGGGCAGCCGTAGACGGCGCTCTTGAGCAGGTCGGGGCGAGGGTGTTCGCGGCCGTACCATTCCTTGTATTCGGCAGGGTCCTTTAGGCGGAAGTCGCCGCTGAGGTCGATGACGCGCTTGCCGGCGTCCACCAGAGGGGCCAAGACCTCGGCCGATGCCCCGTGGGGGAGGGCGCCGAAAATGAAGTCGCACTCGGCGAGGAGCTGGTCGTGCGTGGGGTCGGAGAAGGCGAGGTTGGTGACGCCGTCGAGGTTGCGGTGGACCTTGCCCACGGGTGTGCCTGCGCGGTTGCGGCTTGTGGCGAAGACGACCTCGACGGCGGGGTCCTGCAGGGCCAGGCGCAGGAGTTCGCCGCCGCCATAGCCCGTGGCGCCGAGGATGGCGATGCGGTCTTTCCCCGTCTGGCTCATTCGCTGACCTCCACTTTGATGCCGACGTTCTTGGCCAGCATCCGGGCGAGCTGGAGGGGCTCGCTGCGCGCATTGGCGCAGGGGACCTGCATCTTGCCGGTGATGTAGGACGTGCCGACTGAGTTGTCCGTGACGGGACCGCTGACGATTTCAGGGCGGTGGTTCAGTTCGGTGAGGAAGTTGATGCCGCCCCAGGCGCCGACCAGGTCGTTCGCGCACAGGATGCGCGCTTTGGTGCGGCGGTGGATGCTGGGGTCCTTGAGGATGCTGTCCAGGTGATAGCCGCCAATGATGCCGTCGCCGAGTTCGAGGACGATCATCTGTGGGGAGTGCTTTTCCAGATAGGCGATGACCGAGCGGGCGACGGCGGCGAGGTCCTCGCAGTTGACGGTGCTGGGAAGGCCACAGTCCAGGAAGGAGGAGACGGAGACGGCGCCGTTGTCGGCCATGGCGAGCGTGTCGCGCAGGGCGGCGACGCCGGAGAGCTTGCCCGCCGCGATGCGGACGCCGCTGTGGCTGAGCAGGCGGATGCACTCGCCAGCGGCGTAGGTCTTGCCGCTGTTCATGCAGGTGCCGAGGACGAGGACGATGGGCGGCCCGTCCGCGGAGATGCTGTCGCAGGGCGGGAGGGCGTAGTCACGTATATTGAGCAGCTTGCCGTGGCGGGTGGCTTGACCGAGGACTTCCAGGGGAATGGGTGGGCCGAGCTGTTTGCTCGCGGAAATACAGGTGCCGATGACGCCGCCGACGTTCAGGAGCGAGAGCGTGTCCCCGACCTTGAGTGTCTTTGGGGCCTCGCCCATGTAGCCGTGGAGGGCCTGACGGGCGCCGAGAATGCCGGCAATGAGGTTGCCGGAGACGACTTTGGCGAGACGGCCGGAGGGGAGTTCGAGTTCGCCGTAAACCTTGCGCTCACCAAGGGCGCGGCAGACGATGATGGAGCCTTCCTCGGCGCTGCACTGTGGGGAGACCTCGACGATGGAGCCGATGCGGGCGGGGGTGGTGCCGGAGGCTACGCGGTCGAGACGTATTTTGCGCGTGAACTGAAGGCTGCGCGGGGGCTGAGGGGGCTCCGGGGGAGCTTTTGCCTGGGCTTTGGACAATCCGTGGGTCCCTCCTGAGGGCGGTGGCGGCGGCAGGGTCCGCCGCCGCGTGGAAAAATGGTGGGAAAAAAGCGCTCGTGGGCAACGGGGAAAAGGCAGGGGGCAGCGGGGTTCAGGGTTCGGGGGAGGTACGGACGGTTTTGGGAATGGGACGCACACCGGCCTCTCGGGATCATGCGTTCTCAGCGTCTTCGGACGGACCTGCCGTGTTTTTGCTGTGCCCTTTCAGGGCGTCATACTTGGCGGGACCAGGTTCCCCGGGCGCTGCCCGGGGCTGTTATACTTTGGCCCGTTGGGCCGCCCAATGCGAGCCGCAGCAGCGTTCTTCAGCCCCCCATCGGCGAAAATCGGCGAAATCAGCGGATGATTTTCTACGGCCGCACCCGCCACGTGGTCGAGCAGCGGAGCGGAAACGCCCTGAAGCGCAGCACCCTCCTGGGATCGCCAAACTCCCGTTTGGCGCTTTTCCTCCGCTGACGACTGCAGCACAGAGAACCCCATTCTTCTCGGGTTGATCTTTCAGAGTCAGGCAGGTGTCGCGCTTCGAGGACCCCGCCAAGGGGTCCAAGATGGTAGCCGGTGGTTGAGCGAAGCGACACCACCGGTAACCGGGACGCAGGTGCCCACGACCCCGGCAGGCGGTCGCAGCCAATTGGACGACCGGAAGCAGAGAACGGAAATATCCTGGTATGGGTGGATGGTGGGTGCTTTTCCGGCTTGGCCGCCGGGGGGTGGATGGTCATGATCCGCTCCCGCCGGCGGGGAGGTTAGGCGGTGGCCGCGCCTGAGTGGCCCGGGTCCGGAGCGGGAGGCTCCGGAACGCCGCAACCTGACGAATCCGCGCGCTGGCAATTCGAAGGGCATATGGCCCTCACCCCACGGGAGAGTGACTCCGTCCAATGAGCGACAAGCGACAAGATGTGCATGGAACCCGCCGGGAGCTGTCCCTCGGCTCCGGGGAAAAGGTGGCGTATTACAACCTGCAGCGGCTGGAGGAGCAGGGGGTGGGAAAGGTCTCGCGCCTGCCGTTCAGCATCCGGGTGCTCCTGGAGTCCGTGCTGCGGAATCACGATGGTTTTGCGTTTACGGCGGACCACGTGAAGAGCCTGGCGGGCTGGGAACCGAATGCGAAAAAGCGCGAGGAGATTCCCTACAAACCGGCCCGTGTGGTGTTGCAGGACTTTACGGGCGTGCCGGCAGTGGCGGACCTCGCGGCGATGCGCGACGCGGTGAAGCGGCTCGGCGCCGATCCGGACAAAATCAATCCGCAGATTCCGTGCGATCTGGTCATCGACCACAGCGTGCAGGTGGACTTTTTTCGGATTCCGGACGCGTTGCTGCGCAACGAGGCGAAGGAATTCGAGCGCAATCGGGAGCGTTACGAGTTCCTGAAGTGGGGCCAGTCCGCGTTCCGTAATTTCCGCGTGGTGCCGCCTTCGACAGGGATCGTGCACCAGGTGAACCTGGAGCATCTGGCTCCGGTGACGTTCTGGGACAAAAAGCTGGGCGTGGCCTATCCGGACAGTTGTGTGGGTACGGATTCACACACACCGATGGTGAACGGTCTCGGCGTGGTGGCCTGGGGCGTGGGCGGCATCGAGGCGGAAGCGGTGATGCTGGACCAGCCGATCTATATGCTGGTGCCGGACGTGGTGGGCTTCAAGCTGACGGGGGAGCTGCCCGAGGGCACGACAGCGACGGACCTCGTGCTGCGGATCACCGAGATGTGCCGCAAGAAGGGCGTCGTGGGCAAGTTCGTGGAGTTCTACGGCCCGGGCGTGGGGACGATGTCGGTGTCCGACCGGGCGACGATCGGCAACATGGCCCCGGAGCAGGGCTCGACGGTGAGCTTCTTCCCGGTGGACGATCAGACGCTGAAGTACATGCGGCTGACCGGCCGGCCGGAGGAGCTGATCGACCTGACCGAGCGGTATTACAAGGAACAGGGATTGTTCCGTACGGAAAACACGCCGGATCCTGTCTTCACGGACTGGATGGAGCTTGATCTCGGGACGGTGGAGCCGTCGCTGGCGGGGCCGAAGCGGCCGCATGACCGGGTGCCGCTGAGCAAGGCCGGGGCGGCGTTCCGCAAGTCGCTGACGGAGCCGGTGGGCCCGAGCGGTTTCGGGCTCAAGGAAGATGACCTCGGCCGGAAAGCCACTGTGGAGCTGAACGGCAAGGGGGGCGAAGTCACCCACGGCGACGTGGTGATCGCGGCGATTACCTCCTGCACGAACACGAGCAACCCTTCGGTGATGCTCGGGGCGGGGCTTGTGGCGAAGAAGGCGGTGGAGCGGGGCCTGAAGGTGAAGCCGTTCGTCAAGACATCGCTGGCGCCGGGATCGACGGTGGTGACGGACTACCTCGAAAAGTCGGGGCTGACGCCTTACCTGAACGAACTCGGCTTTGGGCTCGTGGGCTACGGCTGCACGACGTGCATCGGCAATTCGGGGCCGCTGCCGGAGCCCGTGGCCAAGGCAGTGACGGACGAGAACCTGGTGGTGTCCGCGGTGCTCTCGGGGAACCGGAACTTCGAGGGCCGGATCAATCCGCACACGCGGGCGAACTTCCTGGCGTCGCCGCCGCTTGTCGTGGCTTACGCGCTGGCGGGAAGTACGGCACTCGACCTTGTGAACGACCCGATCGGGGAGGACAAGGAAGGGAAGCCCGTCTATCTGAAGGATATCTGGCCGTCGAATGCGGAGGTGCTGGAGGCGGTGGAGTCCTGCGTGAGCCGCGAGCAATTCCAGGAGAAGTACGCGGACGTGTGGAAGGGCTCGGAGGCTTGGCGCGCGATCGAGAGCGAGCCCTCACCGCTGTACGCCTGGAAGGAGGACTCGACGTATATCCAGCGGCCGCCCTTCTTCGACGGCCTGACGGCGGAGGAGGGGAGCATCTCCTCGATCCGCGGGGCGCGGGTGCTGGGTTTCTTCGGCGATTCGGTCACGACGGACCACATCTCGCCGGCCGGGGCGATCGCCAAGGGCTCGCCGGCAGGGGATTACCTGGAGAGCCTCGGCGTGGAGCGCAAGGACTGGAACAGCTACGGTTCGCGGCGCGGCAACCACAACGTGATGATGCGGGGCACCTTCGCGAACATCCGGATCAAGAACCTGCTGGTGCCGGGCTCGGAGGGGAACCTGACGGTGCACCACCCGAGCGGCGAGGAGATGACCTTCTACGATGCCTCGGAGCGCTACCGGGCGGAGGGCACGCCGACGGTGGTGCTGGCGGGGAAGGAGTACGGCTCGGGCTCCTCGCGGGACTGGGCGGCCAAGGGCCCCTCTCTGCTGGGCGTCGCGGCGGCCATCGCGGAAAGCTACGAGCGCATCCACCGGAGCAACCTTGTCGGCATGGGCATCCTGCCGCTCCAGTTCAGGGCGGGCGAGACTGCGGTGTCGCTGCGGCTGACGGGCAGGGAGGTGTTCGACATCGACGTGCCGGAGGACCTCCAGCCGGGGCAGGAGGTGACGGTGACGGCCCGCGGGGAGGACGGGAAGGAGACCGTCTTCCAGGCGGTCAACCGTATAGACACGCCGGTGGAGATCGGCTACTACCGCAACGGCGGCATCCTGCACACGGTGCTGAAACGGCTGGCGAAGGCGGGGTGAGCGGCCTGCCGGCTCAGTACACGCCCCATCCCGTGCCGGTGAAGGGCGGAAGCTCCGTATAGACGATTGTGTCCGTAAGGTCCGTGCCTTCAACGGCGAACCGGTAGCCGTGGTGCGGCGGGCTGCGGTAGTAAACGGCGGGTGAGGGGTCCTCGGGGCGCAGGCGCGTGAAGCAATCGGGGACGTACTTCTGGCTGGCGCTTACGCGGGAACTCTCGTCCGGTGCCGCGCCGGAGTAGCTGTGGTCGCCTCCGGCAATGCGGACAAAGTTCCAGTTTTCCAGGGCGTGTTGAACAGGGGAGACCTCCTCCAGCGGCTGACCGGAAAAGGCAGCCAGGGCCTCCTTGTAATCGAGAAAATGCTGGTAGGACACGAGCGGGTCCGCGTCGCCGTGAAACATCCAGACGGGCGGATGGTGTGCGCCCACCCGGGCTGCCTTGCGGGCATGGAACTGCGGCCCGCGCAGGGTTCGTTCCGCCTGGAAGCGCATCCACTGTTCCCCGGAGAGGTCCCCCTGGCTTTCCGGGAACCTGAGGTTGTTGTTCCAGCGGGTAAGGTAGCCGTCCTCAAGGTCCGTCGCGACGGTGATTTTGGTGATGGCCGAGTGGATGTGGACTTCGGCCCAGAGGTGCGGTGCGGCCTGATAGACCTGCAGGGCAAGGTGCCCGCCGCCCGAGCCACCGTATAGATAGAGCCGGCGGCGGTCTATCTGAGGGTGTTCTTCGAGGACGCGGCCCGCACCGCGGAGGACGTCCCCAATGGAAAGCTTCCCGAAATCGGCGGGAAAGGCATGGGCCAGATTGCGGTATGAGATGGTGGCGATGACGAGGTTCTTCGAGTCCGCCCAATCACCGAGGGCAACGGGCTGGGGGTTGCAGTCCACAATGGTTGAGATGCCGAGAAGGTTGAGGAGGAGCCCTGTCTCGGCGTTGACGCCGGCGGAGGGGAGCACGAGGTGGACTTCCCTCGGGGAGATGAGCCGGCCCGCACAGGGAGGGCGGGCCACGGGGGGCGCGTCGTAAAGGCCCGGGGACTCGGGTGGCTGGGCGGGGAAGTAGAGGGGTTCCGCCAGCGCGGCGGCGGCGCTGCAAAGGAGGAGGAAAAGCGGGAGCAGTGGCCGGACCATGACGGTTGCCGGAGCGTTCTCCCGCTGGCCCGCGAGGGCAAGACGCAATGGGGAGGGTGCCTGCCCCCTTGGGTGACCGGCCCGCGGTCGTTGGGGGGTCAGAAGTCCTTTATGGGGCTGCTGGCGCTGGCGTAGGCGCGTTTTTCCATTCGGCCGGCAAGGTAGGAGGTACGGCCGGCTTTCGTGGCCTCGCGGCAGGCGGCAGCCATGGCGACGGGGTCTTCAGCCAGCGCAATGGCCGTGTTGAGCAGGATGCCGTCTATACCCAGTTCCATCGCGGCGGCGCAGTCGCTGGCCTGGCCCACGCCCGCATCGACGATGATGGGGACGCCGGCCGCCTCCTTGATCAGGCGGATATTGGCGGGGTTGAGGACGCCGCGGCCGCTGCCGATGGGCGAGCCGAGCGGCATGACCGACGCCGCCCCGGCCTCCTCCAGGCGCTTGCACAGCACGATATCGTCGCTGCAGTAGGACATGCAGGTCCACCCCTCTGCGGCGAGCTTCTTCGTCACCTCATAGGTGCCGAGCGGGCAGGGCATGAGGGTCTTCTCGTCGCCGATGACCTCGACCTTGAGCAGCTTGGGGAGGTCGAGTTCGAGGACCAGTTCGGCCACCTGCATGGCCTCCTTCACGCTGAAGCATCCTGCGGTGTTGGGCAGGAGGGTCATGCGCTCCAGGTCGAGATGGTTGAGGATGTTGTTGTCGGGGTTCTTGAGGTCCACGCGGCGGAGGGCGACGGTGACCATCTCGGCGGCGCTGGCGCGATGGGCGTCCTGCATGATTTGGAAATTGGTGTACTTGCCGGTGCCGACGATCATGCGGGAGTGGAGCGTGTAGGACCCCACGCGCAGCGGCGGGTCCTGAAGCTGGGAGCCCGCGCAGACGGACTGGGGGTTGGGTGTTCCTTCGGTTGGCGTCATTGAGCTTATGTCCTTGGGTTTGGGGCGTGGCTTCAGCCGCCGCCGACCATGGAGATGATGTCGATCTGGTCCTTTTCCTGCAGGCGGTGCTCGGCGCGGCGTTCCTTGCGGACGACAGTGCCGTTGACCATGGTGGCGCAGCGCCGGGTCTGGAGGTGCAGTTCTTCGATAAGTTCCGCCAGGGTGGTTGCACTTACTTCGCGTTGTTCGCCGTTGACCGTCACAATCATGAGGACATGGTCGGCATGACGGGGTGTGGGGTCAAGGCGCTCCCTGTGCTTGACCCGTGGCGGGGATGTCTCACTGGATCAACCACGGGGCCGAAGGTCCGGACAGTCCAGAGAATAGAGGGCTTACGATGCTTCAGCAAAACCAGACTCTTGCGGTGCGGGTTGGCATTTTTTTCACGATCGCGATAGTGCTCGTCCTTGGCCTGAGCCTGCAGGCGAGCGATGGCGGTTTTTTCCGCCCGACTTATGAGCTGAAGGCGTACTTCAAGCAGACTGCCGGGATCGAGGCCGGAACCCGGGTGGCGCTGCGGGGCGTGCCGATCGGGCGTGTGAAGCAGCTCGATTGGGACGCCGCGCGGTACGAGGTGGAGGTCTTGCTGAGCGTCGAGGAACGATACATGATTCCGGAAGGCTCGATTGCCCGCATCCAGACGAGCAGCTTGCTGGGGGGGTATTTCGTGAATATCTCCGTGCCGGAGGAGATGCCAGCGGAGGTGGCGTTCATGGAGCCGGGGGACACCATCGACACGCGGGAGACGCCGACGATCGACGAGGTCGTATCCTCGGTGACCGAGTTGAGCACAGGGGCTGAGGGGCTGATTGCGAATTTGGACCGTGACCGCGAGGAGCTGCTGGCGCAAGTTCGTGAGGTGATCGAGGAAAACCGCAGCAACATCCGCGAGGCGACAGACTCCTTCTCCCGCATGGGCCCGCGGCTGGAGCAGCTCACCGAGCGCTTCAACGAGATGACCGAGCACATGCAGTCGGGCGAGGGGACGCTCGGGGCGCTTTACGCGGACCGGGGGCTTTACGACGACCTGCGGGCGTTCAGCGACACGGCCCGCGGGGTCGCGGACCAGATATCCTCGGGGGAAGGAACGATCGGCCGGCTGATCTACGACGACGAGACGCTGAACGAGATGATGCAGATCATGGAGGACATCCAGCGGGCCTCCCAGGAGGTGGAGCTGGCGGTTTCGGAGAACCGGGAGAACTTCCAGAACCTGGTCTCGTCGCTCTCGGAGACGGGCCCGCGGATTGACCGGGCGGTGGCGGAGTTCAATGAGATCACGCGGAAGGTGAACGAAGGCGAGGGGACGATCGGCCGTCTGGTGAACGATCCCTCCCTGTACGAGGATGCTCAGCGGGCGATCAATCAGGCGGCGGAGGCATTCGAGGGCACCGAGGAACAGGGTGTTTTCCGCTCGTTCTTCGGGCTGGTTTTCGGCGCATTGATCTAGTGACAACCCTGATTTGGGGGAGGAGGGGCCTGATTTCCTTTTTCTTTCCCGGCGGGAACAACAAGTGCTTGCGTTGGCCCGGGCTTGTTCCCACCATCTTGGAGTTACGAGACAGGCGTTCCGGCCCCCGCGGAGAAGTGACAGGTATTCAGAGAGGTCCGGGCCGATGGTCGAGTGTGAAATCCGTCCCCGGACCCTTTTCCTGACCCTTGCCTTCCCCCGGGCGCCGCGGTGATCCATGGCGCTGCCACCCGACATCCGACGACTTGAGCGGGAGTACCGCGTGGGCAAGGACCCGCGGGGATACCTGCCGTTTTGCCGTGAGCTGCGGCGGCGGAGGCGTTTTCTGCAGGCGTTGGACGTGTGCCGGCGTTCGCTGCCGGGGGACCCGAACCCGGCGGAGGGCGGGCTGCTGCTGGCGCGCCTGCTGATGGAGTTGGGGCGGTATGTGGACGCGCTTGGGGTGGTGGAGCGCTTGGCGGGGCGGGGGGAAGCGGCGCTGGCGGTGCGGCTGGTGAAGCTGGAGTGCCTTGTGAGGCTGCGTTATCTGGCGGAGGCGGAGGTTCTTTACGAGGAGCTTGCGGAGGAGGCGCCGCTGGAGGCGGAGGTGCAGCATCTTGGGAAGAAGATCGGGGCGCTGCGCCGGCAGATGGCGCGTGAGGGGGGCAACCACCGGGCTCCGGCGGGTGGCGATGGGGTGCGGCCGCTGCCGGTCACGCGGAAGGAGATTCTGGAGGGGATTCTGGCGGAGGTGGGCTCGCTGGTGCGCGTGAAGTCCTGCGCCGTGGTGCCGCTGGGAGGAGGCGAGCCGGCGCTGGAGGGGAAGGCGGAGCACGCGCTGGCGGGGTACGAGGTCCACCGGGAGGTGAACACAGCGTGTGGGGACCTTGATTTCGGAGAAATGCGGTGGGGAATTATGGAGACGCCGAAGGCTCAGCTCATTGTGCTTGTCCGCGGCAAAAACCTTGTGTCTCTGTCCATTGATCCGACACAGCAGTTGGGCAAGATTCTCCACCGCCTTGTTCTGACCGTGAGGCGTCTGATTCCTGAAGAAACCGCGGCCCCCCTTGACGCGAAACCGACCGGAGCAAACCCGTGAGCCTGTTCAATCGAACCCTGGTGCTGATTCTGGTGAGCCTGATAGCGATGTCAGCGGTGGCGATGGCCTTTGTGCCGATCGGGTCGCCGTTCGGGCTGACGGCTTTACCGGTGTTTCTGATCCTGGAGACGTTGATCTACTGGCTGCTGCTGCTTGTGATGAATCCGCGCGCGACGCTGGGGATGGCGTGGGGCGGAGCACTGATTTTCGTGGTGTTGCGTGCGGGATGTTCGCTGATTGGTGGTGGTGCCGGGGGGCTTGTTTCTGGGATGGGGCTGGAGGAGTCGCTGCTTGTGTGGATCAATCCGCTGCCGGCGGTGATTCAGTTGATGCTTCTGGCTTTTGCGGGGCCTTATCTGTTGGCGGCGACGGTGCCGGAACTGGTGGGTCCGCACGAGACGGAGCGGCTCTTGGGCGATCAGGCCCCGGGTGGTGCGGCTGCACCGGCCCAGGCGGGGGGCGGACCGGTGCAGGAGAGTACACCGAGCGGAGGCTTCATCCAGGTTTTCTCTTACGAGGAGCTGGCGGCGACGGTGCGGAAGAGCCCCGGTCTGGAGGGCTTCCTGATCGTGAGCAATGAGGGGCTGATCGTGTGGCGGGACTGGCCGATCCGGATCGACGTGGAGTATTTGGCGGCTCACACGGTGCGGCATGCGCAGGATTTGGGCGAGCTGATGCTGACCTCGGGGCTGAGCCGCGTGCGGCGGGTTCTGGTGGAGGGCCGGGACCATACGATCTTCTTCACGCCGATCAGTTCAAATTTCTCGTTGATCTTGATCTTCAGCGGGAAGGTTCCTACGCAGGACATATTTGCGCGCATCCCTGTTTTGGCGAAGACGACGCGCGAGTTTTTGCAGTGGCGGTATCCGGCGCTGAGGGTGCGGCCGATGGCGGCCTCGCCGCAGGCGAGCGAGACGGTGGCGGCGAAGACGACGGTGTGAAGACGGGCCGGCGGCCCGGAACGAGATTGCATGGAAGGGTAGCTGAACGATGATGGAGCAGATTCTGGCAGAACTGAACAAGACACCCGGTGTGGTTGGCTCGTTCGTCGTGGCTGCGGACGGGATCATCGTGGCGAGCGATTTTGCGACGGAGTTGAATGACGAGATGATGGGGGCGCTGACGTCGTCGATCATCAACTCGACGGAGAAGGCGATCAAGAAGATGGACCAGGGCGATTTGCTCTCGTTCATTGTGGAGACGGAGACGAGCCGGTTGTTTTTCAACGCCTCGCGCTCGGGCTTTCTTGTGTGTGTGGCCTCGCTGGATGCGAATCTTGGGCTTGTGCGGATGGAGATGCGCAGCAGCGTGGAGAAACTGAACGACCTGACGACGCTCGGCGTCAGCTAATCCCAAGAGAGAGGACAGCGGCACCCAGGCGCCTCTTCCCTTATGGCAACGCTCAACTACGCGTTCAAAGAGCTTTCCTGCAAGATCGTGTACTACGGCTGCGGACTATGCGGAAAGACAACGAACCTGATCCACGTGCACAAGACGGTCCCGCAAAAGTTCCGGGGCGAGCTTGTCTCGTTGGCCACAGAACAGGACCGGACCCTGTTCTTCGACTTCCTCCCGCTGGACCTCGGGGAGGTGAAGGGCTTCAAGACGAAGTTCCAGCTCTATACCGTGCCGGGGCAGGTGTACTACAACGCGACGCGCAAGCTGGTGCTCCGCGGCGTGGACGGGCTGGTCTTCGTGGCGGACAGCCAGAAGGACCGGTTCCAGGAGAACATCGATTCGCTCGAAAACCTGCGGCAAAACCTGGCGGAGTACGGCTACCACCTCCAAAAAGGGCCGGAGGACCGCGACGGCATTCCCTGGGTCATTCAGTACAACAAGCGCGACATGCCGCGCCTCTCCTCCATCGAGGAGATGGACAAGGTGCTGAACGAGGCGGGAGTGCCGACGATCGAGTCTGTGGCGGTGACCGGCCAGGGGGTAAAGGATACGCTGAAGGGCATTTCCTCGTTGGTGATCAAGAAGCTGAATCAGGACTCTGCGCCGGGTGCGGGCATTCCGGCGCGTTCGAGTTCGAGTTCGCAGGCCGTGCCGCGGCAGCCACTGGCGAAGAGTGGCGCGGTTGGTGGCGGTTCGCCGCGGAAGACGGCGCCGCATCCGGCTTCGGGTTACAGGCCGGGGGGACAGGCGGAGCCGGGAGGCGTGCAGGCGGGTTCCGGCTCGCGAAGCAGGGTGCAGCGGCAGCGGCTGGCGGGACGCCGGCAGGCTGCGGCGGCTCAGGATACTCCCGCACGGCCGGCAAAACCCAACCTGACGGTCACCCAGTACGGGCAGGCGAAGGTGCGCGGGCTCGGGCTTGGGAAGGCCAACCTGACGCTCTCGGGGATCGCCGGGGGCACTGCCGAACAGTACCAGATAACAGGAAAGGTGACCTTCCTGAAGGTTTTCGGCTCTTCGTGGAGCCGGAAGCTGCGGTTGTTGGGAGAGGAACAGCGGAATTACGAAGGCATCAGCCAGCGTTTCTGGAAGCTGATCTCGGACGATGGGAGTTCGCCGCCGCTGGAGGTTTACGTAAAGGAAGGGCCGGTGAAGTCGCTCTTTGTGACGTACATCGGCAAGTTTGGCGAGGTAAGAATCCTTCCCAGCGGTGCGCAGCCGCTGTGAGGAGCGTTCGCGAGATGGCAGGAGAGAAAGGAATATCGTAGATGGCTACGCAGCCCCTGATCCTGACGAAGACCGAGATCACGCAGATTCATCGGACGTTGATGCAGATGCTCAAGCAGTCCGATGCAAAATGCGCGATGCTGGTCGATGCGGACGGCAAGTGCCTGGCGAAGCGGGGCTTCACGTCGAACATCGACACGGATGCCCTGGCGGCGCTGATCGCCGGATCGTTCTCCTCGACCCGGGCAATGGCGACCCTGGTGGGGGAGACGGACTTCTCAGTGCTCTTCCATCAAGGCGAACGCGACCACATCCACAACGTTCTGGTGGACAACAATACGATCCTGACGGTGATTTTTGACGACCGGACAACGATCGGCATGGTACGGCTTTACTCCAAGGAGAGCGTCGGCCCGTTGAAGGAGACGCTCTTGTTGGCGAAGAACCGCCGGCTTCCCGAGGACCGGAGAATCACGCTGGAGAAGGACCTCGAGGATCAGCTGGACAACCTTTTCCAGGGGGAGTGACCCCGGCCGCGGCGTACCGGAGATGAGTCCACCGGGAGGGTGGCTCCGGCGGCTTCCAAACGAGGGCCCAAGATGCAAGGCAACCTTACCCAGACCCCGCTCCCCGAAGTGCTGCAGTTCATCAGCATGGCGAACAACTCGGGTGTGCTGACGATCCGGGACCGGCAGGGGGGCGAAACGAAGCTGACAATCACGAAGGGGCGTGTGATCAATTCGAGCACGCTGGACCGCCGCAGGCGGCTGGGGGAGTTGCTGGTGCAGCGGGGCCTGATCCGGCGGAGCGAACTGGCGCACCTGCTGAACCTGCAGCGCACGGTGGAGTCGGACAAGCGTTTGGGGCAGTTGCTGGCCGAGCGGGACATGGTGCCGCGGGAGGTGGTGGAGGAGGTGCTGCGGGCACAGGTGGAGGAGGAGATCTGGGGGCTTTTCGGGCTTGCCGAGGGGGATTTCCACTACGAGATCGTGGACGACAAGGAGGTGGGGGAGCCGCAGGTGGAGATTCACATGGGCCCCCTGCTGATCGAGGGGACGCGGCGGCAGGACGAATGGCGGTCGATCACCAAGTTGCTGCCGCATGATCAGCTTGTGATCGGGCTGACGGAGAAGGGGCTTGAGCTGGCGGAGATGGAGGACCCTCCGAAGTTTACGCTTCAGCAGTGGCGGGTGCTGGCGCAGGTGAATGGGCGTTTTTCGATCCGTGCGATTGTGAACCGTTCGCAGGTGGGGAGCTTCCACGTTTTCCAGATTCTGAGGGATTCGCTCGAGGAGGGTTTTGTGGAGGTGCGGCCGCATCCTGCGGCTACGGAGGGTGAGCCGGTGAATCAGGTGGCTGCACGTTCCTCGGCTGGTGGGGGGAACCAACTCTTGGGCCGGGGTGTGAGCGGTATTTTTTCCCGTTTCGCGGGGGGAGCGAAGAAGAACGGGGGCCATGAGGCGTTGGAGTTCGTGAGCCCGGTGGGTTCGCTGGCGCATCTGGTGACGCGTGCGGCGGAGAAGTTGCTGCCAGCGGTGGACTCGCCGGAGGCGCAGAACGGGGAGCCGGTGCTGGAGACGCTGTGGGCGGAGATTCTGCCGCAGTTCACGCGTGCCGATCTGGTGTACGTGGAGGGCAACACGGTGCGGGTGGATGCGGTGGAGCACTTTTTTCAGTATTTCGAGTTCGGCAACGCGGTGATCATGACTTACGAGGATTGTCTTGAGGCGCTGCTGCACCTGCTGGATGCGGCGTACCGGCTCGGTTCGAACCGCAACGGCGAGAAGGCGGCGGTGCGGGTGATGCGCGAGCTGCTGGACGAAATCGTGCCGCGTGTGCGGCACACTTACGCGAGTGATTTCAAGTTTGGCGAGCAGGTGCAGAGCGTGCTGCGGCTCGCGGCGTGACACTTTTCCTCCCCCGGAGGCTCTTCCCATGGCCGGCGAAAAGGTTCTGCTGATTGATTCTTCCGCATCCATACAGGAGATGACCCGGGCGGTGCTCGAGGAGCACGGCTATCGGGTGACGGCAGGCGGGAACGGGCTTGCGGCGCTGACGCACCCGGACCTGGCGAACTTCCAGTTGGTGCTGCTGGATACGGCGCTGGACGGCATAGACGGGCTGGACGTGGCCTCGCAAATCCGCGGGAGCCAGGAGACGTTCGGCGTGCCGATCCTGTTGCTGGTGCCGGAGGGCCAGGTGGAGGAGCGGGCGAGCCAGCCGTTGCGGGGCGCGAATGGTTTTCTGGCGAAGCCCTTCCGGCCGGCGGAGCTGCTGGTGAAGGTGGACGAGGCGATCGAGGAACAGCGCCTGCGGGTGCTTTCGCGCCAGTATCTGCAGGACTCGGCGGACAAGCACATGCAGACGCTTGCGGAACAGAAGATTCAGCAGGCGGTGGAGCGGAAGATCCAGATCATCGTGGAGCGGGCGATCCAGTCGATCGTTTCGATCATCGATCAGCGGACCAAACGCGAGGTGGACCAGCGGGTGACTTCGCTGGTGTCGGAGAAGGAGCAGGAGCTGGTGCGCCTTACTGTGCAGGAAGTGGCGCGCTCTATGGTGGAGAAGACGGCCGAGAAGAAGGTTGGCGAGGCGCTGGAGGCGGTGCTCAGGGAGACGACCGAGCGGGAGGTGAAGCGCACCGCGGACGGGATGCTGCCGGGGATGCTGCGCGAACGGGTGAAAGAATCGTTGAATACGATTCTGCCACGGGAGGTGCAGTCGAGAACCGATAAGGCGACGCAGGAAATGATGGAGAAGGCGGGCGAGGCGCTGGTGCAGGTGCTCCAGACGGAGGCGAAGAAGACGGTGCCGCTGGTGGCGAAGGAGAAGCTGCCGGAGATCGTGGAGCGGCAGGTGACGACGGCGCTGGAGCAGCGGATTCCGACGCTGGTGAACCAGGAGGCACGCTCGGCGGTGGGAGGGGAGCTGCAGGTGCGGACGAAGCCGCTGATTGAGGACGCTTCGCGGCGCATCCGGAGCTTCACGTTTGTGTGGCTGAGCGTCATGTCGCTGGTGGTGTTTGTACTGCTGGTGATCAACGCGGTGATGCTCATCCGGCTGGGCCAGATGGGCGGCTGACAGCAGGGCTTCGGTTTTTCCGGTTACATGTGTATAGATGCACGTTGGCGGGCTGCGTGGGGATGGCTGTCCCTGGGGGCGCTGTCTATACGGGGGCTGTGGGCGAAGTGGACGGTGTGGAGGAGAGGGGCAGTGATTGTGGAGCAGCCCATCCTCAATCTGCGGCCGGTGGCTTGGAGGCGGCAGGGGCTATCGGCGATTCATGGGCTTGACCATCGTGCCGCGGAGGTGTGGGGTTAGTGTGCAACTCTGCGGGGAGCTTTTCCCCCCCCACACTTCAGGAGAACGGGAGCACCAATCCGATGCGGCACTTGGCACTTTTTCTGACGGCATTTCTTTTGGCTGCGATGACGGCGGGCCAGGCCTACTCCCAGGAGGCCGATGGCGGCGGGCAGACGCTCGCGATCGTGAACGGCCTCGTGGTTGACGGGACGGGCAGCCCTCCGGTGCCCGGGCACGTGATTGTGCGCGGGGAGACGATCGTCTCGGTGGTCCGGGGCGAACTGCCCGGGGACTTCCAGGCTGACGAGACGATCGACGCGGAGGGCCGGGTGATCAGCCCCGGCTTCATCGACACACACGCGCACGGGAGCCCGACAAGCACGCCGGAGTTCGAGAACTTCCTGGCGATGGGGGTGACGACGATCGCGCTTGGGCAGGACGGCGGCGGCCCGCGGCCGGGTACGTTGGCGGAGACGATGCAGGAGGTCGATGAGGCGGAGCCGGGCCCCAACGTGATGTATTACATCGGCCACGCGAGTGTCCGGCGGGAGTCGGGGGTCGGCCATTCCACGGACCCGAGCGAAGAGGACATCGCGGAAATGGTCCGGCTGGTGGAAGTGGGCCTCGACGCAGGGGCGTGGGGGCTGACGACGGGGCTCGAGTACTACCCGGGCTACCATGCGGAGATGGAGGAGCTGGTGGCGGTGGCGCGGCCGGTGGCGGCGCGTGACGGGCTGGTGCTCAGCCACATGCGCACGGAGGACGATGACCGGTTGGAGGGGGCGATTGCGGAACTGGCGGAGCAGGGCCGGCGTTCGGGCGCCCGGGTGCAGGTTTCGCACATGAAGGCGGTCCTCGGGGAGGGGGCCGAACGGGCGGAGGAAATCCTGGACTACCTGAATGAACTCCGCGCGGACGGAGTGGAGATCACCGCGGATGTCTATCCGTACACGGCGAGCTTCACGGGCATCGGTATTCTCTTCCCCGAGTGGGCGATGCCGCCGAACGATTATGCCGAGGTGCGGGAGGAACGGCGCGATGAGCTGGCGGAGTACCTGCGGGATATCGTGACGTTGCGGAACGGGCCGGAGGCGGTGCTTTTCGGCCGGAACGCGTTCGTGGGGATGACGCTGGCGGAGGCGGCGGAGCAGGAGGAGAAGCCGTTTGAGGAAATCCTGATCGAGCTGGGACCGCGCGGAGCGGGCGCGGCGTATTTCGTGATGGACGAGGAGCTGATGTCGCGCTTCCTGTTGGACCCGCACGTGATGGTGTGCTCGGACGGTTCGCCCACGATGCGCCACCCGCGCGGGTATGGTGCTTTCGCGAGGATCATCAACCGCTACGTGGTGGACCGGCAGATGATGCCGCTGGAGGAGGCGGTGCACAAGATGACCGGCCTCCCGGCGGAGACAACACGCTTGAAGGATCACAAGCGGGGCGTTCTCGCGCCGGGTTTCGCGGCGGATATTCTGGTGTTCGATCCGGTCGAGGTGCGGGACACGGCAACGTTCGAGGAGCCGCATCAGCTCGCCGAAGGCTTCGACACGGTGATCGTGAACGGCGTGATTGCGCGCCGGGGCGGTGAGTTCACGGGAGACCGCGGCGGGAGAGTGCTGCGGATGACGGAGTAACAGCGGCAAGTCAAAGGGAACTATTGATGCGCCGGTGCCGTGAAAATGCGGCACCGGCGTTTTTTCGGGCGAGTGTATATATGGATATACATCGACCCGGCGGTTCCCCGCTGGATGGGCCGAAGGCGACGCCGTGGGGCCCGGCATCAGTCCCCCATCGGCATGAATCGGCGGATGATTCTCTGCGGCCGCAGCCCTTCACGTGGTCGAGCAGCAGAACGGAAAGCCCCTCAGCCGGCGCCGCAGGAGAGGGCACTTTCGGTTGCCCAAGGGGCCTGGCGGCGCCAAGCGTTGGGGAAATCATTACGGAGAGAATCCGGTGAACAGACTTCTGGCCCATTCACTTCTGGCGGCGCCGCTTGTGGCCGTGCCGCTCAGCCTGGCGGCTGATGAACCCGCCTCCTCATGGGAGGCGCGCTTCACCACCGAGGAAATCACCATAGACGGGAAGGTGGACGAGGAGGTGTGGCTGGAAACGCCTGCCCTATCCTTCTTCGTGCCGGTGACCCACGAGCCCGCAACGACAGAAACGGAGGGCCGCATCCTCTGGGACGAAACGCATCTGTATGTTTCCTTCGTGGCGGAGGACGGCGACCTGCGGGCGGAGCAAACCCGCCGCAACCAGGCGGTCCACCTGGACGACGTGCTGGAGTTCTTCTTCCAGGTGCAGGGCGAGGAGGAGTACTACTACAATATTGAGATCAACGCGCTCGGGACGGTGCTGGACTCCCGTGGCGGGAACCCGCACGAGTTCGATTTCGAGAACATGCGCCATGCCATCGAGTTGCGCGGAACGCTGAACGACAGCTCGGAGCGCGACGAGGGGTGGTCCCTTGAGATCGCCATCCCCTTCACCGACATCGTGGAGCTGGAGGGCAGGCCGCCCCAGCCGGGAGACCGGTGGAAGTTCCACCTGTCCCGCTACGATTACGACGAGGAGAAGTTCGAGGATGGGGTGGAGCTGACCTCGACGGCGGCGCTGACGCGGGTGAACTTCCATTACCACGCGGATTGGAAGGAGCTTGTGTTCGTGGGCCCGGAGGGTGAGGAGGAGCCTGAGGCTCAGCCCGACTAGCGAAGAGGGTCCCTTGGCCGGGGGACTCCGCGCTGGCGGTCCAAAAATAGCGGTTGCCCAGGCCCCCGGGGGGCGGGACCTTTTTGCCGAATTCAGGATTCCCCCACCCTTGGAGGAGCAGGAGGAGCAGAAATGCGTTACACGATGGGGCTGTTTGCGGCCCTTTTTCTGGTTGGTGTCACTGGCTGCCAGACGGTGCCGCGAGCCGAGGTCCCCGCGCCGCCGGCGCACCCGGAGGCAGCGGATATCGAACGGTTCATGGATGCCTACGTCCGCGAGGGCATGTTCAACGGCATTGCACTGGTGGCGCGTGACGGTGAGGTGATTTTCGAGAAAGCTTACGGGTACGCCAACGAGGAATGGGGCACCAAGGTTGACCGGCACACGAAGTTCCGCCTGGCGTCGCTGACCAAACAGTTCACGGCACTGCTCATCCTCCAACTGGCGGAGGAGGGGAAGCTGGCGCTCGAGGACACGATTTCCGATCACCTCTCGTGGTACCGTGAGGACACCGGAAGCAAGATCACGATCCATCATCTGCTGACGCACAGTTCGGGGATTCCGAACTATTCGGCCTTCAGCGGGTTCTTCTCCACGGGCCCGAGCCGGATGAGTCACCAAATGCGGGAGTTCGTGGAGGAGTATTGCTCCAACGATCTGGACTTCGAGCCGGGCGAGCGTTACTCCTATTGCAATTCAGGTTATTATATTCTGGGGGCGATCATTGAGGAGGTCGAAGGCAAGTCCTGGGAACGGGTCGTGACGGAACGCATCGCGGAGGCCGGGGGCATGCCGGACACCGGAGCGTACACGCACACGCGCATGATGCCGCGCCGCGCCCAGGGCTACCGGCGCGACAGCAACGGGAGCTATCAGCCCGCGGGCTATCAGGATATGAGCATCTGGCGCGCGGCGGGCTCGATGTATTCGACCGCGAACGATCTGCTGCGTTGGGACCAGGTCCTGCGCGAGAATGCCCTGCTTGGTGAGGAGTGGAAGGACAAAATGTTCACCCGCCAGCAGCGGTCCTATGGCTACGGGGTGACCGTGTTCCGGGAAGAGGCTCCGGGCGGGGAGACGGTCCGTTACATGGGGCACTCGGGTTTCTACGG
>SLMS01000218.1 GCA_007133495.1 Candidatus Sumerlaeota bacterium | reverse complement strand
TGGCCAGGAGGGCTGGCCGTCCGCCCCCTTCTCCTTCTCCCCGGGCTCGGTGTTGGCGGCCAGATAGTTGGCGATGGCGGCGTCGTACAGGGCCGTGTGGGTGAAGACCTTGCGGGCGAGGGCGCGGCGTGTGGATTCGGCTGTGGTGCCGTGCTGCTCGATTTCGGCGAGCACACTCTCGTAGTCGGCGGGGTCCACGACGACGGTGACGGCGGCGTGGTTCTTGGCGGCGGAGCGGAGCATGGCGGGCCCGCCGATGTCTATCTGCTCGACGGTGTCGGCGTAGTCCTTTTCGGGGTTCGCGGCGGTTTCGGCGAAGGGGTAAAGGTTGACGACGAGAAGGTCGATGGTGCGGAAGCCGTGCTCGCGCAGGACGTCCATGTGGGCCGGCAGGTCGCGGCGGGCGAGCAGGCCGGAGTGCACGGCGGGATGGAGGGTCTTGACGCGGCCGTCGAGGACTTCCGGGAAGCCGGTGATGGCGCTGACGTCGGTGACTTCGAGGCCGGCGTTGCGCAGGTGAGCCGCGGTGCCACCGGTGGAAAGGAGTTTGATGCCGAGCCCGTGAAGGCGCTGGGCGAATTCGACCAACCCGGTTTTATCGCTGACTGAGAGCAGTGCATGACGGTCCGGCACGGCGGCTACGTCCCCCTTATTGGATGGTGAGTCAGTATTTCGGGGAGGGGGAGCAGGGGGTCAAGGTCCGTGGGGAGGTCTAGAAGACTTCGGTGCGGCGCAGGTGGCCTGTGGTGAGGATGGGGGTGCCCGGGGCCTGCTTGGGTATGAGGACGGTGTCGGTGTGGAGTTGGTTGCCGGCGGTCCAGGAGCGCTGTATTTCGGAGAATTCATCGTTCTCGCGTGTCCAGACGACGCCTGATTCGAGGAGGGTTCCCTCGAAGCGGCCGTAGCGCTCACGGTCCTGGCCGGCGCGGACAAGGACCGAGCCGTCCGGGGTCATCTGATTGAGCCAGAATTCGGTCTCGGTGCCTTCGAGCTGAGAGGTGCGGATGACCCGGACGGACTGCATGGTGGCGGAGGTGGAGAGGATCTCCATGGTGACGTCGTATTCTTCGATGACTTCACCCTGGAGGCTGAGGCGCCATTCCTTGCCCTCCCAGAGGCCGTCCCACGGGCCTAGGATGAGCATCATGTCCTCGGAGCGGAGCGCGGAGTCCGGGGGGTTGATGGACTGGGCGAGGAACATGAGGGCGAAGAAGGCGACGGCGCCGCCGGCAAGGTAGAACATGGCGCGGTTCCACGTCTGGCCGGCCTTGGCGGCTATGGTCTTCTGGGCGGCGGGGTCGTGGAAATCGTCCAGCGCATGACTCATGCGCTGGTGGTCCATGGCACCGGCGAGGTCTTGAGGGTCGGCTTTTGTGTTCATGTTCGGTGCGGTTACCAGCCGTTTGGACAGTGCGGAGGCGCTGGGTCTGTGTGCCCGCGGCGCGGGGCTGCGGTCAAGCCCGGGGGGAGGGGGGCGGCCCCTGCGGCGAGTTGAGCCAAGGCCAGGGCGGGCCGCTTGTCCACAGTAAAGTGGGGGCTGAGAAGGCGAGGTAGGCGGGTTCGGGGCCAAGGAGGGGGACAGACGGCAGCAGGGGGGGGGATTTCTGACTGCTGGGTTTGGGGTTGACCTCAGTAAGTGCTCGCTCATTTTCGCATCTTCGCCAACAACCAAGGAGATGACCGATGCAGATGCCCGCTCCCCAGCAGCTTTGCGTGCTGCCCGTGTACTTGTGCCTTTTTGTGACTCTTGCCCTCGGACCGGCTAGAGCCGGAACGGGAGCTTACTGGCGTGAGGCGGCAAACTCTTCGCCTCCGTCCTTCGGCCCGCTTATGAACATGGGGGCGAGCATTTATGACGGAAAGATTTGGGTGACGGGGGGGCTGAGCAGGCCTGGCGCACGGCGGAGCGATGTCTGGCTCTCCTGGGACGGTGCCACGTGGGTTCAGGCAGTGGATGATGCGGGCTTTCCCGCGCGCCAGGGGCACGAGCAAGTGACTTTCGATGAATCATTGTGGGTGATCGGAGGGCTGGGCGAATCCGGGGGACTCGGAGACGTGTGGCGCTCTGGTGATGGCGTGGAGTGGACCGAGGTAAGCGGGGCGGCCTCGTTCGGTGCCCGGTACAATTTCGCTGCGGCAGCTTTCGACGGCAGAATGTGGGTTATCGGAGGAAGCACCGGTTCCGGTGAGACCGCAGAGGTGTGGTATTCCGAGGATGGGGAAGACTGGACACTCGCCTCAGCAGCGCCAGGCTTCGCACCTCGGCGCAACCACCGCGCCCTGGTGCATGCCGGCTACCTCTGGGTGATCGCCGGCCAGTCGGGAAGCGGATTCCACCCCGACGTTTGGCGGAGCAGTGACGGCGTGAACTGGACGGAGATCAATGCCAGCGCCGAGTTCGGGGTTCTCCATTCCCACACGGCGCTGAGCATGGACGGGAAGATGTGGCTGGCTGGCGGCGCCAGAGGCGTCCTGAGGCATAACGAGGTGTGGAGTTCCGCGGATGGCGTGACGTGGACAGAGGAGCCGCGGGAAGGGCCGTTTACCGGGCGGGGTGCGGCTGGTGGCGTGGTGTTCAACGACCGGCTGTGGGTGCTGGGTGGGACGACTGGGGGGAACCAGCGGTTCGACGACGCTTGGTCTTCGGCCGACGGCCGGTCATGGACGCAGACGACGGGTACTTCCGGCTACTCTCCGAGAAACCACGCGGCCAGTCTGGTCTTCGACGACAAGCTGTGGCTGATCAGCGGCAGCGACCGCAGCGACGTGTGGAACACCACAGACGGAATCGAATGGAACCTTGTGACCGAGGACGCGCCGTTCACTGCGCGCTCGGGGCACGGGTTGGCCGGCTTCGACGGGAAGATGTGGGTGATCGGCGGGTCGGGGAACAACGACGTGTGGTATTCCGAGGACGGGATGAACTGGACGGAGGCGACCGCGGACGCGGGGTGGGACAGCCGTTCGGAGCACGCGGTGATCGTTCACGATGATAAGCTGTGGGTCACCGCCGGGATTGTGCTCTCCGCCGGCAGGCGGGACGTGTGGTATTCGGAGAACGGCGTGGACTGGACGGAGGCGGCAGCCGACGCCGATTTCCCGGCGCGGTTTGGTCACACGGCACTGCCCTACGACGGAAAAATGTGGGTGATCGGGGGATGGACGCCGACGGTTTTCCGGCAGGACGTGTGGTCCTCCGAGGACGGGGTGGCGTGGACAGAGGTAACGGACGAGACACCCTTCTCGGGGCGCTACCGCCACGGCAGCGCTGTCCATGACGGAAGGATGTGGGTTTACGGGGGGCGGGACTCCTTGGACCGGAACGATGTGTGGTATTCGACCGACGGGGAGGACTGGACCGAGGCGACTCCGGAGGCCCAGTTCCCTGTCCGGGCCGGCCATGCAGCTGCGGCGTATGACGGGAAGCTGTGGCTGATGGGAGGGTTCGGCGGCGGCAGCACTCTTTCCAGTACATGGTATTCGGCGGATGGGGTGGATTGGGCGGAAGCGACGACGCGGGCGGCGTTCCCGGGGCGGAATTCGCACCGGGCCGTGGTGCACGACGGGAAGCTCTGGATCGTGGCGGGCAGCGATACCACGCCGCGCAGCGACGTGTGGTCGTCCGAGGACGGCTCCGAGTGGACGCTGGTAACGGGGAACGGAGGGTTCCCACCGCGCAGGGCGCACACGACCCTGGTATTCGACGACAAGCTGTGGATCATCGGCGGCATCGGTACCGGCACAGCCAGAAGGAACGATGTGTGGTATTCGGCCGACGGCGTCATCTGGACCGAGGCGTCCTCCTTCACTCCCTTCGGAGGACGAAACGACCACGCCAGCGCGGTGTACGACGGCAGAATGTGGGTCGTCGGCGGACGGTTCGGCACGAGCGGGAGCGACCGCCTCAGCGACGTCTGGCACTCCACCGACGGGGAGAGCTGGACCCTGGCCACGGTCTCCGCCGATTTCACGAACCGTAGCGAGCACAGCCGCCTCGTCCACGACGGCAGAATGTGGGTCATCGGGGGTAGCCAGGCGAGTATTCAGGATGTCTATCTGAACGATGTGTGGTACACTACCGATGGGGTTTCGTGGACACAGGCGACGGCGGATGCAGCGTTCTCGCCGCGTACGGCACGGCACCAAGCGGCAGTGTTTAACGACAGGATGTGGATCATCTCGGGCAACCTGACCGGGAATACCTTCAGCCCCGAGATTTGGTCCACTGCCGATGGGGTTGATTGGGTGCTGGAAACGGTGAATCCACCTTTCGGAACCCGCGCGCGCGGAGCGGCTGCGACCTTCGATGACAAGCTGTGGCTGATCGGGGGGCACAACACTGATACGGTATGGGTGACGGACAGGGCACGGATGACGAGTTCGGCTCCCGGTTCGCTCGACTTCGGGAGCCACCTTGTGGGCGCCGGCCCCACCGCCGCGCAGGCGGTAACGGTCGAGAACCCGTTCCCCGAGAGTTGGATACCGCTGGGTATTCTTGACGTGCGGCTGGAAGGCACGGGAGCAGACTCGTTCGCGTTCGCCGGTCCCGCAGGCCCCCGCTTCGTGGCGGTGAGCGACGTGTACACCGTCGAAATCGAATTTGAGCCCACCGGGGAAGGCCCTGTGGAAGCGGAGCTGGTTCTGGAGACGGACGATCCGGAGACGCCAATCATTGAGGTGTCTCTCTCCGGCGAGGGACTGGACGACTTTACCGCGGTGGACGACTGGATGCTGCGGCAGGGGTGGTGAGGGGGCAGACGGTGGCGGGAGGGGGAGTCCGGGGAGGGAAGGTGCGCAGCCGGGATGCACTTCGCTTGCGGGAGGCCGTTGGGGCGTCTAAGAGTGGTGCCGGTATGAGGCCGGGCCCGGAAGGGCTTGCCATCGGGTCCGGCCGCCGCACCATTCGGGCGAACTGCCCCCAAGGAGCTTCCTCCAGCGTGATCCGTCTTCTGCCCAACCCGGTTTTTCTTCCCGTTTTTGCGCTCATGGCGGCACTTTTCGCCGCAGCCTGCACGCCGAGCGACCAGCGCCGACGCGAGGGCGAGCACGCCGCGGGGGACGCTCCCCAGCGCGACGGCCGGCCGCAAATCACAAGGCTCGGCGATACCGACCGCGAATTCGCCAACCCCGCCGCGCGGTACCTCCCCGTGGTGACCATGGACGAGTTCAACCCCGACGTGACCGACGAGGAGCGCGAGAATCCCGAACCAACGCGCGGCGGCAGCCTGCGTATCCGCACGCCGGCGAATTTCCAGCATTTCAACCCCCTCACCTCCACGGGCCAGCCGGAGCGGCAGATCATTCTTCAGCTTTCCGACGGGCTCATCAACTGGGACCTGGAGACCCTTGAATACATTCCCGAGAAGGCCTGGTATTGGCGCGAGACAGACCTCGTCAAGACTCGCACCGGCGACGTGCAAATGGGCCGGGTAATCGAGCAGGACGAGGAGCAGGTGGTGTTTGTCCCCGATGCGTGGAATGTGACGCACAGTCTGTACGACGTGGCGGAGATGAATGAGGAGGAGGGCTACGTTGTCCTGACGGAAGAGCGCGGCGGCAGGCGGGTGGAGGGCAAGCTGACGGTGCTCGATCACACGGTCCGCATCGACGAGGGCCACGATTCGGCGAAGGCTGAGGAGGCGGTGACGATCGCCGTCGAGGAACTGGATACCTGGGAAAACGAGATCGGGAACGAGGTGGAAACCCGCCTGTTCGTGAAGGAGAACTCCGCCTTCGAGTTCCATATCCGCGAGGGGGTGACGTGGCACGACGGGGAGCCTTTCACCGCGCGGGACGTGGAGTTCGGGTACGAGATGATCATGAATCCGGCGGTGGACGCACAACACCGGCGGAACTACTTCCGGGACGTGGAGAGCGCCGAGGTCTTCGACGACGGGATGGCGATACGGTTCATCTACCAAAAGCCGTTCTTTCAGGCGCTTTCGATCCTCGGAGGCGTGGAGGCGCCCTACGCACTCCCCCGCCACGTGTTCCGGCCGGAGCAGTTCGGGGGCGACGAGCAGGCGCTGGGGAGTGCCTTCAACAACCACGAGTTCATGGAGCGCCCTGTCTATACAGGGGCCTACCGCCTGCGGGAATGGAGGCGGGGGGATTCGCTCACGATCGTGCGGAACGAGGACTATTGGAAGAACGATCCGGACACGGGGCCGCTGCCGCTCTGGAACACAGAGCAGCCATACCTGGACCGGATCACGTGGGTTGTCTATTCGGAGGCGACGGCGGCGGTGCGCGACCTGATCAACCGGACGATCGACGTGGATCTGGACGTGGAGCCGACGACATGGAACCAGCCGGACACCCAGTCCTCGCTCTTCCTTGAGCGGATGGTGCGCGCGAAGCGGCCGGGTTTCCTCTATACGTATATCGGCTGGAATCTGGAGAACCCGCTGTTCCAGGACCGGGAGGTGCGGCGCGCGCTGGGGATGCTGGTTCCCCGGCAGGAGATCGCGGATTCCGTGCACCTGGGTGCGGCGTTTCCCGTGGACGGGCCGTTCTATTTCGCCGGGCCGGGGTATGACAACACGGTGGAGCCGCTTGAGTTCGACCACCGGGAGGCCACGCGCATCCTTGCGCGGAAGGGGTGGCTGGACCGGAACCTGGACGGCGTGCTGGAGAATGAGATAGACGGGGAAAACGTGCGGTTCCGTTTCCGTTATTCAATCCACAACGCGCGCGAGTACCACCAGAAGATCGCCGACATCGTCGCCGAGCGCATGGCCGAGGCGAAAATACAAATGACGATCGACCGGATGGACTGGGCGATCTTCGCCGATACGGTGCGGGACAAGAATTTCGACGCGGTGCGGTTCGCATGGGGGACGGCGCTCGAGCCCGACCCGTTCCAGATATTCCACAGCTCACAGATAGAGGACAAGGGGGACAATTTCGTCTCCTATAGCAACCCGCGGGTGGATGAGCTGTCCGAGCGCATCCGTGAGACGATGGACCCCGAGAAGCGCTGGGAAATGGCCCGGGAGGTTCACCGGATCATCCACGAGGACCAGCCGTACAGTTTCCTTTTCGGGTTCTACGAGCAATATTTCATTCACCGCGGCCTTCGGGGCATCAAGATATATCCCGGCCAGTATCCGCACAAGTTCACTGAGTGGTGGTGGGACGAGATTCCGGAGAACAGGCGGTAAGGCGAAAAACGAGAGGAACCGGGGCCGGCCGTGTTCAACTATACCGTCAAACGTCTTCTGCTGCTGGTGGTGACGCTTTTCGGCATCATGGCGCTGACGTTTGTGCTGACGCGCCTGACGCCGGGGGACCCGGCTGCGTTGAGGCTCCAGGCCGCGGGCGGGGCGGCGCAGGCTGTCGGCGGCTACGATGACCTGGTGGAGCAAAACCGGCGCAACCTGGGGCTGGACCGGCCACTCCTGCTGAACCTGAATTTCGAGGACCGTGTTCATACAGCAAACCGCGCGCTGGACGATTACCTCCGGCGGGGGGCGTTCTGGCAACGCGACGGGCGGAACCGGCTCGCGCGCATGAGCACGATTGCATTGGCGCCGGCGCTGGAACGTTTTGAGGCGATCGGGACGGCGGATGAGCCGCGACCCCAAGCGCGGGAGGGCCGGCAGGACATGGCTCCGCCCGAGGTGCAGCGGGCGCGGCTGGCGGCGATTTTCCCCTCTCTGGCGGGCGAGTCCGCGGCGGCGCATCCGGTACATATAAATCCGGAGGACGCCCACACCTATTGGTCCATCTGGTACGCGCAGAATCAGGAGCGGTTTGATGAGAGCCGCGTCCAGCAGCTTGTCCAGAATTATCTGAATGCAGAAACGAGTGAGGAGGCCGAGGAGCTGGCGCGTGAAGTCAGGCGCGCGGGTGGTTTTGCGGTGCCGTACCTGGCGCGGCATCTGCGCAGCGGGGACCTGACTATACAGCGGCGGGTGAACCGGGCGCTGGAGGCGCAAACAGGCTTTACTTTCGCGGCGACCGACGCCGAGTTCGAGGAACGGGCCGAGGAAATCATGCAGCGATGGCGGAGCTGGTGGCGGCGGGACTGGCTGGCCTTCAGCGATCCCGGGGCGCTGCGGCAAACGATGAACGTTTTCGGGAACACCCAGTTTGGCCTGTGGGTTGTGCAGGCGATGACGTTCGACTTCGGGGATTCCTACATAGCGCGCCGGCCGGTGATCCGGATGATCGGCGATGCGCTGCCCATTTCGATACTCCTTTCGGGTCTTTCCATATTCATCAGCTATCTCATCGCGATTCCGGTGGGCATCTTCTCGGCCGTGCGGCGCCACACGCCGGAGGACCACGTCACGACCGTGATTCTGTTCGTCCTGTATTCACTCCCTCCCTTCTGGGTTGCGGGCCTGCTGCTGCTGACGACAACGGGGCCACCGTTTCTGAGCCTTTTCCCCACGCGGGGGCTGAACAGCACGGGGATACACCTGGGCGCACCGGACGTGAGCTTCATGCAGTGGTTCTGGGACCGGCTCTGGCACCTCATCCTCCCGGTAACGTGCCTGACGTACGGAAGCCTTGCGTATATCTCGCGCCAGATGCGCAGCGCGATGCTGGAGACGCTGAACCAGGACTTCATCCGGACAGCAAAGGCTAAGGGGCTTTCCGCCTACGCAGTGATTTTCCGTCACGCGCTGCGCAACTCGCTTATTCCGATTCTGACGATCAGCGCGGGGCTGCTGCCCGAACTGATCGCCGGGGCCATCATCATCGAGTCCATCTTCACGATTCCCGGGATGGGAGTGCTGACCTTCGAGGCGATCGTGAACCGCGATTATCCGGTGATCAACGCGGTCTTGTTTTTCTCGGCGCTGCTGACGCTGCTGGGAATTTTGATAGTGGACCTATCGTATGCACTTGTAGATCCAAGGATTTCCTACGACTGAGAACCCATGGCGATTCAGACCGGACCCGCAAACGCCCCCGCTTCGGCGCCCGAACCTCCCGAGAGAGAGCAGGGAGGCCGGGACTACTGGGCCCTTGCGCTGCGGGACTTCCGGCGCAACTGGCTGTCGATGGGCGGCCTCGGCGTGATCGGCGTGGTGATCTTCCTGGCAGTGTTTTGCCCGTTCCTTGCAAACCAGAGGCCGCTGTATATCCACACGACGTTTCCGGGGGACTTCGACAATTCGCTGCAGATTGTGATCGAACGTCTGACGCTGCTTTCCAAAGACGAGGAAATCACCGGCGACCGGCTCGCCCGCTCGCACCGGCAGCTTGCCCTCCACTCGGGCCGGCTGGCGGTGCACCTGACGCCGGAGGACCTGGAGAGTTACCGTGACCTGCGGGACCGGCTGCGGGAGGCGGTCGCCGTTCCCGGCGATTACGACGCGGAGGTGCTGACAGGGCTGGTGGCGGGGTTCCAGCAGCTTTTCGACGCGGAGCTGCGCCCGCTGACACGCTATCCGGCGCTTCGGGCGCTGACGACGGGAGAGGTCTATACGCTGCTGCTGTTCTTCCTGCTTTGCGGTGCGTTCTTCGTGCGCAGACGGCTTCCGTCCCTGCTGATCACGGTGGGCGGTGCGCTCGCCATCGCGGGCGCGGGCACGGTGGTCTGGAAGTCCATCTATCCGACCATCAGCGACACCACCTCGTACCGGCGCATCTGGAACGCTCCGGATTTTCACGAGCAGGGTGGCCGGGTGTTGCTGGTGCCGGTGCCCTACGGGGAGAACGAGAATATCGTGGCGGAGGCGCGCCAGCCGCCCACCTTCCTCATCCCGGAGGACGAGCGGCGGTTCGGGCAGAACTGGCACTGGCTCGGGACGGACACGAACGGGCGGGACGTGCTTTCGCGCATGATATACGGGGCACGGGTGTCGATGCTGGTGGGGATTGTGGCGGTGGGTATCTATACGGCGATCGGGATATTGCTGGGGGCGCTGGCGGGTTATTTCGGCGGCTGGGTGGACATGGCGCTCTCGCGCGTGATCGAAATAGTGATCTGTTTCCCTGCGCTGATGCTGATCTTGGCGGTGCAGGCGTTCCTTGCTCCGTCGCTGATGAATATCATCCTGGCGCTGGCGCTGTTATGGTGGACGGGTGTGGCGCGGCTGCAGCGGGCGGAGTTCCTGCGGCTGGTGAACCAGGATTTCGTGCAGTCGGTGCGGGCGCTCGGCGGTTCGAACGTGCGGATTATTTTCCGCCACATTCTGCCGAACGGGCTGGGGCCGATTCTGGTGCTGGTCAGTTTCGGCATAGCGGGTTCGATTCTGGTGGAGAGCGGCCTTAGCTTCCTCGGCTTCGGCGTGCCTCAACCGATGGCGAGCTGGGGGGACCTGCTGAACAACGGCCGCAACGATATCCAGGGGACGTGGTGGTTGACGGTCTTCCCCGGCATGGCGATTTTCATCACGGTGACGTGCTTCAACCTTGTGGGCGAGGGCGTGCGGGACGCGCTCGATCCGCGCCGGGAGCACTGATCGCGGCAGGCGCACGCGGCAGGCTTATTCATCGGACTGCCTTGCGCGCGAACCGTATCCTCCCGCGGCGAGCCAGCGCAGGAGGTTTTCGCGGGGGACGCGCCGGCTGCGGGGCCCGACGCGGACGGAGTCCAGCTCGCCGGTCTGGAGTAGTTCGTACACCCGGCGCCTGTCCATATCGAGCAATTGCGATAGCCGGCGCGGGCAGAGCAGCGGGGGCAGGCGCAACGATTCGACTTCGCGGGCGAGCCGGCGGTAGTGATCCTCTTCGGGCGGCGTGTGCAGGCGTTTTCGGGACATGTGGGAAAGCCCTCCTTGCGCGCAAGAGTGCGGCAGGGAGGACGGGCGTTGTCCCTTGGACGCGTGTGAATTTCGTGTGATTTGCGGCTGAGCGGAGGTCTCAGAGTGCCTCTTCGTTGAGTTCGCCGGTGCGGATGCGGACTGCTTTTTCGACGGAGGTGACGAATATCTTGCCGTCGCCGATGGTGCCGGTCTGGGCGGCTTCGGAGATGGCGTTGACGACCTCCTCGAGCAGTTCGTCCGGGATGACGATTTCGAGGCGGACCTTGGGCATGAAGTTCACCTGGTACTCGCTGCCGCGGTAGAGTTCCTGGTGGCCTTTCTGCCGGCCGAAGCCGCGAACCTCCCAGGCTGTGAGGCCCATGATGCCGATGGAGGCGAGGGCGCTGCGCACGTCCTCTATCTTGTGCGGCTTGATGACTGCCTCGACTTTTTTCATGGGTTCTGCTCCCGGAGTGTTGGGCTGCTGGGGCGTGGTGGGCAAAGAGAAGGGGAGGTCCGGGTCGTTGCCCGAACCTCCCCCGGATGTTTTGCGCGCTTACATGTTGTAGTAAAGGGTGAATTCGTAGGGGTGGGGCCGGAGGCGCATGGGATCGACTTCGTTTTCACGCTTGTAGGCGATGAACGCATCCACGAAGTCCTCCGTAAAGACGTCGCCCTTTGTGAGGAACTCGTGGTTCTGTTCGAGGCAGTCGAGGGCGTGCTCGAGGCTGTAGGCTGCCTTGGGGACGGCTTTGCCTTCCTCGGGCGGGAGGTCGTAGATGTTCTTGTCGAGGGGCTTGCCCGGGTCGATTTTGTTCTGCACTCCGTCGAGCCCGGCCATGAGCAGGGCGGAGAAGCACAGGTAGGGGTTGGCCATGGGGTCGGGGCAGCGGAATTCGACGCGCTTTGCTTTTTCGCTGGCGCTATACATGGGAATGCGGATGGCGGCCGAGCGGTTGCGGCGCGAGTAGGCGAGGTTCACCGGGGCTTCGTAGCCGGGCACCAGGCGCTTGTAGCTGTTGGTGGTGGGGTTGCTGAAGGCGAGGACGGAGTTGGCGTGCTTGATGATGCCGCCGATGAAGTGGAGGGCGAATTCGGAGAGCCCTGCGTAGCCGTTGCCGGCCATCAGGTTCTTGTCGTCCTTCCAGATGGAGATGTGGGTGTGCATGCCCGAGCCGTTGTCGGCGAAGACGGGCTTGGGCATGAAGCAGGCGGAGAGGCCATGGCGGTTGGCGACGTTCTTGATGATGTACTTGTAGAGCAGGGACTTGTCGGCCATGGGGAGCAGCTCGTCGAATCGCATGTCGATTTCGCACTGTCCGGCTGTGGCGACTTCGTGGTGGTGCGTTTCAACCTGGATGCCGGCCTGCTCCATGATCTGGACCATTTCGCTGCGGACGTTCTGGAGCGAATCGACGGGGGGCAGGGGGAAGTAGCCTTCCTTGTGGCGTATTTTTCCGCCGAGGTTGGGCCGGCCGAAGTCGGCGCGCTCGTCGCGGTCGCTGTTCCAGATGCCCTCGATGCTGTCCACGAGATAGGATGCGCTGTTGTTGCTGGAGCCGTAGCGTACCTCGTTAAAGAGGAAGAATTCGAGTTCGGGGCCGATGAAGCACTTGGTGCCGAGGCCGGTGCTCTTAAGGTAGTTGATGGCGTTGATGGCGATGTTACGCGGATCGCGGGGGTAGCGTTCGCGGGTGATGGGATCGGCGATATTGCCGACGACGGAGAGGGTGGGTATGTCGCAGAAGGGGTCGATCATGGCGGTGGCGGGATCGGGGAGCAGGAGCATGTCCGACTCGTCGATGGCGCGCCAGCCGCGGATGGAGGAGCCGTCGAAGCCGAGGCCGTCCTCGAAGACGGTGCGGGAGAGTTCGGCGACGGGGCTGGTGAAGTGCTGCTGGACCCCGGGTATGTCGGTGAACTTGAAGTCCACGAACTTGATGTCTTTTTCTTTGATGTAGGCGAAGACCTGGTCTGGCGTCATAGGCATGAACCTCTTTGGAGGGTGATTTGCCCGGTGCCTTGGCTGCCGGGTGTTTCCGGTTGGGTGCTTCCGTTGGGAGGCCCCGGCCGGAACGGCGCGGATTAGAGAGAGCGTTGCGGGCGCACCAAAAGAGAAAATGGGGCTTTGGAGAAGTTTTTTTCACGCTCCAAGCGGGGCCATCGGTCCAAGCGGAGAGTTTTGGCGGCCCGAATTAATCATGGTGGCCCATTTTGCCCACTTCCGGATTGCCAGGCGGAGCGCCGGGGACAGACTGAGGAGGTGCCCGGAACTCCGGCTGCCGGCACCTTTCCCGTGGCGTTCCCGTCCTCCCTGGGCTACTCTACCCCCAGAGTCATCCTCCCCTTCGCGAGGTTCCCATGCGCGGTTTTCTCAGAGAAACGGACCAATTCTTCGCCGAATACATGCCACCGGTAACGAAGTGGTTTTTCTACATCAACGTGCTGGTGTTCATGCTTTCTTTCCTGATGCTTCAGGTGCTGCAACTGGGGCCGGTGTTCGACCGGTTGTTTGTGCTGACGCCGGCTCAGGCGGTGCTGCAGGGGCATTTGTGGCAGTTCGTGGCGTACATGGTGACGCAGTACGATTTCTGGCATCTTTTCCTGAACATGATCGTGCTGTTCTTTTTTGGTGGCCTGGTGGAGCGGCATATCGGTGGCCGGCCGTACTTCTGGTTGCTGATGGCGAGCGGTGTGCTGGCGGGCGTTGCGCACACGATCCTGGCGTTCGCAACGGGGAACCCGGGGATCGGGCTTGTGGGCTTCAGCGGGGCCGGTTTTGCGATCCTGACGGCGGCGGTGATCTATTTCCCGCACGCGCGTGTGCTGTTCATGCTGGTGATTCCGATGCCGATGCGGGTGTTCGCTGTAATCATTGGTGTGTTCATGAGCATGTCGATCCTGGCGGACTTTCAGCAGCATGGCCTTATGGGCGGAGGCGTAAGCCACACGGCGCACCTTGTGGGCATTGCGGTGGGCATTGTGCTGGTGAAGTTCCCGGTGTTCCTGTATATGCTGGAGGGCTTCCGTATTCCGTTCCTGATGCGCCCGCAGCCGAAGGCGATCCGGGGCGGACGCGGCCGCGTCGGGATGGGACACCCGGGGCGCCACAGCGATCCGGATGACCGGTACGACGATCCGCACTGGCGGCTGGATCAGTAGCGCGGCCAAGCGGCTGGTGCAGGATGTTTCCGTTCTCGATTGGGCCAGTTCGTTGTCTGGCTGGCCACTGACTTTGGTACTGCCGGTAGATACTCGCGGATACAGCTTCACTCGACCCGCGGGGCCGGGGATCAGCCCCCGAACCGGCGGTTTGCCAGTCCCCGTCGCTCGCACTGGTTCCCGCTACTTGCCACTATAGAGACGAACCGGGACAGCGCAATTGGCTGCCCCGGTTCGTGGTTTCTACGTCGCTGCTGGTGTGTTGCGCCGATGTGGCCCGCTCAGGCGAGGGCCATGGCGCGGCGCTTCCAGACGTAGTAGGTGGGCGATGCGGGAACGAGTTTGTACTTCTGCTTGAGCATTGCCTCGACGTCTTTCTTTGTCTTGCCAGCTTTGACGAGGGCTGCCATTTCGCGCAGTGCGGTTTCACTGACGCGGGAGCGGCGGCCGGGCTTGCCGGGTGTTTTCTTCGCGGCGGCTTTCTTTGCGGCGGGTGCCTTGGCCTTTGCGGATGCTGCTTTCGGCGGACGGCCACGGCGCTTGGGAGCTGCCTTTGCGGCGGCTGCTGTCTTTGCCTTTGCCGGGCGGCCGCGCTTCTTTCCGGCGGGGCGGCCTGGCTTTGCCTTGGCGCGCCGGCGGCGGGTTTTCTTGGCCGGAGCTGCTTTGGGAGCGGCGGCTGCAGCGACGGAGGCCTTGCCTTCGACGGCGGCGAGCGCCGTCACCGGCACCATCGCCTTGGAGGGTGACTTCTTGTAGGTGGAGACGGCCTTCTCGATCTTTTTGGTTGCTGCGAATTCGTAAACCGTCTTCTGACCTACCTTGCTTTTGCCCTGAACGGCGGCGGGGTCGCTGTGGGCCAGGTAGGTGGCTTCCAGCTTATCGGATGTCCGATAGAACGACACGAAGCCCGTTGAGGTTTTCTTCGCCATGCGATTGGCTCCTTCCTTTGGAGAATACGCTGCGGGAAGACTCACTCTACGATCCCCGCAGTCCGTGTCTTGACGGAGGGTTGTTAGACTCCGTTTCGCAACGCAAGCACTTTTCGCAGATATGGGGTTAAAATCGTTCGATTTTTGTCTGACAAGGGGTGGGAGAGGGTTTTGGGAGAGTGTGTGCGTGTATCGGGGAACGAAACTGCCCGTATTGTCCGTATACGCCGGAAAGGGTTTTTGGAAGCGGCGTATAGCGTGGGGCGAACAGGGCGCAGGCGCCCGGGAAGGGGGTATCGGAAAGGTTGGAGGAACTGAAAAGGAAGTCCGGAACGCTTGCGAACGAGGCTGTCGTCATGCTGGCGCGGTGGCTCCGCCTTTATGAGCTGGAGCTGGAGGAGGCCGAGGAGACCAGGGATGGGCCGCCGGAACTGAAGGACTTTGTGCACTTTCTCACAGGCCTGAAACGGTGCCTGGAAGTCGGCCGGCTGTGCGATTTGGGAGAAGATCGGGGGCAAGATGAGCAGGGAGATGGATTGGATCCGGAGTCTCTCCGAAGAGTGCTTCTTGAGGAAGATAGCGGGGATGGATGATCTCCCGCGGGGGGCTTTGCTGCGGCTGCGGATGCGGGAAGACCCGGAGTTTTTCGCGCGGCGTCTGTTTCCGGATTATTGCCGGCTCCCGTTCTCTGCGATGCACCACAGGGTGTTTGATTGGCACAGGCGGATGGGAGAGGGGCGGTTGCCCTCGCGGCGTGGTTTGCGTTTCGCGCTTGCGGCACCGCGGGGAGGGGCCAAGTCCACTCTTGTCAGTCTTATACTTCCGCTTCACGACCTTGTTTTTGGGCGCGAGAAGTACATGGTTTTGCTGTCGGCGACGGAGCGCCAGGCGGCGCTGCGGCTGCGTGCGGTGAGGCGTGAGTTGACGCGTTTTCCGCGGCGGAGATGCCGGCTGACGGCACGGATTCTCGAGTACGGGGATGCCCGGATGGAGGCGCACGGGGCGGGTACGGAGCTGCGCGGTATATCGCACCGGAGCTGGCGGCCGACGAAAATCATCCTGGACGATGCGGACAGTTCGAGGTGCGCCACTTCGTCGCGGGCCCGGGTGCGGCTGCGCGAATGGTTTGCCGAGATCGTAGAGTACCTCGGGGACAGCTACACCCACCTGCTGGCAATCGGGACGGTGCTGCACGAGCAGAGCCTGCTGGGGGAATTGCTCAGGCGGGAGGACTTCACGGCGCTGCGCACCCGGAGCGTGATTTCGCACGCGCCGCGCAGCGGTCTTTGGACGCGCTGGAAAGGGTTGCTGCGCAATCGGGAGGAGGTGTCGAGCCGGGAATCGGCACGGGAGTTCTTCCTGACCCACAGGGAGGAAATGGAACGGGGGAGCGAGGTGCTTTGGCCGGAGAAGGAGGATTACGAGGAGCTGATGGCACAGCTTTCCCTGCAGGGCCGACGCGCGTTCATGCAGGAAAAGCAGAACATGCCGCTTGGGCCGGAGGATGCGCTGTTCGACGCGGGTGCGGCGCTCATGGCGGTGGAGGAGGACGGGGCGCTGTCGGTACGCGCGGGGGAGAACGTGGTGCGGCGGTACGCGCGCGGGTGGAGTGCCGGCCGGCGTTTTGGCTATCTGGACGCGGCGCTGGGAAAGCGGTCGAGCCGGCGGGGGGATTTTGCGGCGATCGCAACGGTGTTGGTTCTGCCCGACGGGAGCCTCTATCTGGAGCATCTGGTTGCCGGAAAGTACGCGCCGAGCGAACAGGTGCGGCTGCTGTTCGACCTGCACGCCGAGCGGCCGTGGGACCTGCTGGGAATAGAGGGGACGGGGTTTCAGGAGTTGTTGCTGTTGCCGCTTGAGGAGGAGCGAAAACGCCGTGCAGCGGGCGGCAGGCGGGCGGATATACCCACCTCTGTGGTTCACCCGAAACGCAACAAGCAGTCGCGGATTGCCGCGCTGGAGCCGTTGCTGCAGAGCGGTTTTCTGGTGCTGTCGGGGGCGCTGGACGAGGAGTTTTGGGAGGAACTCCAGGGCTATCCGCGCTGTGATCACGATGATGCGCTGGACGCGGCGGCGGGGGCGGTGCAGCTCGCGCGCGAGCACGGCCACCGCGGACAGGCGGCAGGACCGGAGCGCGCCGGAAAATCACGCCATCGCCCCGCGCAGGGGTTCTGAGGGGTGTGTGGCCAATGGCCGGTGCGAGTGTTGGGTCAGGACATGGGTAGCGTTGCGGCTTCGCAGTAGCGTGGTTGTGTGTCTGGAAAAGGGGACACAGGGGACTGAAGGGACGTGGGTGGGGCGGGGAGCGCGGCTTTATTGTATTCGGGTGACCGGATCGAGAATCCGGCAGGATGTTTTCGTTCTCGACTGTTCCCATCCTTCGTCTCGATGGCCACCGACTCTGGTTTTATCCGCAGATTCCGCAGATTCTCGGAGATACAGCTTCACTCCACCAGCGGGACCGGACATCAGCCCCCATCGGCGTAAATCGGCGAGATCGGCGGATGATTCCCCACGGCCGGAGCCCGCCGCGTGGTCGAGGAGCAGAAGGGAAAGCTCCTGGGGAATCCGGGCCCTGCTCCGCCTTCATCCTTGACCGCGGCACGGCTCTGGCGAGGATGGGGCTCAGGTACGGGGTGCGGTACCCAAGTGGTTAAGGGAGAGGTCTGCAAAACCTCTATTCGTGGGTTCGAATCCCACCCGCACCTCCACTCCCTCCCCTTCCCGCTCCGGCCAAAGTCCAAACTTCTCCAAAGACGGCGATATGGCCCGATCAACTCTGCTGGTGGGATACGACGCTTCCTCTGCGGCGGACCCACGGGCGACGGGTGTGGGCCGTTATACGCGGGAGCTGCTGCGCGCCCTGCTGGCGACAGCGCCGCCGGACGTTGAGTTTCTTGTCTTTGTCAATTCGATGCGGCACGGCGAGCGGCTGCGGCGTTGGAGCGTGCTGGAGGAGGCGCCGAACGCGCGGCTTGTGGTGCGGCGGCTGCCCGGGCCGGTGCTGTTGGAGTGCTGGAAGCGGCTTGGCGGACCGCGGTGGGAGGTGCTTTCCGGGACGCGGCGGTGCGGGGTGTTGCACTCCCCCGCCATGTATCTGCCGCCGGCGGACTGCCCGCGGGTGGTGACGGTGCACGATCTCGGTTTTCTGCGGGAGGCACGGCCTGCGGCGCTGGCGGGCGGGTATTTCCGGGACACTTTTCCCGCGGAGCTTCCCCGATGTGCAGCGGTGGTCACGCCGAGCGAGTTCACCGCGGAGGCTGTGCGGCGTGAGTACGGGCTGGCACGCGAGCGGGTACACGCCGTGCCGTCCGGGCTGCCGGGGGCGTTTCTGGCCCGGGGCGGGAAGGATGCGCGGTATTGCCGGTGGGACGTGCTGGGGGTGACGGCGCCGGTGGAACGCAAACGACCGGAGGTGCTGGCGGAGGCGCTGGGGCGGATGATGGCCGCGCGGCCGGGGCTGCGCGCTGCGGTGGCGGGATGGGGGGACGGCCCGCACCCGTTTCCGGAGGGTGTGCATGTCTATCCGCGGCTGCCGGACGTGGAGTTGGCGCTGCTCTATCGGATGGCGGGTGTGGTGGTGCTGACCTCGCGGGAGGAGGGTTTCGGTTTTCCGCTGCTGGAGTCCCTTGCGTGCGGGACGCCGGTGGTATGCGGCCGGCACAGCGCGCTGGCGGAGATCGGAGAGGGGTTCGCGGCGTTTGTGGAGGGTGACGGCGGCGCTGAGGAGTACGCAGCGCAGGCCTTGGAGGTGCTGGACCGCAGGGTGGACGGAACACAGGCCGCGGCCGGCCGGCGCCATGCGTTGTCCTTCCGGTGGGAGAACACAGCGGCGCGGATGGTGGAGATTTACAGGCAGGCGGCGGAGGGGACGTAGCAGCACCGCTTGCCAAGGGCCGGGAGCATGGCAGAGGGTTGGCGCGTTGCTGGCACGATTCTGCCGGTTCCGGCTGTGTCAGTGGCCTTTTGCGCCCCAATCCCGCGTTTGAAAGAGGCAGGAGTGACCATCGATCCAGAAAGTGTTTCGCAAGGGAGCACCTTCCCCGCCCCGCCGCAGATTTCGGACATTCCGGCCAACGTGCCGGTGCTGCCGCTGGATGGTGTTGTCCTTTTCCCGCTGATGATCGCGCCCGTGGTGGTGAACGACACGCAGTCGAAGGACCTTGTGGAGTCGGTGATGCGGGGGGACCGGCTGCTGGCTCTGTTCCACCCGAAGGGCGAGGAGGCCGGCGGGCAGTCGGGCGATGGCAACTCCGCGGACGGGGTGAAGCAGCAACTGCATCCGGTGGGTACGCTTTGCAGCGTACTGCGGATGTTGAGGATTCCAGACGGTTCGATCCGTTTGCTGCTGCACGGCGTGTGCCGGGTGGAGCTGGACAGGATTTCGGACACTGAGCCGTTCCTGCGGGGGGACGTGGAGCCGCTTTCGGACAAGGATCCGGACCCGGAGGACATCGAGGTCGAGGCGATGATGAAGCTGACGCTGGAGAATATCCAGCAGGCGCTGAATCTGAACGCGGTGTCCGAGGAGCTGATGGTCGCAGCGATGAACACCGAGGGGCCGGGGAAGATGGCGGACCTGGTGGCCTCGAACCTTCAGGTGCGCATCCGGGATTTGATTCCGGTGCTGGCCGAGATGGATACGAAGCGCCGGCTGGCCATGGTGCTGCGGCTGCTGGGCCGCGAAGTACACGTGATGGAAATCGGCACGCGAATCAACAACGAGGTGCGGGACGAGGTGGACAAGAGCCAGCGCTCGTTTTTCCTGCATCAGCAGATGAAGGCGATTCGCAAGGAGCTGGGTGAGTCCGACCCGCACGAGGCGGAGCTGAGCCAGATCGAGAAGCGGCTGAAGACGACGGAGATGCCGGCGCATGCGCGGAAGGTGGCGGATCGGGAGCTGGGGCGCCTGCAGGCACTGCCGCCGCAGGCGGCGGAGTACGGGGTGATCCGGACGTATCTGGACTGGATTCTGGAAATCCCGTGGTCGATTTCGAGCGACGATCATATCGACATAGACGCGGCACGCCGCGTCCTGGACGAGGACCATTACGGCCTTGAAAAGGTGAAGGAGCGCATTCTTGAGTTCCTGAGCGTGATCCGGCTGAAGGGTGGCGACCTGAAGGGGCCGATCCTTTGCCTTGTGGGGCCGCCGGGGGTCGGGAAGACTTCGCTCGGGCGTTCGGTGGCGCGGGCGACGGGCCGACAGTTCCAGAACTTCTCCCTCGGCGGCATGCGTGACGAGGCGGAAATCCGCGGCCATCGGCGCACCTACGTGGGAGCGATGCCGGGGCGGATCATCAAGAGCCTGAAGGACGCGGGAACGAACAATCCGCTGATCATGCTGGACGAGGTGGACAAGCTGGGCTCGGATTTCCGCGGCGACCCTGCGTCGGCGCTGCTGGAAGTACTGGACCCGGAGCAGAACTACCGTTTCAGCGACCACTATCTGGACATGCCGGTGGACCTGTCGCGGGTGATGTTCATCACGACGGCGAATACGCTCGACTCGATTCCCGACCCGCTGCGGGACCGGATGGAGATCATCCGGCTGGCGGGCTATACGGAATGGGAGAAGCAGGAGATTGCAAGCCGGTACCTGATCCCGAGGGAGATAGACAATGCGGGGCTGCTGAAGAAGCAGCTTTCGTTCACGAAGCCGGGCATCCGGCGGATCATCCGTGACTATACGGCGGAGGCCGGTGTGCGTGGGCTGCAGCGGGAGATTGCGAAGGTCTGCCGCAAGGTGGCGATGCGGGTCGCGGAATACGAGTCCGCGCAGGAGCGGAGGAAGAACAGTGCAGGGCAGAAGGCCCGCAACGGCCGGCGGGCGAAAAAAGCCGCGGAAAAGCCGCCGGCAAAGCCGGAAGCGGTGAAGATCGTGCCGGAGAACCTTGAGGAGTTCCTTGGCGCTCCGCGGGCGCACCAGGAGGTGGCGGAACGGACGGGCCGGCCGGGGATCGCGATCGGGCTGGCGTGGACCTCGATCGGCGGGGCGATCCTGTTCATCGAGGCGGCACGGTATCCCGGCAAGGGGGAGCTGAAGCTGACGGGACAGCTTGGGAACGTGATGAAGGAGTCCGGCAGCGCGGCGCTGACGTGGCTGCGGGCAAATGCCGAGGCACTCGGGCTGGACGCGGAAGAGTTCTCGAAATGGGAGTACCATGTTCACGTCCCGGCAGGGGCGACGCCCAAGGACGGGCCGAGCGCGGGCGTGGCGATCGCCGTGGCACTGGCAAGCCTGCTGACCGGCAAGCCGGTGAGGGATTATCTGGCGATGACTGGGGAGATCACGCTGCGGGGGAACGTGATGCCGGTGGGCGGTATCAAGGAGAAGGCGCTGGCGGCGCATCGCGCCGGGATCAAGCGGCTTTCCCTGCCGAAGCAGAACGAGAACGACTTTTTAGAGGAAGTACCGGCGCGGGTGAAGAAGGCGGTGAAGGTCTCGTATTACGAGGAGGCGCTTCCGCTGATCCAGGATGCGCTGAGGTAGGGACGTCCGGGTTTGGCAATACAAGGGGGTGGCTCGTTCCCCTGCCGCCTGGTTCGCCCGGTTCAACCGCCTTCCAGCCGTGTCCGGTTTCTTTGGCTGTCGTTTGGGCTTATCTTTTTGAACAGAGGTGGTGTGATGGTGCGGAAAGCAATGGTTCTGGCTGGTTTTGCGGTGCTGGCAGGTGGTGTGGTGTTGGCGGAGGAGGTGCCTCCGCCGGACTCGCAGCCGTGTTTTCCGGGGGCATATTACCGGAAGGCGGTTTCTTCGCAGGACGTGTGGACGGGTATCGAGACGGTGGTGCGGCTGCCGACGCCGGACTACGATATGGACCGGATCGATCCGAACACGAACCGGCCGCGGGACAACGCGTCGATCTATCTTGGAGGGAATGCTTCCGGCCAGGAGTCCGACGCGGGGGTGAATTGGGAAATCATCCGCCGGCCGGACGGGACAATCAGCCAGCAGCGGGTGGCTTTCCGGCCGTTCTGGCGGGTGACGGCATGGAACAGCGGCCCGGCACAGGCGGAGTACTATTACCAGCCGGGAGACGTGCTGCGGATGGCTGTCTATACGGAAGAGACAAATCAGATGACAATGGAGATCGAGGTGCTGGGGCGGACGGATGAGTCGCTGGAGTTCGTCCAGAACCTCGGGGTCGAGGATGCGTACGCGACGTTGACGGTGACGTTCGACGCGCCGGGCTACGGCCCCGGGCGGGTGCAGGAGTGGAAGCGGGTAAACGGCCTGGACCAAATGGGAGGCGAGGGCACGGAGGTGGAACCGACAACGACGCGTATAGATGACGCGGAATGGCTGGAGGCGTGGCTCTTCCGCGGCGAGGAGGGGAAATTCGCCTTCACGGCGGATCGCTTCACGGACATGCGCTGCCCCGACCCTGCATACGTGACGGTTATCGAAACGGAGAACGCACACAAGGGGGGCGAGCTGGTGTCGCTGCACGGCGTGGCGGTGGAGCCGGTGGAGGTTGATGGAAATGGTGTGTTGGTGAATTAGGGAATTGGGAGTTGGTTGCTGGGTGTGCGGTTGATGGCGGAAGGTCGGGAGATGGGTTGTCCGGGGTGAATCGCCGATCAGGAGATCGGCGCTCCCAAGGCCGGCGTCATGCCGTCCACGCTGTTCACTTGCCTGTGCCGGGGTCTTCGCTGGGACTATGCGGGGCTGCGGCGGGGTGCCTTGCGGCAGAGGGCGACAAGCGAGACTCCGAAGGGGAGGTCCATGTGCCGGAGGAGGGCGGCTTCTGCGTGGAGGAGTTTGATGAGTGTGGTGTTGATGGGGCCGGGGAGAGGAATGAGGTGGGTCTTGGGGCGGACGGCGGAATCGACAGGAATTGACTTCAGTAATCATCTGGAAGAGGGACTGGGTAATAACATTCTTGAATCGGAATTTTTCTACAATGGCGGCGGCGTAGCAGTCGGTGATATCAATAATAATGGCCTGCCGGACATCTATCTTACTGCCAATCAGGGACCAAACGGATTATATTTAAATCAGGGAGACTTTCGATTCGAAAATATCACTGATCAGGCAGGAGTAGCCGACTCGGATGGCTGGAGTGCAGGGACGGCTATGGTTGATATCAATGGCAACGGATATCTCGATATCTACGTCTGTAAAGCAGGTGATCTCGACGCAGAGGAGCGCAGAAACAAACTGTTTATCAATAACGGAGACCTGACGTTTACAGAGCGGTCATCTGAATTTGGACTCGATGACCCCGGCTACTGTACTCAACCGGTTTTTTTCGATTACAATGGGAACGGC
>SLMS01000299.1 GCA_007133495.1 Candidatus Sumerlaeota bacterium | reverse complement strand
TTTATTACCTGGGTCACCTATACGATATACCTGCACACCCGGATGGTCCTTGGCTGGCGCGGCCGCATGAGCGCTGCCGCCTGCCTCATCGGGTTTGTCATGGTGCTTATCACGTGGCTGGGCGTCAGCTACCTGCCTTGGTTCGCCGGCGGCCTGCACAGCTACGCCTCACCCAATTAATAGAAAAGGATACAAGGGACCGAAAGGACGAACAAGGGACCAAAAGAACGAATGGGACCCACGTACACCGGACCCCTCTTCCGGGAGCGCTCCCCTGCGCGCGTCCCAACCTCCCGAATTCCCCCTCCTGGGATCGCCGATCTCCCGATCGGCAGCGCCCAGCCTGCTCACCACCCCCGCAAGCCACCACGCACCCCCAACCACCCGAATTCCTAATTCGTAATTCTTAACTCCTAATTCCCAACTCCCTCCCCACAACCCGACTACACGTCGAGGTTCCGCACTTCCGGTGCGTGCCGTTGGATGAACGCGCGCCTCGGCTGTACCTCGTCGCCCATCAGGGTTGAGAACACCTGCTCCGCCTCGATCGCGTCCTCCATCGTCACCCTCAGGAGGCGGCGGCGCTTGGGGTCCATCGTCGTGGACCAGAGCTGTTCCGCATTCATTTCGCCGAGACCCTTGTACCGCTGGATCGCGATGCCTTTTGCCCCAAGGTCCTTCACCTTTTCGAGCGCCTCCATCAGCGAATACACCGGGAAAAGCGTATTGTCCTTCCCGTATATACGATAGGGGGAGGTGCTTGCCGTCTCCTCGCCCCGGCCGAAGTGGTCCACGTCGTACCGCTGAATATCGAAGCCAAGCTTCTCCAGCGTCCGCACGCTTGCCTCCACCTCCCGCGACTCGGGGAACTCGTAAAGGTCCACCTTCGGGCGCGGCTCCTCCTCGCCGACCGCGTCCTGCCGCACCTGCGCCTGCGCCTCGTCCGGGTCGCCGAAAAGGTCGCCGTTTTCCGTTCCCGGCTCCTCGCTGTCCGGCTTGCTGCCGTTGCCCGAAGCGCCGTTCTCCTCTGCCGTTACATCCGGATCGAGAAGAGTAAACTCCTCCATCGTATAGGCAAAATGCACTCCGTCCTCTTCCATCGCCATGCCGACGGGGAAGCGGCCGCGTTCGTCCCGCGCCGCAAGATACTGGTCCAGTGAAATGCCCTTCCGCGTGATGATCCTCTCGATAAGTTCGAGCTGCATCATCGCATCGGCGAACTGTTTGACTTGGGCCTTGTTCAGTTCGGTCTCCGTGCCTTCGCCGTTGTTCTCGCTGCCCTGTTTGTAGAGCGTCATGCGGACGTTCTCCACGCCCTCGTCGACCAGGAACCGGTCCTTCTCCTCCTCCCGGTCCAGATAACGCTCCGACCTGCCCTTTCGCAGGCGATAGAGCGGCGGCTGCGCGATATACAAATGCCCCCGGTCTATTAATTCCGAGAACTGCCGGTAGAAGAACGTCAGCAGCAATGTCCGGATGTGCGCCCCGTCCACGTCCGCGTCCGTCATGATGATCAGTTTGTCGTAGCGCAACTTCGAATAATCGAAGTTATCGGAAATGCCCGTTCCCAGCGCGGTTATGATGGTGCGGATTTCCTCGTTGGAGAGCACCTTGTTGATGCGCGCCTTCTCCACGTTGATGATTTTCCCGCGAAGCGGCAGGATCGCCTGAAAATGCCTGTCGCGGCCCTGCTTCGCCGAGCCACCCGCCGAGTCGCCCTCTACAAGATAAAGCTCCGTCCCGGGGCCCTTCTCCGAACAGTCCGCCAGCTTGCCCGGCAGCCCGCCGCCTTCCATCGCGGACTTGCGCACCATCTCCCGGCTGCGCCGCGCCGCAACACGCGCCGACGCCGCGAGCACCACCTTGTCCACGATCGCCTTCGCCTCGCGCGGATTCTCCTCAAGGTGCTCCGAAAGCCCCTCATTCACGATCGATTCGATAAGCCCCGCCACTTCGGCGTTCAGCAGCTTTCCCTTGTTCTGACCTTCGAACTGCGGGTTGCTGATTTTCACGCTGATGACAGCCGTCAGCCCCTCGCGCATATCCTCGCCGGTGAGGCCGTCCTTGAACTTCTTCAGCAGGTCGTTCTTCTGCGCGTATTTGTTGATCGTCGAGGTCAGCGAGCGCCGGAAGCCGGTCACGTGCGTGCCGCCGTCCCGCGTATTGATCGTGTTTGCAAACGCGTAGAGCTTCTCGTCGTAGGAATCGACGTACTGCATCGCGATTTCCGCGATGAGCGAATCCGTCGCCCCGTCACCCCGCACGTAGTCACGTTCGCGCTTGAAGTAGATCGGCTTTGAGTTGACCGCGGACTTGTTTGCGTTCAGGTGCCGCACGAACTCCCGGATGCCGCCGCTGAACTTGTAGGAGTGCGACTTGCCGGAGCGTTCGTCCTCTATATAAATTGTCGCGCCCGGATTCAGGAAGGCCAGCTCCCGGAAGCGCGCCGAAAGCGTCTCGAAATTAAACTCCGTCGTCGTGAATATCTTCGTATCAGGCTTGAAGCGAATGGACGTGCCGGTCTTTTTCGCCGATCCCAGTTCCTTCAGCGGCCCTTCCGGAATGCCACCATCCGAAAAGCGCATGAAGTACGCCTTGCCGGCGCGCTTGACCTCCACCTCGAACCATTCGCTCAGGAAGTTCACCACCGAGACGCCTACGCCGTGCAGGCCGCCGGAGTACTTGTACGCCTCCTTTTCGAACTTGCCGCCCGCGTGCAGGATCGTGAGCACCACCTCCAGCGTCGAGCGCCCGTTCATCTTCGGGTCCTTGTGCGGGCCCACCGGAATGCCACGCCCGTCGTCCACGATCGTGATCGAGTTGTCGAAGTGAATCTTCACCTCGATCCGGCTGCAGTTGCCTTGCATTGCCTCGTCGATCGAGTTGTCCACCACTTCGTAAACAAGGTGGTGCAACCCCAGCGTGTCCGTGTTGCTGATATACATCGCCGGGCGCTTGCGCACCGCGTCCCGGCCTTCGAGCACCTGAATTGAGTCCTCGGTGTATTGGAACTTTGATTTCGCCATAGAATGTTGTGAACCAAGCAGTTTCCTGAGGGTTGGCGGCCTTGGCCGGAGCCCGCGGGCAACGCTGCGAAAGCCGCTCGCCGCGTAACGATTGACGGTACTTCCATCCCCCCGTGAGGTTCAAGCCCCAATGCCGCTCAAAACCCCCTGCGGAACCGCTATTTCCGGCCCTTTCCGGCATTGCCCGGAAGGGCCCAACGGGGCCCCAAGCGACCAGCCCCACCGTCCAGACGCCCCAATTACCCGCCCGGCGCTTCTCCCGGCACCTCCGAGATCACTCCGCCGGCGCAGCAGCGGCCTGGGGCCGGATGATCACCGTCGTCGGCTCCAGGAAGTACTTGTTCGCCACCCGCATGACCTCCCGGCTTGTCACGGCCTGGATTTCCTCCTGCAGGCGGTCCATGTAGTCCGGCCCCAGCTCCATCTGATAATTCACCGCGAGCATCCGCGCCCGCCGCGCGTTCCTCTCCTTGCTCCGCAGGTAAGACCCCCGCAGCGAGTTCTTCGCCCGCTCCAGTTCCTCCTGGGTTACGGGCGTCTCCCGCAGCAGCCGGATCTGCCCCCACAGGCGCTCCTCCGCGCGCTCCAAGTTCTCCCCCGCCGTGCCGATATACGCCGCGAGCATCCCCTTGCGCCGGTAGGACTGATTCGCCGCCGCCACCGCGTAGGCCAGCCCCTCCCGGTCCCGCAGTTCCCGGAAAAGCCGCGAACTCATCCCCGACCCCAGAATCGTCGCCGCAACCTGCACCGCCGCACTGTCCTCATCACCCACCGGCGCCGTCAGGTGTCCCATCACCACGAAACCCTGCGTGCTTGGCCGCGGGACCTCCGCCCGCGAAGGTCCCGGCGCGATCACCTTGTCCACCTGATAGACCGAATGCCGCTCCGGCCCCGGCGCCCCGAGATTCCGGCGCACAAGGTCCCGCGCCTCCGCGAACGAAATGTTCCCCACCACGCCAACCACCATGTTCGACGGCACGAACAACCCGCGGTGCTGCGTGTAAAGGTCCCACGTCTCCAGCGCCCCCACCGTCTCCGCCGTCCCCATCGGGTCCCGCCCGTAGGGATGGCTGCCGAACAGCTCCTGCCGGAAACGCCGCATCGCCACAGCGGGCGTGTAGTCCTCATTCATCCGGATCGCCGCCAGCAGCTTCCTCCGCTCGATCTCCACCTCATCCACCGGGAAGTTTGGATTCAGCAGCACATCAGCAAAGACCGGCAGCGCCTCCCCCAGGTCCTTCGCCAGGCAGTGCAGCGACAGCAGCGAATAGTCCATGCTCGAGCCCGGCTGCAGCGACGCCCCCAGCCCCGCGAGGTGCTCCGCGATCTCGTCCGCGCTCCGCTCGCTCGTCCCCTTTGGCAGCGAGGACATCATCAGCCCCGTCAGCCCCGCCTTATCGTCCGGCTCCATCGCCGAGCCGCCCCCCACCACGGCCGTCAGCGCCACCGTCGCGTTCGAGCGCCGCTCCTCGTGCAGCATCGTCAACCCGTTCTCAAAAACGTGAACCGTCACAGAATCCATCCTTAGCGTACTTTCCCCCGGCAACGCGAACATCTCACGCCCCAGCGGGTCCAACACCTCCGCCCCCTGCCGCCCAAGCGCCCCGCAGCCCCCCAGCAGCACACAGAACACCAACACTGCCAGAAACCAGGCGCCCGCCCCCGGAACACCCCTGGGAACGCCAATCTCCCGATTGGCGCTTTTCCCCCGGACGCCGCGGACTGCCTTCCCCGCCGGCCCTCCAGAGCTCAAGTCAGCCGCGAAACCCCCTGCTGCCCCCAATTCCCAATTCCCAATTCCTAATTCCCAATTCACTCCCCCGCCCGTCTTGTCACAAAGACGGATGCCTGCTCCGGACGAAGATACTCGCGAACGAATGATCGGACCTGCCCCCTGCCAACCTGCTCCACTTCCCGGCCATACTCCGTGAAGTACGCCTCCGAGCCGTAGAGCACCATCGAATAGCCGAGCATCCCTGCCCGGTCCAGATTCGTCTCCTGCGCGAACAGATGAGCGTTCGCCGCCTGCCTCCGCGCCCGCCGCAATTCATCACCCGAAGGGCCCTCCTCCGCAAGCCGTTCAAGCTCCTCCATGATTGCCGCCCGTGCCTCCTCCAGCCGGGCCGGCTCGCAGGTGCCCCAGACCACCAGCGGGCTCTCCGCCCGCCACGCCGGGAACCACGCGTTGATGCTGTGCACCAGCCCCTGCCGCTCCTGCACGCTGCGCACCAGCCGCGAACTCCGCCCCCCGACGAGCAGGCTCTCCACCACGTCCCCCCGCGCAGCCGCCGCAAGGTCCCGCCCCGCCGGGCCCGGAAACGTCAGCATGAAGTACGCCTCGTTCCAATCCCGCGGGAACTCGTGCACCGCCGGCTCCGCGTACTGCACCTCCGGCAGCTCCTCCCGGTACGGCCGGAACGGCCGCTCGAAATCCCCGAACGCCTCCCGCACCAGCCCGAGCGCCTCCTCCTCCCCGAAATCCCCCGCCAGCACCAGCACCATGTTCCCCGGCGCGTAGAAACGCTCGTAGTGCTCCGCGATCTCATCACGCGTGAACCCGGAGACCGTCTCCCGCGAGCCGATCACCGGATGCGTGTACGGTCCCTCCGCGTATACCCGCGGCAGCGCCTCGTCCACAAGATACCCGAACGGATTGTCCGCCTTCCGGCTGATCTCCTCAAGGATCACCTGCCGCTCGTTCTCCACCTCCTCAGCGCTGATCGTGCTGTTCCGCAGCACATCCGCAAAATCCGGCAGCAGCTCCCCCAGATGCTCACTCGGCACCACCACATAGTAGTTCGTGTAATCGCGCGACGTCGCCGCGTTCAGCGCCCCCCCCATCGCCTCCACCCGCCGGTCGTACTCCCCCACTCCCAGCCGCGAAGTCCCCTTGAAAAGCATGTGCTCAAGGAAATGACTGATCCCCGCCAGCTCCTCCGGCTCATCCCCGCTCCCAACGCGCACCCACATCGAGGCCGCCGCCAGCGGCACCGAATCGTCCTGCTGCAACACCACCGTCAACCCGTTCTCCAACTCATGAACACTCACCGGATGAAACACCTCTTCTCGAAAGCTCCACGGCCGCAACGCGCCGCAACCAGCCAACAGCACACCCAGTACCAACACCACCCCCGCTCTCCCGAGTGGCCCAACCCCTGGGACCGCCACTCTCCTGAGTGGCGCTTTTCCCCGAACCACCAACCCGCCCCGTTCCCTGCACCACGTTCCCGCCATCCCGGCCCAACGGGCCAGAATACGAAAGCCCAACGCAACGCCCTGGGAAAACGCGCCAAACACACCCGAAGCCCTGAAAGGGCGCAACCACCACTCCCGGCAGCGAACAGCTCTCACAGACACGGTAACACGGCACAGGCGGCTCATGACTCCACCTTGTCCCCGGCCCACCGCCCCGCCGTCAAGCACCCCCAAATTCCCAACTCCCAACTCCCAATTCTTAATTCCCAATTCCCAATTCCCAATTGCGCCCCCCTCTCCCTTGACCCGCCGGGCACAAACCGCTCCAAACTGGACTCATCGCATAAGCACCCGAAGGCTCCCTCCGGCGTCCCCCTCCGCTGCACCCAAAGGGAATCTCCGTGAAAGGAAAGCCACTGGCATGACCGAGTACGAAAAATACCTCAACATCCTCTCCATCGTGTACTACATCGCCGCCGCCATCGTGGGACTTCTGTCGCTTTTCTTGCTCCCGGATATCGTCAGGGCCTTTGGAATCGCGCTCGGCTTCACGGACGCGGGCCACTTTTCCGCCGGGGTCCTCAGAGCCCTGACCAGAGCTGCCGGCTGGAACCTCCTCCTCCTTGCCATAGCCTGGACCATTGCCTGGGTCCTCATGTTGACCGCCCGCCACCTCCGCGAGCGCAAAGGCCACACCTTCTGCGTCGTCATCGCCTCGCTGCTTTGCCTGCTGGCCCCTCGCATCGCGGTCACGCCCCACGAGGGGGCAGCCGTCCACGCCCTTCCGGGCGTTTCGTCCTTCTTGGTCCTTGGCGTTCTCACCCTGATCGTCCTCACCCGCGAGCCCGTCAAGCACCTGTTCGGCGTGCGCCTCACCCCCATGCCGCCCGCCGCGACGCCACGAGATGGGTGAAGCCTCCTTTCGCAGTTCCCCCAACAATGGAGGAACACACGCC
>SLMS01000246.1 GCA_007133495.1 Candidatus Sumerlaeota bacterium | reverse complement strand
TCGAGGGCGCGGCCGAAGGTGGCCGTATAGAAGGCATCGACGTACCACTTGTTCACGAAAAGGGTGTGTAGCGGGCCAAGGCTCGCGGCGAAGCCCGTGCGGGGAGCATCGGCGCGGCCAAAGTCCCACCAGGCGAGGGCGACTGCGGCCGCCACGGCTCCGATCGCGGGAAGCATCGAAATAATGGAGTGGTGGGGCACTTCGACGCCCAGCAGCCCACCCAGCGGCCGGCCGAGCAGCCCTCCCAGCACGGCGCCCGCCGCAAGGACGACGATGGGGACGAGCATGACGGGGGGCGAATCACCTTCGTGGCTTTCTGCGGTGTCCATTTTGTCAGGGAGAGTGACGAGGAAGATCATGCGGAACGTATAGTAGGCGGTAAGGAAGGCAGCGAAGAGGCCGATGAGCCAGAAACCCGTATAGCCGGCGTAGGAAATGGCCGCGAGGACCTCCTCCTTGCTGAAGAAACCCGCAAGCGGCGGAATCCCTGCCAGGGCGCCGCCGCCCGCGAGCAGCCCAGCCGTGGTCCAGCGCATCTTTCGTGCGCCTCGCCGGCCCAGTTCTGCCATGTTGTTCGTGCCGAGGTGGTGTATATACGATCCGGCGCAAAGGAAGAGAAGTGCCTTGAACACGGCATGAAGTATCAGGTGGAGGACCCCGGCGAAGAGGCTTCCGGCCGCCAGCGCAGCGAGCATGAAGCCCAATTGCCCGATGGAGGAGTAGGCGAGGACGCGTTTGATGTCCTTCTCGACGAGGGCGATCGTCGAGGAGAGCAGCGCCGTGAAGAGCGCCACGGCGAGTACCGTCACGACGACGGCTTCGGCTGCGAGGAAGAGCGGGTGCAGGCGGGCGAACAGGAAGACGCCCGCGGCGACCATCGTGGCGGAGTGGAGCAGGGCACTGACGGGGGTGGGGCCCTCCATGGCGTCCGGGAGCCACGTGTGGAGGGGGAACTGGGCGCTCTTGCCGGCGATGCCAAAAAATATAAGCAGCATGATGGCCGTCAGTGTGCCGCCGGAGACCTCTGCCAGGAGGCCGGTTTCGGGATCAAGGAGCGCCGGCATATCGGAAACGCCCGTCAGATGGAGAATCAGCAGGATGCCGATAAAGAGGCCGACGTCGCCGATGCGCGTCATGACGAAGGCTTTTTTTGCTGCTGCGGATGCTTCAGGTTTTTCGTACCAGAAGCCGATCAGGAAGAAGGACGCAAGGCCAACGAGTTCCCAGAAGATGAATGCCTGCAGCAGGTCCACCGAATAGACAAATCCGAGCATGGCCCAGCCGAAGAACCCCAGCATGGCAAAGTACCGGGAGCGGCCGGGATCGTGGTGCATGTAGCCCACTGAATAGACAAGGATGCAGAAGGTGATGAAGGCGACTACGGCGCCAAAGGCGAGGGAGAGCCCGTCGAAAACGAATCCGAATTGCAACTGGAGGCCGCCGCTGGTGAACCAGAGGTGGCGGACAGGTTCCTGCGGTCCGGCCGCAAGGAGCAGGAGCGAACCGAGCACGGAAACCGCGCCGCCCGTCACGGCGATGGTCTGCGCCACAATGGGGCGCTTCATGAAGAAAATCAGGGCGATTGCAAAGGCAATAAAGGGGGTGAAGATCGTGAGCAGAACGAGAACGGCTGGATTCATGGTCCCGGCGTTACCCTTTCAGCTCGCGGATATCTTCCACGTCCACCTCGTGGCGGGCGCGGTAGAGCACCATCAGAATGGCCAGGAAGACAGCGACTTCGGCGGCTGCCAGCCCGATGATCAGCAGAACGACGATCTGCCCGACGACGGGGTCGGGGGCGGTAAAGAAATTGAACGCCATGAAGTTGACGCTGGCGGCGTTGAGCATGAGTTCGATGCCGACGAGGATGGTGACGAGGTTGCGGCGGGACATGACGGCGACGAGGCCGGCGGAAAAGAGAATCAGCGCAAGGAGGAGAAAGAATGTCAGGTTCACGACGGCTCTTCCTCCCGTCCGGCGACCAGCACGGCAGCAAGGATGGCCAGCAGGAGCGTGAGGGAAAGGCCGATGAACACGACGTTATAGTTTGTCAGGAATGCGTGGCCGATATTGGCGACGGCCCATTGCTCGGCGGGGGCAGGCTCCTCGCGGACCGGGAATTCTGTTGTCATGATAAGGACGGCCATGGCGGTGAAGAAAGCTCCCGCCGCCACGATGGAGCCGACAACCTTGCGGAAGGAATGCTCCACCTTGCGCGCGAGCGACACCGAAAGCATGAGGGCGAAGACCATGGCGACGGAGATGCCGCCGATATAGATCAATATCTGCATGGCGGCAACGAAGGGGCTGCCAAGCGAGAGGAAAATCCCCGCCACGCCGAAGAGGGTCACCGCCAGGCTGATGATACAGTGAAGGGTGTGGCGGACGAGCGCCGCGTACACGGCAGCGCCGATCGCCAGAAGGGCGAAGAAGGAAACGGCGATGGTTTCGATCATGAAGCCGCGGTGCCGTTGCCGGTTTTATCGTCTTCCTTTCCTTCTGCCTTCTCTTTTGCTGCTGCTTTGGCTTTTGCTTCCTCGGCTGCCTTGCGTTTTGCCTCGCGCTCTTCCTTTTTCTTGCGCTCACGTTCGCGGAGCGTCCCGAGCGCCTCCCCCTCCTTGTCGCGCCATGCTTCGAGGAGGTCGAATTTCGAATCCGCACGGCTGTAGCCGGCGGCATCATAGACTTCTGAATACCCGAGTGTGTCGGTGGGGCAGACGTCGAGGCAGAGGCCGCAGTCGCTGCACAGGGCGAAGTCCACGTCGAACTTGTCCGGACGCTTGAAGGCGATGCCATCGGGGCGCGATCCGGTTATCGAAATGCACGCGGAGGGGCAGATTTTTTCGCACTGCAAGCAGGCGATGCAGTTGTGGGAGCCGATGTCGTCCTTTTCGATAAGGACGATGGCGTTGCGGTGTGCTTTGGCGACAGGCGCCCGCTTGCGGGGGTATTCGACCGTGACGGGCTTCCGGAAAAAGTGCCGGATGGTGACGCCCATCCCTTTGAGGAGGGAGCGTGCGCCGCGGGGGATGTCGAGAAGGGACTGCATTTATCGTCTCCCTAGAGGAGCTTGAGGACCAGTGCCGTGACGAGCAAATTGGCGACCGCGAGCGGTACGAGCAACAGCCAGGAGAACTTCAGAAGCTGGTCGAACCGCAGGCGCGGAAAGGTCCACCGGAACCACATCATGATGAAGATCAGGGCGTACACCTTGATCAGGAACCAGACGACGCCGGGCAGGACGGGGCCGTGCCAGCCGCCGAGGAAAAGGATCGTCGCGAGCGCGCAGACGATGACCATATTGGAATACTCGGCGAAGAAGAACATGCCGAAGCGCATGCCCGAGTATTCGGTGTGGAAGCCGCCGATCAGCTCGGATTCTGCCTCCGGAATATCGAAGGGTGCGCGGTTGGTTTCCGCGGTTGCGGCGATGAAGAAGATCACGGCTGCGAGCGGCTGGAACAGGATGTAGGGAATGGGTGACTGTTCCATCGCGATTTCGTAGAGGCTGAGGCTCCTTGCCACCAGGACGACGGCCAGCACTGCGAGGATGAGCGGGACTTCGTAGGCGATGTTCTGCAGGATGGAGCGAATGGCGCCGAGGAGGGAGTATTTGTTGTTGGACCCCCATCCGGCGGCGAAGATGCCGAGGATACTCATGGAGCTGAAGGCGAGGACGAGCACGAGGGCGATGTCGTATTTGTGGAAGACCCAGTTCTCGGAAAGGGGGAAGAGCGAACAGATGGCCACGATGGGCACGAACATCAGCACGGGAGCAGAAAGATAGAGCTTCCGGCTGACGTGGGTTGGGGTGATGAGTTCCTTGCCGAGGAGCTTGATCATGTCGAACATGGTCTGGAGGAGGCCGAACGGCCCTCGCTCGGTGGGCCCCATGCGGCGTTGCATGCGGGCGCTGACCTTGCGTTCCATCCATATGAGCATGAGCGCGTTGAGGGAGAGGAAGCCCATGATGACCGCGATGGCTGCTGCTGCGGCGAGCCACGGGTTCCCGAATATGTCCACAAAGTCGCGCGGCATGGGTTAGCGGTCTATCTCCGGCAGGACGATATCGATACTGCCCAGGATGGCGACGGTGTCGGCGATCATGGTGCCACGGAGGACGCTCCTGAGCGAGGAGAGGTTGGCGAACGACGGGGTGCGCAGGTGGATGCGGTAGGGGATTTCCGTTCCGTCGCTGACGATAAACATCCCGAAATGACCGCGTGCGGACTCGACGGCGAAGTAGTACTCGCCCTTGGGCGGTTTTATCTTGCGGGGGACCTTGGGCGCCATGACGGGCCCGTCCGGGATGCGGGAGACGGCCTGCTCGACGATGGAGAGGCTCTGGTGCATTTCCTCCACGCGGATGAGGAAGCGGTCGAACGTGTCGGCGCCGTTGAGCGTGGGGATATCGAAATCGAACTTGTCGTAGATGCCGTAGGGCTCGTCGCGGCGCACGTCGCGCTTGTGTCCCATGGCGCGGAGGATGGGGCCGGTCAGGGCGAAATCCTGCGCGAGTTCCTGATCGAAGACGCCGACGTCCTTGCAGCGGTTCTGGAAGATGATGTTTTCGGTGACGAGGGTTTCGTACTCGGGGAGGCGCTCGCGGAAGCGCTTGCAGAAATCGAGCGTGTTCTGGAGGAACTCGTCGTTCACGTCCATGGTCACGCCGCCGAATCGGCCGTAGCAGTAGGTGAGGCGCGAGCCGGTCACCTCGTCGAGGATATCGAGTATATTTTCCCGGTCGTCCCAGCAGTAGAGGAAGGGGGTGAAGCCGCCCAGGTCCATGAGCAGGGTGCCGTACCAGAGCAGGTGGCTGGAGATCCGGTTCAGTTCGCAGCAGATGATGCGGATGTATTCGGCGCGTTCGGGTACTTCGAGGCCGAGGATGCGCTCGACGGCCTGGCAGTAGCCGATATTGTATATCATGCCGGAAAGGTAGTCGATCCTGCTGGTGTTGGGGAGGAACTGAATATAGTTGCGGTTTTCCGCCATTTTTTCGTGGGCGCGGTGTGAGTAGCCCACGATGGGTTCGGCTTCGAGGATTTCCTCGCCCTTGAGGAGGAGGCGCAGGCGGAGGACTCCGTGGGTGGAGGGGTGCTGCGGCCCCATGTTGAGGTAATAGGTATCGCGGTCCTCGTCGCGGCCGACGTGGATGAGTTCAGGCATTGCCGTTTCCCTCGTCCGTGGGGTGGGCGACGCCGAAGTCCTTGAGCAGGGGGTGGTAGTCGGCCCCTTCCTCTGTGAGGATGCGTGTCATGTCCGGATGGCCGGCGAAGCGGACGCCGTACATGTCGTACACTTCGCGCTCGTACCAGTTGGCGGACTCGAAGAGGAGGGCGGCGGTGGGCGGTTCGTGGCCCGGCTCGACGTCGGCGAGGAAGCGGTGCCGGTCGGGGACGTCAGCGCGGGAGAAGTGATAGACGAGGCGGAAGATGCCGCCGTCCGCGCGCATGTCGAGGCAGGTGAGCATTTCGAGGCAGTAACCGGCTTGCTTGAAGACCTCCGCGATGGCCGGGATGTCGGCCGTGGTGCAGACGTGGGTGGCGGTGCAGCCGGCGGCGGGCGTGGAGGTGTTGTCCTCCGTCTTCAGTTCGGGTACCCGCTGGCGGAGGGTGTCGAGAAGGGTGGTGCTCATGCCTTGAAGTTCTTCCCCGCCTTTATCTTTTCCTCAAGCTTGAGGATGCCGGCGATGAGTGCTTCGGGTCGCGGCGGGCAGCCGGGGATGTAAACGTCCACGGGGACGAGCTTGTCGGCCCCCTCAACGATGGCGTACTGGTTGGGGTACTTGAACGGTCCACCGTCGATGGTGCACCCGCCGAAGGCGATGGCCCATTTGGGGGAGGGCATCTGGTCCCAGAGGGCCTTGATGACGGGGCCCATCTTGCGGGAGATGGTTCCGGCGACGATCATGACGTCGGCCTGGCGGGCGCTGGGGCGGAAGACGCCGGCTCCGTACCGGTCCATGTCGAACCTTGCGGCGCCGGTGGCCATCAGCTCGATGGCGCAGCAGGCGAGCCCGAAGGTGAGCGGCCAGAGTGAGCGGGCGCGGGCCTGGTTGAGGAGGTTGTCGAGGACGTCGAGGTGGACGAGCGGCCCGGCCTCCCTGAGGAGTTCCTCGACCGAGGGTTTGCCGTTCTGCGTTGATTTGGTTTCCTGCTGCAACATGCTTGCTACTCTCCTGCGTGGGGGTTCCTGGCGCGGGCGGTTCCGGGCGGCCGGCTGAAGACCCCCCTGCGCCACGCGTAAACAAGCGCCAAGGACAGGATCGTCAGAAAGAGGGTCATGGCAACCAAATCACGCCACAGGTAGCTGCCGTCGTCGTACACGACGGCGACGGGCAGGAGGTAGAGCACGGCGACCGAGAAGGCCACGAAAATGAGGGCGAAGAGGTAGAAGGCGACGTCGAAGCGGACCCAGGCGCTGCCGATAGTGTCCATGCCGCACTCGTAGGTCTCGCGGCTTTTTCCGCCGCGCGAGCGGGGGGAGATCAGCAGGGGGATGATGACCGGGGCGAGGCCCAGAAGAACGCCGGCCAGCAGGAGGGCACCAAAGAATCCGTACTCTGCGAAATGCTCCATCTGCTCGTGGGGGAGAGCCTTTCCGTGGGGCTTGGAGCGGTAATAGCTGACATCCGCGTCCAGAACGATTCTATTACAAGGGGCACGGCTGCCCCCGGGTCAACCGCATTCCGGCCGGATTCGGGAAGGGGCGCAGCTCAGCGCTGTTACCGGGCCTGTCCGCCGGGAGTGCCGCGTACGCCTGGAGGCCTTCTGGGCTGCGGCCGTTGGCGGGGGAAAAGCGCCAAACGGGAGTTTGGCGATCCCAGGGGAGTGCTGCGGTTCAGGGCGTTTCCGTTCTTGTTGCTCGGGCAGGTGGCGGGCTCCGGCCGCAGGGAATCATCCGCCGATCTCACCGATTTGCGCCGATGGGGGCTGATGTCTGGTCCGGCGGGTCGAGGGAGGCAGTCTCTGCGAGAATCTGCGGATAACACCAAAGTCTGTGGCCATCGAGCGAAGGAATGGGGACAGTTGAGAACGGAAGCATCCTGTCCCACTTGATGGGGTGCATCTCGCGGATTCGGTGATTTGGAAGTGAGATAATTGTTTCTCTTGTAGGGCCGTTGGGTCCAGAGGGAGTGATTCCCTGTCTTGGAGGCCCTGCAATGGCTCACGATCCTGCTG
>SLMS01000055.1 GCA_007133495.1 Candidatus Sumerlaeota bacterium | reverse complement strand
TCCGATGGCCACGCCGTAACCTTCCTTCTCGGCTGTTTCCAGCAGTCCGGGCAGCTCCTCGATTGGGGTCGAATTGTCTGCATCGGTAAAGAGCCGGAACCGGCCGCGTGCCTCGTTCAGCATGCCGTGGCGGATGGCGGCGCCCTTGCCCTGGTTCGTGGGGAGTGAGACCGCCCGTGAGGCGGCATTGCGGAAGGCCTTCCGCGCCGCCTCGGCCGTCTGGTCCGCGGAGCCGTCGTCCACCACGATAAGCTCCCATTCCCAAGGCTGCTTCTCCAGAAACGATTCGACCGTGCGGATCGTGTCGGGAAGCCGTTCCTCCTCGTTATAGGCCGGGATCACAACGGAGAGGAACGGCTGCGGGTTTTCGGCTTCGGTGGCGGGTCTTGAGGAGTCCCCCTCAGCGGCCATCTGGGCGCCTCACTCGAGCGGGCGCTTGGCGAAGGCGAAGCTGTGGTGCCGGCTTTCGTCGTAGTTCTCGTCCTCGGGATTGAAGCTGCTCAGCCGCACCCGTCCCCGCGAGGCCTCCACGTAGATGCCATCGCCTTTGTACATCGCCACGTGGGTGATGCGGCCGTTGTTCCCCAGGAAGAAGAGCAGATCGCCCGCGCGCATGCCCTCCATGTAGTGCCGCTCGGCGCTCAGCGCCCCCACGTAGGACTGCATGTAGGAATCCCGCGGCATGTTGATGCCCTGTGCCCGGAAGGACGTCTGCACCAGCCCGGAGCAGTCCACGCCATCGGTGGATTTGCCGCCCCACACGTAGCGCGAGCCGTACATCGACTCGGCGATCTTGAGCGCCTCCAGCGCGGCGGGGTGTGGCTCGCTCTTGCGCACGATCACAGCGTCGCTGGACACCTCCACCTCGTTTCCGTCCGGCAGCTCGACCAGAACGGAATCGATTTCGGAGTGTTCCGCAGTCTCCTGCGAGCCGTCTCCATGCTGGAAGACCAGCCCCTCGGCGCCGGTGCGCTCGCCGGCCACCTTGAGCCGTGCCCCCACCGGGATCACCACGTCCCCGGCTTCGTAATCGCGCAGGAAGTAGGCGTGCTCGCCCTGCTGATACTTGGTGAAGCGGTCTGCATCGACGCGCACGATGTTGGCCCCGTCGATATAGCCCACGTAGCCCTCGGCGCTCTTGCCGAGGTAGTAGCCGTTGCCCGCGTCCCGAAGCAGGAACACCGGGTCGCCCATCAGCGCCTCGGTCATCGTCTCGCGCGGTGCTTCCGGGGCACCGTAGGTAAAGGCCGTCTTGGCGGTGACCAGGGCGAACTTCTCCGCCCCGAGCGCCTCGGACGGGAGCACCTCCACCTCGTCGATCACTTCCTCGAACCCGAGGTAGTGGAACAGCAGCAGCAACGCCTCGTGGTTCTGGCTGTAGTTCACGTAGCCGGACAGCCGGACCACCCCGGCCCCCTCGTCCCACTCTGCCGTCAGGTTCGTGGCGAAAAGGTTCGTATCGATGATGAGTTCGCGCTTGTAGAGGTCGATGTACAGATCGAGCCGGTCCTTGTGGCCTTCAAGGTCCGGCTCCACCTTGGAGATCACGCTCTGGTAATACCGCTGCTCGCGGGTCAGGCCGTCCTGCTGGCCGGTGGGCAGCCCGCGGCGGATTTCCGTGGTCCCTGCTGATTCGTCGTTTACGTCCAATGCTTCGTTCTCCTCTGCTGCGGTGGTGTGGGGAAGGGCCAAGGCGAGGCCTCCGGCCATGAGCAGAAGGGCGCCGGAGCGGCCCAGGTTCTGGAGTTTTTCGCTGAAACTTGTCATCTCTCCACTGCACCTCCTTGGGAGTGCGCGCGGGCCCCTTGCCCGCAAGTGACCGAACCCTATTGTCCCCCCGCAGCCGAACGCAAACGGGTTTTGGAGCGGCAGCCGGCGCGGTCTTGGAAAGGGCTGGCGCCAGGATGATCCTGTTCTCGACTGTGCCATTCCTTGGCTCGATGGCCACCGGCTTTGGTGTTATCCGCAGATTCTCGCAGATGGATATCCCCTTCACCCACGGAACTGGGTACCAGCCCCTCATCGGCGCAAATCGGCGAAATCGGCGGATGGTTCCCTGCGGCCGGAGCCCGTCACGTGGCCGAGCAGCAGAACAGAAACGTCCCTGCAGCCTCTCTCGGGTGCATCTCGGCGTTGTTGCTGGACCTTCTCGCCGCGACTTGCCGCGTACCCTTGGAGTGCGCGCGGCTTGCCGCCGCCTTTGCGCAGCGGGCTTGCCCGCGCGCACCTTGGCTGGCCAACACGCTTGGGGTGGCAGCAAGCTCCCTTCCCAATGCCCCTTGCTCTCGCACGGCCTGCCGTCCGTATCCTCCGCCAACCCTGCCTTGCCCGGAGCGTCCGATGAGGTTCAACCAGCCGCGTCATCCCATTCTGATCGTTGGGGGCGGAATTGCGGGCCTCGCCGCGGGCTACGCACTGCGCGAACTCGGCGTGTCCTACCGCATTTTCGAGCGTTTCCCCCGTCCCGGCGGACGCCTCAACAGCCGCGAGGGCAAGGGCTGGATCGCCGACCACGGTGCTCCCTACATCATGCGCTCGGACCAGATCGTCCAGGACCTCATCCGCTACGTCGGCATGGAAACCCAGCGCGTCGTCGTTCAGGGCGGCGTCTATCACCTGTTGCCGGACAACCGAATCGAAGTCCCGCCCGGCGGCAGCATCGACCCCGACCGCGAGTGCATCGAGCAGGGCTTCGCCGAACTCTTCCGCCGCATGGGCACGCAGCTTGGCGTTACCACCGGTATCGCTGTCGGTGCCGCGCGGTGGGACGACGACGAGAAGACCTTCTGGTGGCAGAAGGAGGGGCAGGTCTTTTGGCTGGAGGACGAGGAAGGCCTCCCCATCTCCGATCCCGGCACGAGGGACCCGCTCGTGGGCAGCGGCGTCATCCTCGCCACCACCGCCACAGCCGCCCGCCGCATCTGCGAGCGCAGCGCCTCACTCCAGGGCGTGGCCGAACGGCTCGCCGGCGTCACCTACAACAGCACCTTCACCGCGCTCTTCCGCGTGCCCCGTGTGGACTTCCCGTGGTTCGCGCTGGACGGGATGGGGCACCCGCGCCTGCTCATGGTGACGCTCGAGGACCGCAAGGCCCCCCAGCGCACCGCCCCGGACACTTCCCTGCTCGTCGTCCACTGCACCGGAGAGTGGAGCAAGGAGCTGATCGGCAGGAGGGACCCCCACGAGGCAATGCGCGCGGTGTACGACGAACTGCGCCGCGTCGTCGTTCCCCTGCCGGAGGAGCCCATCTCCCAAGCGTACAAAAAGTGGCACGTTTCCCGGCCCACCTCCCCACCGCTTGGCTTTCCCGCCACGGCAGACAATCCGCGCGGGCGCTGGCCCACCAATCCGCCCCACGTGCCGTTCGCGCTGGCGGGGGAGTACCTGCTCGGCCGGCGCGCGGAGGACGCTGCCCGCTCCGGCCTGCTCGCCGCGCAGTCGGTGCTCTCCCAGCTTCCGAAAACGCGCACCGTCCTCGGCATCCGCACCCCGCCCGAATACCCGATGCCGTAAACTTTCAGGATTTCTTCTTCTTGCCCGGAGGCCGCAGGCTCTTGATCCGCCTGCGCTCGTGCGCCTCATGGTGGAGCCGCTCCGCATCGAACCCGAACCGGCCCTCCTGGTCGTACCTGTCAAGGAACCGCCGCAGATGTTCCGGCCCCAATCCGGCCGGGAGCAGCGACTCCGCCAGTTGCAGAAGCACCCGCCGCACCTCCCGCGGGCCGGGGTCGCTGCCCGTCCGCGAACCGTCCAGGTCGATCAGCGTCCACGCCTCCGTCACGTCACCCTCTCCGCCCTTGTACTCACGGTTGAGAAACAGGTGGTCCGCCCGGTAATCGGCATGCAGCAATCGGGAGCGGTGCAGCCTGCGGGTGAACAGCGCCAGCAGTTCCCAGCGCTCGTCGAAGTCCACCTCGCTCGCGAAATACTGCCGCGCACACAGCCAGCGCTCGCCCAGCCCCTCGGTCGCCAAGTACCGCGTCGGGAACAGGTGCCCGCGCGTGGCCTCCGCGTAGAACACCGGCGCGGGCACCGCGATCCCCTCGGCCCGGAATTCCAGCGAAAGCTGGAACTCCCGCCATTCTTTGGAGGGCTGCCAGCGCGACACGAGCCGCTTGAAGGGGCTGCGCAAGTAGCTGCGCTTGACGTAGATGCGCCGGGACTCCTCTCCCGGTGGGGTGAAGTCCATTCCGACCACCGTCCGCGCGCTGGCCACCTTCGCGATGTGCCGGCCGGGGAAGCGCTCGGGGTACTTGCGCATCTCGGCCCACGGCAGTCCGGCCGGATCGAGCGTCTCGTAAGCCGGCAGGTACACCCTGCGGCCGTAGGGCGGCTTTGCATCGCGCTCGAACTGTTCGGGAGGTTCCCAACTCATCGCGGCCGATGGTGAGGCGCGTTTTCCCGGCTTTGGCCCTCCGCGGCGGGTACTTGCCGCCGGGCTCCACGGGGATGCTTGAAATCCGCCTCTTGCTCCGGCAAGGAAGCTACCGGGACCATCCGATGGCACCGCAAACCAAAACGGCTTTACGGAGCGAAAGGCAAACCGATGCCCGAATTCAGCCCTGAGCAAAAAATCGAACAACTCCGCGCCCTGGTGGAGGCAGACCCCAGCGACCACCTCGGCTTCTTCATGCTGGGCAAGCTCTACCTGGACGTGAACAAGCCCGGCGACGCCGCCGCGCAGTTCGAAAGCTGCCTGCGCCTCAAGCCCGACTACTCTGCCGCCTACCGGCTCTGCGGCGACGCCTACCGCAAGGCGGGAGAGCAGGAGAAGGCCCGCGATGTCTATACGCGCGGCATCGCCGTGGCCGAGGAAAACGGTGACCTCCAGACCGTCAAGGAGATGAAGGCCTTCCTCGGGAAACTCGGCGGATAGGCGGCCATGGAAATGAAACGTGCAGATTTGTTCCGCCCTCTCACGGCTTTCGCCATGAGCGCCCGGGCCAGCGCCCCGGGGAACGGTGTGCACCAACACCACGAAGCCAACAAGGGACGGAAAAAAGCAATCGGGAAAGGGAAACCATGAAAGGCATCGTGCTGGCCGGCGGGCTCGGGACGCGCCTCCACCCGCTCACCAAAATCACCAACAAACACCTCCTCCCGGTGTACAACCGGCCCATGATTCACTGGCCGCTTCTGTCGCTCGTGGAGGCCGGCGTTCGCGACATTATGATCGTGACCGGCGGCACCTTCGCCGGCTCGTTTCTCCAGCTCCTCGGCAACGGGCGCGATTTCGGCCTCAAGGACATCAACTATACCTACCAGGAGGGCGAAGGCGGCATCGCCGCGGCGCTCTCCCTTGCGGAACACTTCGTCGATGGACAGCCCTGCGTCGTCATGCTCGGCGACAACATCGTGGAGCACTCCATCGCCCCCTACGTCCGCGGCTTCGAAAAGCAGGAGCACGGCGCCCGCATCGTCCTGCGGGAGGTGCCCGACCCCGAGCGCTTCGGGGTCCCTGAATTCGACGGGGAGGGCCGCATCCGCCGCATCATCGAAAAACCGGCCGAACCGCCAACCCGCTACGCAGTTACCGGCATCTATATGTACGACGCGTGGGTGTGGGAGGTCGTCAAGACCCTCAAGCCAAGCGGCCGGGGAGAGCTGGAAATCACCGACGTGAACAACGCCTACATCGAGCGTGGACTGCTCGAACACAGCGTCATGGAAGGCTGGTGGACCGACGCCGGCACCTTCGATTCGCTCCTGCGCGCCAGCAACCGCGTCGCGGAGCGCGAGCAGCGTGCTCCCTTCGACCGTTTCCTTGCGGAGACCGCCGGCAAACGATGAGCGGACCGGAGCCGCTCCGGCTCGCCTTGCACCTTGCCGACACTTCGCGCGAGCGGCTCACCGCCTGGGCCGAGCTGCTCTCCCGCACCTCCGTCCCCCTGCGCATCGCCGCGGCTGATAGCGCCCATGCCGCTGTGCATGAACGCGGCGCCCCGCCTACGCCGGAACACCTTCCCTGCCTGCACGTGTCCGCGCCGGTGGGGAGCTTTCGCCGCGCGGAACTGACCGAAGCGCTCGAACTCTGCACTCCCATGATCGAGGAGATGGACTTTCCCGCCGCCGGAAGCTGGGCGGGCGAGGTCGCCCTCTCCGCCGACGTGGCCGGACTCTGCCACGCCATTCTCCACGGCGCGGAGGAGACCAGGGTGGCGCTCCACGACGAGCACGGCCGCTTCCCCCCGGAGGAAAGCCTCCTCGTCCGCAACGAGCTGATAGACATGCCCGTGGCGGACCGGCTCGGGCGCTCGATCGGCACCATGCTCTGGCGCCTCGCCAACCGGCGCGAACGGCTGCCGGAGCCCGAATGGTTTCTCTGCACGACCCTCGACATTGACTCCGCCGGTATGTACCGGGGCCGCGCGCTCGCGCGCAATTTGCGCACCGTCTGGCGCACCGCGCCGGGCAAAATCCCCCGCGCCATCGGACAGGCCATGATGGTCCAGGCCGGACTGATGGAGGACCCACACCTGCGGCTGCGCGAGCTGGCCGAGGCGCTCGAAGGCATGGACGTCCCCGCCATCTTCTTCTGCCAGACGCACCGCCGCCACCTGCTGGACAGTTACCGCCTGTCCCGCTCGCCGCGCCTGGTCCGCTACCTCCGCCGCATCCTCAAGAACGAGTTCCACCACATCGGCCTGCACGGCAGCTACGCCACGCGGGAACTTGGCCGCGGCTTCCTCGGTGCCCAGTGGCGCCAGCTCCGCCGCCTCCTCGGGCCGGGCATCGAGCCGGTTCACCGTGCGCATTACCTGCGCGAGCCGGCCGGAGCGCCGGGGTGCAAAGTCTCGGTGGACAGCACACTCGGCTTCGGCGCGCGGGAGGGCTTCCGCCGCGGCACCGCCATCCCCTTCCGCCTGCGCGAGGAGGAAGGGCCGCCGCGCTGTCTCATCGAAGCACCCCCCACGCTCATGGACACGACCCTGCGCCATTTCCGCGGCATGACGCCTCAGCAGGCATGGGAGAAAGGGCGCGAGTTGATGCTCCGCGTCAGCGAATCGGGCGGCCTGTTTGTCCCTCTCTGGCATCCGGAAAACATGGAGGAGCTGCTCTGGCCCGGTTGGAGTGAAGTCTTCCTGGACCTGATCACCGAGGCGAAAAGGCTCGGCGCCCGGCCACTCCCCCTTGCGCTGGCCGCCCGCCGGGCGGACTCTCGCTTTGTCACGATTCGAACGGACATCCGCAGGCTCTCCTCCAAGTGATCTCTCCTTCCGCCGTCATCCATCCCAGCGCCGTCGTGGACGAACCGTGCACCATCGGCCCCGGGACGCGCATCTGGCATTTCGCCCATGTGCGGGAGCAGGCCGTCATCGGCGCGGGATGCGTCATCTCGCAGGGTTGCTACGTCGGCCGCGGCGTGCAGATCGGTTCGAACTGCAAGGTCCAGAACGGCGTGTCCGTGTACGAGGATGTGACGCTCGAGGACGAGGTGTTCTGCGGGCCCGGCGCCACGTTTACAAACGTCATGAACCCCCGCTCCACGGTCGAGCGGAAGCACGAGTTCCAGCCCACGCTGGTCAGGCGCGGCGCCACCATAGGAGCCAACGCCACGATCATCTGCGGCCTGACCATTGGCCGCTGGGCGCTCGTCGCCGCCGGCGCCGTGGTGAGCCGCAAAGTGCCGGACTTCGCCCTCGTCGCCGGGGTTCCCGCGCGCCGCATGGGGTGGGTCACCATCCGCGGTGACACCATCCCCGCGCTGAAGGTGGGCGATGACTATACATGTCCCGCGGACGGCAGTGTCTATAAGCTTGAAGCAGAGGGAAGGCTGCGTCTTGTCACTCCCGAACCACCCCTGAAGGAGCAACCAGCATGACGGAACCCATCCGCGTTGCCCACTGCGGCCTCGGCCAGTGGGGACCGAATTTGCTGCGCAATCTGGCGCAGAACAAACGCTGCCGTATCACTGCGCTCTGCGATCTTTCACGCAAGAAGCTGGAGAAATTCGGCGCCGAGCACCCCGGGGCCGCGCTCCTCACCAGCGTCGAACAGGTGGCCGGCCGTGACGACGTGGACGCCGTCGTGCTCGCCACACCCGCCGGCCTGCACGAGGAGCAGGTCCGCCTCATGCTCGAATCGGGCAAGGACGTGCTGGTGGAAAAGCCACTGGCGCTCACCCTCGCCGCGGCCGAGGAACTTGTCCAGCGGGCCGCGGAACTGGGCAGGCTCCTGATGGTGGGGCACACGTTCCTCTTCAACCCGGCAGTGCGGCGTGTACGGCAGGAAATTGACGCGGGCACCCTCGGGAAACTGCATCTCGTTCTGGCGCAGCGCCTCTCGCTCGGCCGCATCCGCGAGGATTGTAATGCGCTCTGGAATCTCGCGCCCCACGACGTGTCTATTATTCTAAACTGGCTGGACGCGATGCCCCTCAACGTCAGCGCCCGCGGCATCGCTTTCCATGAACGTCACAAGCAGGAGGACATTGCACTGGTGACGCTCGAGTTCCCCGGCCGCGTCATGGCCTCCATCCAGGCGAGCTGGATAAACCCCGTCAAAGTGCGCGCGATGACCGTCGTCGGCACGCAAAAAATGCTCGTGTACGATGACGTGAACATGCAGAACCCTCTCACCGTCTATAACAAACGGGTGGAGGAAGTGCCGGCCACGGCCGAGCCGGGCACGCTCGAGCGCTTCAAGCTCGAAATCCGCCAGGGCGAGGAGGAATCGCTTCCCCTGGAATGGCGCGAGCCGCTCGCGGAGGAAGTGGCTCATTTCCTGGACTGCATCCGCACCCGCCGCATGCCGACCGGTTCGGGGGAGGAGGCGCTCCGCATCATGAGCGTCCTCGAAGCGTGCGATCTTTCCATCCGGCAGGACGGGGCGTTGGTCGAACCGCGCGTCCCCGCCCCCGCAATTTCCCGGTGAATAATTAATGGATATACTCCGGGTTTCTGCCGGGACGGTGAGGTGCAATCATGAGTCTTGATTTCGATGGAAAGCATAATACTTGAAACGAGGTGCCGCACCGCATGGCCGCATTTCCCTTTCTTAACCTGAAAAAACTGAATCAATCCCTCGCCACGGAAGTCGGGGCCGCGATGGAAGAGGTGCTTGCCCACGGCCAATTTGTCAACGGCCCGGAGGTGAAGCAGTTCGAGCGCGAGTGGGCCGCCTTCTGCGGTGTGCCGGACTCGGTGGGATGCGCCAACGGAACCGCCGCCATGCACGCCCTTCTCGAATGTCTTGGCATCGGGCCGGGCGACGAGGTGATTGTCCCCTCCCACACCTTTATCGCCTCGGCGGAAAGCATTCGCCTCACCGGCGCCGTGCCGGTCTTCGCAGAAATCGACCCGGACACGATGCTCGCAGACCCGCAGTCCATACGCGAATGCATCACCCCGCGCACCCGGGCCATTTCCGTTGTGCATCTATACGGCATGCCGGTGGAATTCGATACGATTGCGGAAATCGCCCGCGAACATGCCATACCGGTCGTGGAGGACGCCTGCCAGGCCCACGGCGCCGCATACAGGGACCGCCCCGCGGGCAGCCTCGGCACCGGAGCCGCCTTCAGCTTCTTCCCCGGCAAGAACCTCGGCGCTTACGGCGACGCGGGCGCCATCACCACCACCGATAACGAACTCGCCGCACGCCTCCATCTATACGTTGACCACGGCCGCACGGCGAAATATGAGCACCTCGTTATGGGGACCAACTACAGGCTGGACACCCTGCAGGCGGCCGTGCTCCTCGCCAAACTGCCCCATCTGCGCGAGTGGACCCGCCGGCGCCAGGCCCTCGCCGCCCGCTACGACGAGATACTCTCCGCAGAGCCCTTCCGCTCCATTCCCGTCCGCCTGCAGAGCGCACCCGAGGGCTCCGTCTCCGCGTACCATCTATACGTCGTGCGGGTCCCGAACCGCGATGCTGTGATTCAGGGGCTCAAGGAGAAGGGCGTTGGCACCGGCATTCACTATCCGATTCCCTGCCACCTTCAGCCGTCGATGCAGGAATTCTCGGCGGGAGAGGGAAGCCTCCCCCACACCGAGCTCGCCGCCCGCGAGATCATCAGCCTCCCCATGTGTCCCACCCTCACACCGGAGGACGCCGGGCAAATCTGTACCCTCCTCCATGAGGTCCTCGAAAAAACCGGAGCCCCCACGGGATGAGCGCAAGCACCACCTGGCTCGTCACCGGTGCCGCCGGATTCATCGGCAGCAATTTCGTTCGCCTGGCGCTTTCCGAACGCTGGTGCAGCCGCGTGGTAGCGCTGGACGCCCTTACCTACGCCGGGAATCTCGAAAACCTCGCGCAGTGGACCGGCGAGCCGGACCGCTTCGCGTTCGTCCGGGGGGACGTTGCCGATCCCAATACTGTGGATCGGGTTTTCGCCGGGCACAAACCCTCCGCCGTCATCCACTTCGCCGCAGAATCCCACGTCGATCGCAGCATCGAGGACCCTGCCCCGTTTATCCACACCAACGTCACCGGCACGCAGGTGCTGCTTGGCGCCGCTCGCGCCGCTCCTGGCTCGCCCCGCATGTTGCACGTCTCCACCGACGAGGTGTATGGCTCCCTCGCCCTGGATTCCACCGAACGCTTCCACGAGGACCGGCCCTACGACCCGCGCTCGCCCTACGCCGCCAGCAAGGCCGCCGCGGACTTCCTCGTCCGCGCCGCCTTCCATACCCACGGCCAGGACGTCATCATCACCAATTGCTCGAACAACTACGGGCCGTATCAATTCCCGGAAAAACTCATCCCCCTGGCCATCATGAACCTTCTTCGCGGCGAACGGGTCCCCGTCTATGGCGACGGGCTCAACGTGCGGGATTGGATTCACGTGGAGGACCACTGCCGCGCCGTCCGCGCCTGCCTCGAACACGGCCGCTCAGGCGAGACCTACTGCATCGGCGCCGAGAACGAGCAGGCAAACATCGCGGTCGTCCGCGCCCTGGCCGAGCTGACCGGCCGGGGCGAATCCGCCATCCGTTACGTGCGCGACCGGCCCGGCCATGACCGCCGCTACGCCATCGACCCCGCCAAGGCACGGCACGAACTCGGCTGGGAGCCCTGCATTCCCTGGAAAGAAGGCCTGGCCGATACCGTCCGCTGGTACCGCGAAAACACCTCCTGGCTCGAAAACGTCCGCACCGGCGAGTTCCTCAACTTCTACGACAGGCTCTACGGCGCACAGTAAGTCATTGCCCTGATGCCTCCACCTGCCGGCATTCTCCATTTGCCACCACGGACGTAATCGCGCCGATTCAGGGTAGCGGAAAGAAGTCCGTCCGAATTTCCGGAGAAAGTGGGAGATGATCGACCCTGCCCGCCCGATGCCCACAAAGCCCCCGCGCATGAGCCTCGACCCCCGCATGCAGGCGGCCCTTGAGCAGCGCGACTACCAGTTGGTCAGCGAACTCGGCCGCGGTGGCATGGGCACGGTGTACCTCGCCGAGCACCGCAAGCTCGGCCGGCGCGTCGCCATCAAGGTCCTCGCCCAGGACCGCCAGACGAAGGAAAACAGCGTCCTCCGCTTCCGCCGCGAAGCCCGCACTTTCGCCCAGATTCGCCACCCCCACATCGCCCAGCTCTACGAATTCGAGGACTCCGGCGCCATTCAGTTCCTGGCCCTGGAGTACGTCGAAGGCACCGACATCGAACGCGAACGGCGCCGCGGCCGGAGCTGGTCCGTCGAGGAGGTCGGCAAGATGCTCTACAGCCTCGCCTCCGCCCTCGCCCATACCCACCACAAGGGCATCCTCCACCGCGACATAAAGCCCGGAAACATTCTGATCGAGCGGGAAACCGGCCGCGTCGTCCTCACCGATTTCGGCCTCGCCAAGGGCGAAGCAGACGAGAGCCTCACCGCCACCGGCTTCGCCGTCGGAACTCCCGCCTACATGTCGCCGGAGCAGATCAGCGACCGTTTCGGCATCGAGCCCGACGGCCGGTCAGACCTCTTCTCCCTCGCCGTCGTCGCCTACGAAATGCTCACCGGCGAGCACCCGTTCCTCGCTGGCGACGACATCTCCACCATGCGCCGCATCGTGAAGGAAAAGCACAAGCCCCTGGCCCCCCAGCGGCCCGACCTCCCCAAAACGCTGGCCAGCGTTCTGGAGGAAATGCTGCAGAAAGACCCGAAGAGCCGCATCGCCAGCGCCTCCGCGGTGGTCGAGCGGCTCGAACCCCACTTCGGCCCCGGCTCCTCCTCCCCCCATCCGCGCGTGGCCGCAGCCACCTCCCCCGGCACCTCCGATGGCGCCAGCGGCACCCGCGAGCAGCTCGAACAGCTCCTCTCCCCCGGAAAGCTCTATCTCCTGATTGCTGCTGTTGCCGTGGTCACCCTGCTCCTGGGAGTGGGGTTGGGAATCCTGATCGTCTCCATGCTGTGAACGAAAGGCCTTGCTTGCCAGCACCGCCACAGGCCGCATAAGCATACTCCCCAACGAGAAACTGGCCCGAGGGCCATTGTACCGAAGGAAACACCGCCAATGTCACGAGTGCTAGCCGCCGCCCTGGCCGTCCTGGCGATGGCCGCATGGTTCCAGCAAACCGGCCACGCCCAGCCGCGGCCCGTCGAAGGGACCGAAATGGTCCCCAACGAATACGGCAGTGAATTCCCACGCGAAATCATCTGGGAACGTGATGGCTCGAAAATGGTCCTCATTCCCTACGGTACCTTCCGCATGGGACTCGATGAGGAGGACGGGGGGCTGCGCCGCGAAAGCCCCGAGCACGAGGTCTATCTCTCCTCCTTCTACATCGACAAATACGAAATCACCAACGAGCAGTATGACACGTTCCGCGACCAAGTCCAGACTGCACCACCCTCCCGCGCCTCCGGGCACGAACTGCTCACCCACGCCGACCACCCCATCGTCGGTATCCCCTGGTCCGCCGCACGAGCCTACGCCCAGTGGGCCGGCAAGCAGCTCCCCACCGAGGCCATGTGGGAAAAGGCCGCCCGAGGACCCGGCAATACCCTCTACACCACCGGCAATGACCCCCCCACCTCCGAGGACATCGTCGCCGGCGGCAACACCACCAGCCCCACCGCCTCCATCCACGACGAGACGCGCGACGTCTCCGGCTACGGCGTCCATCACATGGGAGGGAACGCCGCCGAATGGACGCGCGACTGGTTCGAGCGCGACTATTACACCTCCTCCCCCCGGGAAAACCCCGAAGGACCCACCGACGGCGAAATGAAGACCGTCCGCGGTGGAAGCTACCTCACGCCCATCCGCGACACCCGCGCCACCTACCGCCGGCCCTATCCCATCCAGGACATCCGCGACCAGATCGGCTTCCGCACCGTCTGGGTCCCCCGGCCCGTGGAGCAGGCCACCCCCGCTCCCGAAGTTCCCGCCACCCCGACTCCTCGTCCCGGCCCGACAAGGGCCGAGGTCCTCGCCGAATTCGAAGCAAAACTGCTCCCTCACCTTCGGCGCGGCGACGCCCGCCTTCCGCGCGAAATGATGGCTGGCGCCGCCCACACCACCCACGGCGAGGCGAGCGTCCAGTTCGTCAACTTTACACCGTACCGCATAAGCCTGAACTTCGTCGGCCTCGACGCGGGACGCGTCTTCAAATACGGCGAACCGCTCCCGGCCATGACCTTCCGCAACGTCGAGCTGCCTCAGGAGGTGAACCTCCACATCCTTGCCTGGGCGCCGGACTCACCCCGCGAGGGAATGGCCAACCTCGGCTTCGTGCGCGCCGAATCGAACGCCATCATCGTCGTCCGCACCGAGTTCTTCGGCCCCCTCATGCGCACCGACGGCACTCGCACTCCCATCGCCGAGAGCACAACCGCCGAGCAGTACTACGAAAGCTTCGACCCGCTGTGGAACCAGTTCGAAGTCCACAACTCCCTCGATGTCAGCGTCATGGCAAAGCTGGAGGATATCACCGGCGGCGACCGGAACGTCCGCACCGTCGGCGAGTACCTCATTGAGCCCGGCGTGACGCTTCGCCTCGGTCTCGACCCCCGCCGCTACCGAATCACCGCCGAATACCTTGGCGCCCTTGACGAAAGCGGCACGCCGGCGGAGTTCATGCTCGACGAAAGAGCAGCACGCCGTTTGCTCCACATCCGAGAGGACCGTACGAGCGACGAAACCGTAACGGTCATCACCCAGCAGCGGCCGCCCCTTGCCGTCGATGTCCTCGAAGCCAGGCGCATCCCGCGCCAGCGCTGACCCGGCCAACGGCCACCGCGGCCGCCGCCCAAAACACAACACCGGAGAGCCCCACCCCAATGCCCGCACTCAAAGACGCTGTCCTCGATGCACTCCGCACCGTGGAAGACCCGGACCTGCACAAGGACCTGGTCTCCCTCAACATGATCCGCGACCTCGAAGTGGACGACGCCGCCGGGGAGGCACGCTTCACCGTCTGCCTCACCACCCCCGCCTGCCCGCTGAAGGACAAAATCAAGTCCGACTGCCAGGAGGCGGTCGCCAGAGTCCCCGGTATCAAGGACATCCAGATCAACATGACCGCCGACGTCCGCCAGGCACCCGTGGACGCCGGCAAGGCGCCCATCCCGGGCGTCCGCAACATCATCGCCGTCGGCTCCGGCAAGGGTGGCGTCGGCAAGACCACCACCGCGGTCAACCTTGCCGTGGCCCTCGCGAAGACCGGCGCCCGCACCGCTTTGCTGGACGCGGACCTGTACGGCCCGAACGTCCCCGCCATGCTCGGCGTCACCGGCCGGCCACGCGTCGCCGACAACCGCATCGTCCCCCTGCAGGCACACGGCATCACCGTCCTCTCCATGGGCTTCATGGTGGAGGAAAGCCAGCCGCTCGTCTGGCGCGGGCCGATGCTTCATGGTGCGCTCAAACAGCTCATCCAGGACGTCGCCTGGGGGCAGCAGGACTATATGATCATCGACCTGCCGCCCGGCACCGGCGACGTGCAGCTCTCCCTCTCCCAGACCGTGCCCCTCACCGGCGCTGTCATCGTCACCACGCCCCAGAACGTGGCGCTGCAGGACGCGCGCAAGGGCGCCGCCATGTTCGCCAAAGTCGATATCCCCGTCCTGGGCGTCATCGAAAACATGTCCTACTATCTCTGCCCTGAATGCGGGCACCGGGACGAAATCTTCGACAACGCCGGAGGCGAGAACGCAGCGAAAAAACTCGGCGTGCCGTTCCTCGGTGCGCTGCCGCTGAACACCCAGATCCGCGAGGCCATGGACCGCGGCCGGCCCGTCGCCGCCTACGACGAGAGCCCCTTCTTCACCGTGTACCGCGACATTGCCCAAGCCCTCGCCCAGCAGATCAGCATGCAGAACGCCAAGTCGGGCAACGTCTTCGCCGTCATTCCGCCCTCGTAGCGCCCCGCGCTGCGTCTATACAGGCCCTTCTCCTTTTTCCCGGGCGTATAGCCGCAGCCACTCCAGCGCCTCCTCCCGGCTGGCCAGCCGGCCCTCCAGTTGCTCCTCCTGCACCGCAGCGAGTGCCTCGCCCACGGCCGGGCCGGCCGGAATGCCCGCCTTCATCACATCGTGCCCGTCAACCAGCGGCGGCGGCAGCGGGTCCTCCTGCCGCGCGCGGAACTCCTCCAGCTTCTCCCGGCAGAAATTATAGGTGGCAAGGCGCCGCTCCGCCGGAATGCCCTCGGACGCCAGCGAATCCGCCCGGTGCACCGCCAGCTCCTCCTCGATTTCCGGCGCGGCGAGGAACCGCCGCAGCGTCGCCGTCCGCATTCGCTCCACGTTCAGGAAGTTCATGTGCCGGCGCACGATCCGCACGACCGCCTCCGTCTCCGCGTTGGGAAACCGCAGCCGGCGCATGATGTCCTGCGCCATGTCCGCCCCGATGTTCTGGTGGTCGTAGAAACTGATGTGCCCCGTCTGCGGGTCGCGGTGGAAGGTTGGCGGTTTGCCCACGTCGTGCAGCAACGCCGCCCAAGCGGTCACCGTGGTGCGCGGTTCGAGGTGCTCCAGCACCAGCGCCGTGTGCTCGAAGACGTCGCCCTCGGTGTGCCAGCCGCCCTGCTCCACGGCCTGCATTTCCTCCACCTCGGGCAGCAGCCAGTGGAGCAGCCTCGACCGCGCGAGCAGCCGCAGCCCGCGCCCCGCCCCGGGTGCCGTCAGGATGCCCGTCAGCTCGTCGCGCTGCCGTTCGGGGCTGATATAGACGATCGTGTGGGCGCGATCGCGCAGCGCCTCCCATGTGTTGCGCTCGATCTCGAAATCGAAGCGCACCGCAAAGCGCACCGCCCGCAGCATCCGCAGCGCATCCTCCTCGAACCGCCGCTCCGGATCACCGACACAGTGCACAAGCCGAGCCCGCAGGTCCTGCTTCCCGCCGGCAGGATCGTCCACCTCCTCAGTCCACGGATTTTCATAAAGGGCATTGATCGTAAAATCGCGCCGGCGTGCATCGTCCTCCCGCGTGCCGAAATCGATCTTCTCCGGATGCCGGTGATTGCGGTAGCGCCCGTCCTTGCGGAAGGTCGCCACCTCGAAGTGAAAGCCGGCCTCGGGGACCAGGATCACCGCGAACTTGGCGCCCACCTTCCGCGCCCCGCGGAAGAGTTGCACCACCTGCTCCGGCCGGGCGTCCGTCGCGACGTCGATGTCCTTCAGCGGCAGCCCAAGCAGCCGGTCGCGCACACAGCCGCCCACGAACCACGCCTCGTGGCCGGCCGACCGCAGGCGCTCCGCCACCCGCAGCCCTGCATTCCGCAGCGCCTCCTGCGGGGGGAGCGGGCCCCGAATATCCGAACGTTCCCTTGCCGTCTTTCCGTCCCCCTGCGCACGGTGGTGTCTCCACACTGGACAAACCGCCAGCAATGCACACACTGCGCCCCGGGCTGGTGCGATGTCAGTCGAAAGTCCACAAACCGGAGGCACACCCACGCACGTGTGGATCATCGCAGGGCTCGGCAACCCCGGGCCGCGGTACGCGCAAACGGCGCACAATTTCGGGTTCGAGGTGTGCCGCCTGCTGGCGGAACGCCACGGCCTTGTGTTTGGCTCCTCGCGCCTGACCCGCGGCCACGTGGCGGAGGGGCACTTTGCCGGGCAGAAGGTCTTCCTCCTCCTGCCCACCACCTATATGAACCTGAGCGGAGAAGCCGTCGCCCCGCTCGCCCGTTACTACCGCATCGACCCCGAACACGTGCTGGCCATCTGCGACGACGTCGCGATCCCCTGGGGCAGGGTACGCCTGCGCGGCGGCGGCAGCCACGGCGGCCACAATGGTCTGCGCAGCATCATACAGCATCTTGGGACGGACGGCTTCCCCCGCCTGCGCATCGGCTGCAAGCCGGAGAACTGGCGTGGCGACCTCGCCGCCTACGTCCTCGCCCCCCTGCGGGGTGAAGCGCTCGACCTTGCCCGCCACATGACCGACGTCGCGGCCGACGCCGTCGAGTACGTCCTGCGGGAAGGCGTCCCCGCCGCGCAGAACGTCTATAACGGGTACGACGCCCTTCGCGTGGAGGAGGAGTAGCGCCGGCCCGGCCGTCCGTTATTTGCTGGCGGAAAGGTACTCCTCGATCAGCTCCACCGTCCGCCCCGCGGCGCCGGCGTTTCTCCGGGCAGCCTGGAGGCCCCGCTTCCCCAGCGCCTCGCGTTCCTCCCTGTTGTACAGCAGTCTATACAGAGTGGCGGCCAGTTCCTCCTCCGGCACCTCCGCCGCCGCGTTCTCTGCGCGCACGATCCGCATGATTTCCCCCTGCGAATGCATGTGCGGCCCGTGCACCACCGGCACACCGTGGTTTGCCGGCTCGAGCAGGTTGTGCCCACCGATGGGATTCCACGCGCCGCCAAGGATCGCCACGTCCGCCGCGCCGAAGCTGCGCCCGAGCACCCCCATCCGGTCGAGCAGCCGCACGCTCCCCGGCGGGGGAGTGCCGCCTTCGCTCAGCGGGTGCACCGCCGCCCCCGCGCTGCGCAACCGCCTCGCCGCCTCGCCGAAACGCTCCGGATGACGCGGCGCGATCACAAGAACCGGCTCCGGCATGTCCTCCGAGCCGAGCCGGTCCGCTGCACGCCGGAAGGCCTTATAGACAAGCTCCTCCTCCCCCCGGTGCGTGCTCCCCGCCAGAACCGCGAGCCCGCCGCGCGGCACGCTCCACTCCCTGCGGATTGCCGCGCGCTCCTCCTCCGTCAGCGGCGCGGGCAGCCCGTCCAGCTTCACGTTTCCCGTCACGTGTATCCTCGCCCCGGGGCCGGCCAGCGTGCGCAGCCGCTCCGCCCCCTCGTCCGTCTGCACCAGGAACGCCGTGAAGCAATCCAGCACCGGCCGGAACAGCCGGCCAAGACGTCTATACGAGCGGAACGACTTCTCCGAAACCTTGCCGTTCGCCAGAAACGCCGGAATGCCGCGCCGCCGGCAGGTGAGCAGGGTGTTCGGCCAAAGCTCCGTCTCCAACACGATATAGACGGATGGATTCCAGCGCTCCTGGAACCGCCGCACCACCCAGCTCAGGTCCACCGGCGCGAAGGTGCGGTGGTCCGCTTCCGCGAACGAGCGCGCCGCCTGCTCGAATCCCGGTTCGGTCGTTGCCGTGGAGAGGAACTCCCACCCCGGATGATTCTCCCGCAGACGCCGGAAAATGGCCGCCGCAGCCACCGTCTCGCCCACGCTCACCGAGTGCATCCAGACCCGCTCGCGGACAGCCGGCAAAGGCTCCTCCGGAAGGTCCCTTCCGAACATGCCCGGCAGCGACCGGCGGTACTTCCCGTGGCGCAGCCGCTTCACTGCAACAGACGCCAGGAACGCCGGCGCCGCGGCAAGGTAGGCAAGGTCCCAGCGGTTCATTCGTCTATACGTCCGCCCGGAAGAGATAGAGCACAATGGCCGCGCTGGCCGCCACGTTGAGCGACTCCACCCCCTCGCGCATCGGCACGCGAAGCGGCACGGCCCCCGGCCACTCCGCCGGGTCCGGCCCCCGCGCCTCGTTGCCCGCCACGAGCGCCAGCGGCACGTCCGCCGGGGCCGCAACGCCGTCAATCGGCTCTCCCTCGTCCGGCTCCAGTCTATACAGGACCGCCCCCGCCGCCTGAAGGCTCTCCCGCACCCGCTGCCTGTCCGGCAGCGCGGAAAGCGCACCTTCCGCAAAACACACACCCGCAGTCGCGCGCACGAACTTCTCGTTGGCCGGCCGCACGCCATCACCCGCAAGCACCGTGTGAAAACCGAACGCCACCGCGGTCCGCACCAGCGTCCCCGCGTTGCCCGGGTCCTGCACCGAATCGAGCACCAGCACCCGCCGCGGGAGTGGTTCGGGCAGCCGCGTCAGCCGCTCCGGCGGACGGCAGAGCACGCCGGCCGGGGGCGCCGTCTCGCAATCGCTGATCCGTTCCATTGCCTTGGCTCCGAGCCGCTCCACGGCGCAACCGCGCCCGCCTGCCAGCCGCAACAGTTCCTCCGCCGCACGGCTTCCTTCCTCCCAACCTGTCCGCAGCAGGAGCCGCTCACACTCCCAGCACCCGGAGAGCGCCTCGCGCGCCAGCCGTTCCCCCTCCGCATAGACAAGGCCCGCCTTCCTCCGGCGCGCGGGGGCGTATTGCTTTACGAGCGGATTCTTCGGTGATTGAACGTGCGGGCGCGGCGTACTCATGGGGCATCGTCAAGGGCGCGGCGCCCTTCCAGGGCCATGCGGAGCGTCCCGGCGTCGCTGAACTCCAGGGAGGCACCCATCGGCACGCCCCTGCCCAGCCGCGTCACCGAAAGCCCCTCCTTGCGCGCCTTCCGGGCGATATACAGCGCCGTGGCGTCGCCCTCCACGCTCGGGGAGGTCGCAAGGATCAGCTCGCGCACCGTGCCACTTTCCAGCCGCAGGAAAAGCTCCTCCAGCCGGATGTCCTCCGGCCCCACGCCCTTGAGCGGCGCCAGATGCCCCCCCAGCACGTGGTAGTGCCCCCGGTAGCCTCCCGCCTTCTCGATGGCGATCACGTCGAGCGGCCGCTCCACGACCAGAAGCTGCGCCTCGTCCCGGCCGCGGTCGCAGACGAGGCATTCACCTTCCGTCCGGAAATACCCGCAACGCGGGCAGATGGAGATTTCCTCGCCGATCGCCCTGATGGCGGCGAGCAGGTCCTCGCGGCGCCCGCCCGGCGCCGTCACAAGGTCGAGCGCCATCCGCTCGGCACTGCGCCGGCCGATGCCGGGCAGGCGCGCCAGTTCCGCGATCAGCGATTCGACGGCGGGAGGAAGGGCCATACGGGGTGTCTTCGGCGCCTCAGAAAAGGCCGGGGAGTTTCAGCCCTCCGGTGATCTCCGACATGCTGGACTCGTTCAGGTCCCGCGCCCGCTCCAGCGCCTGGTTCGTCGCAGCCATCACAAGGTCCTGCAGCATCTCCACGTCGTCGGGGTCCACCGCTTCGGGGGAGATGCGGACCTCCTGAATCTCGGAGTTGCCATTGGCCACCACCACCACCGCGCCACCGCCGGAGGTGCCCTCCACCGTCTTCGTCTGCAACTCCTCCTTCATGCGGTCGATCCGCGAATGAAGGTCCTTCTGCAACCGTTGGATCATTCCGGGGTCCATCATTCTTGCTGTTCGCGCTCCTCAGGGGGTGCCGTCACACACGCTGTCCATTGAACCATATGGAGGAGACGCCGCAATGCTTTCGTACCAGTTCCACGGCGCCCCGCAGATCGGGGAAGTTGTTGAGCGCCTCGTCGAAGGACTTCGGCGGTTTCGCCGCCCTGGGGGAGGGCACGACGGGGGTCTCCTCAACTGGTTCGGGCGGCTCTGGGGCGGGTGGCGCGATCTCGTCCGAGCTGCCGTTCCCTCCCGCCTCCTCCGGCACGCGGGCCGCCGCCGCGTCCGCAGGCATCACGGATACCTCCACCCGGACACCGGCGCCCAGGTGCTCCTCCGCGAGGCGGCGCAGATCAGCGCGGGTCTCCGGGCGCTGGAGCGGGCCGAGGGCGATCCTGTCCTCCGGCGCCAGGCCGATCCGCAACGTTCCTTCCCGGTAGTCCAATTCCGCCGCCCGCATGACACGCAGATTCCCCGGAAGTCCGGCGTCCAGCCGTTCCGCCAGGTTGTCCAGTGCCGTGCCCGGAATGCCGGCCGGCGATGAAGTCTCCTCCGCCGGAGGAGAGGACGGAGCGCCCACCTCGATTGCGGGAAGCTCCGCCGTCCCGGCCGGAGCACTGTCCCGCGCCAGCGCAAGCGCCGGGGCCTGCCGCTCCTCCCGGCCCGAAGCATATCCGATCCGGCTCGTGGCGCGCTGGGCGGGGCGCGACGCCGGAGCGGGAGCAGCGTCCGCCGGCTGCTCGCTTGCCGCGGGTGCCGCGTTTCCCGCCGCCTCCGCCCGCCGCAGCGTCTTCTTGTCCATCGCGTCCAGCACAAACCGCGGGTGGATCGCCGTCAGTTTGATCAGAGCGAACTCCAGCAGGAACCGCATCGGCGCGGCGCTGCGGGACTTCTCCTCCAGGTCGAGGAACTGCTGAACCATGTTGAGCAGCGCTGGCATGGAGAGGTTCGCCGTCAGCTCCCGCACCCGCCCCGGGTTCGACCGCGTCGTGCGCAGCAAGTCCTCCGGCGCGTTCGCCTTCAGCATCATCGCGTCGCGCAGATAGGCGGTGAACGTCTTGACGAACCGCTGCAGGTCCCGCCCCTTGTCTACCAGTTCGCGCACCAGCAGCAGCGCGGCCGGAGTGTCCTGCTTCACGAGCGCCTCGAGGAGCTGGTGCAGCAGGTCGCTCTCCACGATGCCGAGTAGTGAGCGGGCATGCTCCAGCGTGAGTTCGCCCTCCGCCAGCGAGATGAGCTGATCGAACGCCACCTGCGCGTCCCGCATTCCACCTTCGCTGGAAAGCGCCACCGCCTCCAGGATCATGTCGCGTTCGCCCTCGGCGAAGTGCACGCCCTCGCGTTCGGCGATCTCCGCCAGCCGGCCGGTGATCTCGGCCGTCTCCATCCGCTCGAACTCCAGCCGGCGGCACCGCGAGAGCACCGTTTCGGGAATCTTCTCCGGGTTCGTCGTCGCCAGGATGAACACCACACCCGGCGGTGGCTCCTCCAACCGCTTGAGCAGCACGTTGAATGAGTGGTTGGAGAACATGTGCACTTCGTCGATGATATACACCTTGTAGCGCGCATCGAAGGCCACCCGGTTGATGCCTTCGAGCAGCTCCACCGTCTCTTCCTTCTTCGTGTAGGTCGCGGCGTCCACCTCCACCACGTCCATGTCTGAATCGTTCGCGATGCCGAGGCAGTGCCGGCACCTGCCGCACGGCGTGGCCGTGGGGCCCTCCACGCAGTTCAGCGCCTTGGCGAAGATGCGCGCGAGCGAGGTCTTCCCGATCCCGCGCGGCCCGGTGAAAAGGTACGCATGGCCCACGCGGTTGTCGCGGATTTCGCCCTGAAGCTGCCGGACCACGGCACGCTGGCCCACCACCTCCTCGAACGTCTGCGGGCGGTACTTGAGCGCCAGAACCCGGTAGGGCTCCTGCTTGGCCGGGGCGGCGGGTGCCTTTTCCTCCGGCGGATCGGCGGCTTTGGTGGTCTTGCGCTTTGCCAAGGGATTCCTCCGTTGGGGGGACGGCTCAGGTTCGCCCTTTCTTCGCCTGCACGCCCCGGCAGGGTCAACCGGCTTTTGGCGGCACTTAACCACCGCCGCCCACGCGGAGTCCACCCGCGAAATCCGCCTTGTCGTCTCGGAGTTTCCGACCCACCCTTCTACCCAGCTTGCGCAGGGGAGGGCCCGAATTGGTTCCCATTTCGACACTTTTGTTCATCCTGACCGCCCTCGGAGCCGTTCTCCTCTCCGGCTGGGGCATCATGGAATGGACCGCGATCGAACCCGCCCTGATGGGCCGGTTCGAATCGCGTGAACAGATGGCCCCCGTTCTCGACAGGCAAATGCTCGCCGGCGCCGGCCTTCTTGCCGCGCTTCTTCTCGCCTACGTGCTCAGTTTCGACAGCCGCCGGCCCCACCGTCCCTACAAGCTCATCGCCGCCGCCGCCTTCCTCACCGGAGCCGCCGCCGCCGTCCCCATCCGCACTGCCTTCTACGTGCACGAGGTCCTCCCGGACGTGGCCCCGGACGCGGCCACCGCCGGGCTCGCCCTCGGCAGCGGGCTCACCCTGATCGCCCTCCTCTTCGGATTCGAATTCGCCAACCGTGCGGTCTGGCCCCGCTGTGCCACATGGTTCGACCAGCGCCGCATGCCCCCGATGACGCTTTTTTGCAACCGCGTGGCCCTGCTCTTCAACCCCGGCCAGTCCTCCATGCTCCGGTCGGTGGCGCTTGCCCGCTTCCGCAGGGGCGTACGCGCCGACGCCGTCGAAACGCTCGAAGCGCTCTACG
>SLMS01000101.1 GCA_007133495.1 Candidatus Sumerlaeota bacterium | reverse complement strand
CCGTCGGTGAGCAGCGTCTTGGTCGAGGCGCCGTTGAGCGTGACCACTGCGCCGTCCACCCACTCGCCGTCATCGAACACCTGCCCGATCACCGCGCCATAAAGCGGGTTCTCCTTCCACGGACGCTCGGACGGCGGGACCTCCTCGGTGAACAGTTCCTGCCCAAGGCGTTCGAAGAACTCCGCCCGCGGAACCCCGTCCGTGTTCGTGTTGTTGTAGGAGTAAAGGTTGATCCCCTCCGAGCCCGCTGCCACGGCCTCGCGGATCAGGCGGTACGTGTCGTCTATACTGTTGAGGTACGCTCCCGGCCCCATGATCGCATGGCGGTCCTGGCGCGTGCGCATGGCCACCTCCATCCAGTCGCCATACCGGTGCGGCTGCGCGTCCTCGCGCGTATAGTTCATCAGCACGTTCAGGTCCAGCGTCCCCTCGCGCATGAACTGCGGCCAGTCCTGGTGCGCGTTGAGCCGCGGGCTCGACGTGAACCAGTCCCAAACATCCATCTCAAGCGCCCAGTTGAGCGTGGAGGCGCTCACCAGCACGTCCGGGTTGGCCTCCATCACCTCGCCGTATATACGCCGCACGAGGTCGTTGACCTGGTTGCGGCGCCAGGCCTCCCACCGCGGGTCGTCATTGTCGGGGATGCCCTCGAACCCGGTCCGCGCCCGGAACCGCTCCAGGCTCACCTCGCCGTATCCCCACTCGCCTTCCTGGTCGCCGGGGTACCGCACGTAGTCGTGGTGGATGCCGTCGATGTCGTAGCGCTCCGCCACGTCGCGGAACACGTTCGCCGTCCACTCGATCGTCATCGGGTGCCCGGGGTCTGCATACATCGATCCGCCCCCGACGGTTTCCCCCTCCTTGGTCTCCATGATCGTTTCGGGGTGCTCATGGAAAAGGTGCCCCTCGGGCGGGTCAGCGGAGCCCCGCCACATCCGCAGCGTCACCAGCCAGGCATGGACCTCGATGCGCTGCTTGCCGTCGGAAGTATCATGGCACAGCTCGATCAGGTACTGCAGCGGGTCCCAGTCGTCCGGCCCGTCGATGTTGTCCGCCATCGGTTCGAGCCCGTTCAGGTAGTACGCGTCCCCCACCTTGCGGATTTCGGGGAAGATTGCGTTCAGGTTCGCGGCGCGGACCTTCTCCACGAGCAGTTCGCATTGTTCGGGCGAGAGCATGCCCGGGTTCCAGGTGTCGATCCAGACACCCCGCAGCATCGGCTGATTCACGTCCACGACCTGCGCGGACACTCCGTCCACGTTGATCTCGTCCGCCGCGGCGGGAGTCGTTCCGGCGTACATGGCGCCCAAGGATACCACGGTTGCCGTCAGTGCGGCCGCCACGGCCTTCCCGGCGATTCGTTTCCAAGACCTCATGCGGGTCCCTCCTTCTCATGATGGGTGTGAAGCTGTTTCCACAGCGCACCGCTCATCGTCTTGATCCCGCGGAGGTGGACAAGTGCAAACGGTCCAACGCTCCCGAAAACAAAGTGCCCGCCGGCAAACCGGCGGGCACCCGCTGAAACTCTCTTCCCGGCGGAACCGGGTCAGTTCTTCACGTTCGTGGACTCGAAAATCTTGTCCGCGCTCGCTGCCACGAAACCATCGTACAGCTTCCCGCTCGAATCCGGGTAGCGCCGCGCGAACTCGTAGTAGCAAGTCGGGATCACGTGCTTCTCGCCGCCGGCGAACTCCATCTCCACCCGGTCGGCCAGCGTAGAGCCCTGCTCCAGCAGCACTTCCGGGCTCCCTTTGATGCGCCCGCCGCTCGTGTTCAGCTTGTAGCCAACGCTCTCCACGAAGTTCAGCAGGTCGTCCATCGTCGGCAGCGTCTTCAGGTGGTTCACGCTGATCGTGAAGTGGTTCGCCCGGATGCCGATCGCCGCCACCCAAGCCGCGTACTCGCTCTCCTCAAGCAGCCGCTGGTACGTCGCGTACGGAACCGGGTCCCAGAGCCGGCCGGCCCACATGACGTCGATCTGCTCGACGCGCTTGGGGTCCACCTGCTGACACAGCCCCTTCACCGTCTCCTGAAGCTCCGGGCTGAACTTGCCCGTCTCCAGCTCGCTCAGGAAAATCCGCGGCTTCCCTTCCGGGTGGATGTACCCGTAGGCACGCAGCTTCTTCTCCTTGAACTCATACGGTGCGTAGCGCTGGTAGCCGACCGAGAGCACGTGCTTCTCCAGCGCATCGAGGTTGATCGGGGCGATGTCATACGTGCGGAACGCCACGTGGTCGTTGTGGATTTGCTCGCCGCGCTCGGTCACCTTGTCGTGCAGCACCTTCGCTGCGGGAGCGATTCGGATGTAATCCTGCCAGAGGTTTTGGAAGAACTCGTCAACGTGCATGGGGGTACCGTCCTTTCCGGTGGGGGTGCCGATGTCAGGTCTTCGAGGGAAGCAGCGGATCGATGTCCTGCGGATCGCCGCCCTCGACGCCTTCGGTTTCGATCTGGGCAAGCTGCAGGCCGCCAGAATCGTCTATATTCACGCACTGCCACTTCGTGTACGCGTCGATGACCCAGATGCCGGACTCGCGCGTCCCGTTGCCCGACCAGCCGTTTCCGCCGAAGGGCAGGTGCGCCTCGGCCCCGGAGGTCGTGTTGTTGATCGACGTCATCCCCGCCGTGATCTCCGTCTTGAAACGGTGGCGATAGACGGGGTCGTTCGTATAGATCGACGAGGAAAGCCCGTACGGCGTCCCGTTTGCCGCCGCAATCGCCTCGTCGAAATCTGCCACACGGATGATGTTGATCGTCGGGCCGAAAACCTCCGTCTGGGCCAGCTCGCTGTTGATGTCCACGTTGTCGTAAAGCGTCGGCGTCACGTACAGTCCCTTCTCCGCGTCGCCCGTGAACTTCTTCGGCTCCTTGCCCTTCTTGATCCGCTCGCCAACGAGCAGAGCCTTCGCCCCTGCCTTCTCCGCCATCTTGTGGTGCTCGAGATAGCGCTTGAGGAAACGCTCGTTGATCATCGGGCCGTAGGTGATGTCCTCATCAAAACTCGGATCGCCCATGTGCAGCGTCTTCACCTGATCGAGGAACCTCTTCACGAACTTGTCCGCGATCTTCTTGTGCAGGATCAGGTTCCCCAGCGACGTGCACCGCTGACCACCCGTCCCGTAGGCCGACCAGATCGCCCCGGTCACCGCCAGCTCAAGGTCCGCGTCCTCCATCACCACCATCGGGTTCTTGCCGCCCAGCTCAAGGCTCGGCACCTGGAGGTTCCGCCCGGCCACTTCGCCGACCCGTTTGCCGACCGCCGAGCTGCCCGTGAAGCTGATCTTGTCCACGAGCCCCTTGTCTATCGCGTCCACAAGCGCCTGACCCGTGGACGGGCCCGGCCCGTAAACCACGTTCACCACGCCCTCCGGCACGCCCGCCGCACGGAAAAGCGACGCAAACGCCCAGGCGATTGCTGACGAATCCTCGCTCGGCTTCCACACGACCGTGTTCCCGCAGAGCACCGCCGGGATCATCTTCCAGGACGGCACCGCCACCGGGAAGTTCCCCGCCGTAATGATCGCGCAAACGCCCAGCGGCCGGCGGAACGTCTCCAGCTCCTTGCGCCGCAGCTCGCTCGGCACCGTCTGCCCGTATAGACGCCGGCCCTCGCTGTGGAAGAACGAGGCCGTGTCGATCGCCTCCTGCACGTCGCCGCGGGCCTCGCGCAAAGGCTTGCCGATCTCCCGGCTCAGCAACTGGCTCAGGCGCTCCTTTTCCCGGCGCAGAAGCTGGCCCAGCCGGCCGATGGCCTCCCCCCGGATTGGCGCCGGCACCGTCCGCCACGCCTTGAACGCATCGCGCGCCGTCTTGCACGCCTGCTCGACGTCCTTCGCCGTACCCACCGGGAAATCGCCCACCACGTCATCGCGCCAGGCAGGGTTCAGCGACTGAAAACGCTCCTTCGCCTTCTCTCCCACCTCCTTGCCGCCTATCCAGTGTCCAACAACCAGCGTCCTGCCATACTGCGAGCCCTTGGGGTTTTCGCGGAACTGCATCCAGCGGTCCTCCTCGGTATCGGGATGGTGTGGGGTGACCCGCCAAACGGCCGGTCAGATACCCTTGGCTACCGGGACTTCAACGCTCTTCAGCGTCTTCTCCACGATCGAAGTTGCTTCCTCCATCACCTCGCTCGTCACGTTCAGATGCGGGCGGAAACGGACCGTCCGCGCCCCCGAAGGAAGCACCATCAGCCCCTTGTCGTAAAGCGTCTCGATCACCGCACCCCGCGTCTCCGCGTAGTTCAGGTCGAAGGCCACGAACAGCCCCCGTCCCCGGACGTTGTGGATCAGCTCGGTGCGCTGCGCGATCGCCTCCAGGGCCTCCATCGCCTGCTTGCCCCGCTCGCGCACGTTCTTCAGCAGGTTCTCCTCCTCGATCACCTCGAGGTACTTCTTGCAGCGGATCATATCCGTCAGCGAACCGCCCCACGTAGAGCTGATACGCGAGGGCACCGTGAAGACGTTCTTCTCCTCCTGCAGCAGCCGCGGGCCCGTCATGAAGCCCCCCGTCTGCGCCTTCTTCGCAAAGCACACAAGGTCCGGCTCCACCCCCAGCGTCTGGAACGCCCATGGGTCGCCCGTCATACCCATGCCCGTCTGTACCTCATCGAAGATCAGCAGCACGTCATGCTCGTCCGCCGCCTTGCGCAGGTACTGCAGGAACTCGGGCCGGAAGTGGTTGTCCCCGCCCTCGCCCTGGATCGGCTCCAGCAGGATCGCCGCGATGTCGTCCCCCTCGCGCGAGAGGTAATCCTCGATCTGCTGCTTGGACGCTTCCTCGTCCTCCAGCGTCGCCTCAAGGTTCTCCCCCGTCATCGGGAAGCGCATCTTCGGGTTCATCACCCGCGGCCAGTCGAACTTCGCGAAGTAACGCGTCTTGTTCGGGTCCTGCGTGTTCGTCACCGACAGCGTATAGCCCGTCCGTCCGTGGAACGCCTCCCGGAAGTGCAGAATCTTGTACCCCCGCTCGCCCTTGCCGTTGCGCAGGTTGCGGTGCACCTTCCAGTCGAACGCCGCCTTCATCGCGTTCTCCACGCCAAGACCGCCGCCATCGACGAAAAAGTACTTCTCGAAACCCGCGGGGCCGACCACCCGGATAAACGTCTGCAGGAAGTCGTTGAACGCCTCGCTCAGAATATCAAGGTTCGCAATCTTCACCCGCGAGACCTTCAGAAGCTCCTGCTCATACTCCGAGTCGAAAAACTTCGGATGGTTGTAGCCAAGCGGCAGCGAGGCATAGTGCGAGGCGAAGTCGATCACCGCCTTGCCGGAGTTCAGATCGAACAACCTCGCGCCCTGGGACTTCTCCCAGTCGATCACCGGGACCGCCGGGTCCATCGGTGTCACGTGGCGCTGAACTGTGCTGACGAGGGAATCGAGAAGAGGTGCAGACAATGTGATTTGCCCTTTCCGCAAGGTATTTCCGCAAGAATACGGTTGCCGCAAAGTGGTCCCGTACCATCCTCCCCCGGCCCCCCTGCTGTCAAGCATTCGCCCCCTGTTTTTGCGGCTTTCCGCCCCCCTGGGACCGCCAATCTCCTGATCGGCGCCTTTCCCCGGACTGCCCACCAACCCGAACCCCAACCCCTAAACCCGGAACCCTGAACCCTAAACCCCAAACCCTAGACCCTCAAATACGGCGACCCCGGATACCGCTCCCTCAGCTCCTCCCGTGCCTCGCTCGCCGCCTCCTCCTCGCCGAGCGCCTCATGCGCCCTCACCATCGCGAACAGAATATTCTCCTGCGCCCGCGTGGACACCCGCGGCGGCAGGTCCTTCCGGGCCCGGCCCGCCAGCTCCAGAATCTCCTGAGCCGCCTGCTCCTCCAGCGGCGCCTCGCCCGGCCAGTCCTCCCGCGCCATCAGCGCGTAATACGCCTGAAGCGCCCGCCTCTCACGCGCCCGCGCCGTCTCCTCCCGCAAGGTGGGGGAGAGGACGCCACCCCGCTCCTCGTACTCCTCCGCCAGCCTGATCGCCTCCTCGAAATGACCCTCCGCCAGCGCCGCCTCCAAGTCCTCGCGAAGCCGCTGCCTCAGATTCGCCTCAAGCTGCGGACGGATTTCCTCCGCCCGCTCCAGCGCCTCCTCCGCCACCTCGCCCAGAGCCACCAGCCCCTGCACCGCCCTGTCGAACGCCGGAATGTCCCCCGCATCGGCCGCCTGCTCCGCCGCCTCCGCAAGCTGCGCCGCCCGCGACGCCGTCAGCGGCCCCAGCCGCTCCTCCAGAAACTCCTCCTCCCCGAGGACCCGCGCAATCGCCCGCGCCTCCTCCAGCGGGGCGAACAGCTCCGGCGCTCCCGGCTGCCATGGCGTTGCCAGAAGCCGCTCCACCACCGTATCCATCCGGGCCCGCAGCGCCTGATCCCGCTCCGCCCGCAGCCGCCTCACCTCATCATCCACTTGGGGGAACAGCGCCTCAAGGTCCGCAAGCTGCTGGTCGATCTCCCCGAGCTGGTCCAGGTCCCCCGCCCGCAGGTAACCGAGCCGCGTCTCCACCCGGTCGATCAGCGTTCCCTCCAGCAGATTCCGCTCACGCAGCACCCTGCTGTGCACAATCTCCGGTGGGTCCAGATTCAGGAGCGCCTGCAGCACCGCCGCTGCCTCCCGGAACTGCCCCTCGTTCTTCAGCGCCCGGGCCTCCTGGAAGCGCGCCTCCGTCGTCCCCTGCATCGCGGAAAGCAACTGCAGCCGGATCGTCTCGTCCCCCGCCCGTGCCGCCGTCTCGTAAGCGCCCCCCCAGTCCCCATCCTGCCACGCCGCCCAAGCCTCCCGCAGGTGCCGCTGCTCCACCGGCTCACGCATGATCGCGAACACACCCACCGCCACCGCGATCATCAGCAGGCTGATCCCCACCGCCCCGTAAACCACCAGCCGCAACCGTTTCAAGAGCGGCGAGAACGCGCGGATTTCCGTCACGTTCCCGAGGTACTCATGCGCCTTGCCCGCCTGCGGGTCCAGCGCCAGCACCCGCCGCCACGCCGCCGACGCCTCATCCAGCCGGTCCAGCCGCGCCAGGATCGTCCCCCGCAGCACCAGCGATTCACTCAGCCCTGAATCCAACTCCAGCGCCTTGTCCAGCGCCGCCAGTGCCTCGTACTGCCGGCCGCGCTCCATGTGCTCCACCGCCTCGTTGTGATACTGCCGCGCCCGGTTTACAATCAGACGCACCATCGTCAGGTCCCGCCCGCAGTGATAGCAGGCCACCCGGTCCTCGCGATTCTCCGTCTGACAGTGTGGACAACGCATCCGGCTTGCAACCAGCCTCCCGCCGCCCGTCAAAGCGGCAACATTCCAAAACCAAAGGGG
>SLMS01000057.1 GCA_007133495.1 Candidatus Sumerlaeota bacterium | reverse complement strand
AGATGACGTTTCGCGAGGCGCTCAACGAGGCCCTCGCCGAGGAAATGGAGCGCGACGAGCGCATCTTCCTGATGGGCGAGGAAGTCGGCCAGTACCAGGGCGCCTACAAGGTGAGCGCCGGCCTGATGGACAGATTCGGCGAGCGCCGGGTCGTCGATGCTCCCATCACGGAGAACAGCTTCGTCGGTCTTGGCATTGGCGCCGCCCACGTCGGCATGCGCCCCATCATCGAGGTCATGACCTTCAACTTCGCGATGCTCGCGCTCGATCAGATAGTCAACAACGCGGCGAAGTTCCGCTACATGTCCGGCGGGCAGCTGGAGGTCCCAATCGTAATCCGCGGCCCGCACGGGGCGGGCGGAGCTCTGGCGGCGCAGCACAGCCAGGCGCTGGATTCGCAGTACGTGCACATTCCGGGGTTGAAGGTCGTCATCCCCTCGACGCCGGCCGACGCCAAGGGGCTCCTCAAGGCCGCCATCCGCGACCCCGACCCCGTCATCTTCATGGAGAGCGAGAAGCTCTACAACTACAAGGGCGAGGTGCCCGAGGAGGAGGACTTCGTCCTGCCGCTCCACAAGGCCCACCGGAAACACGAGGGGTCCGACGTCACCATCGTCACCTACGGCCGTATGTACACCCACGCGGTGCTCCCGGCGATCGAACGGCTTGAAGGCGAGGAGGGCATCAGCGTGGAGGTCATCGACCCGCGGACGCTGCGGCCGCTCGACCTTGAAGCCATCCTCGAATCCCTGAAGAAGACAAACCGCATGGTCCTTGTGGAGGAATGCTGGCCTCAGGCAAGCACCGGCGCCTGGATCTGCGAGCAGGTTTACCACCACGGCTTCGACCATCTGGACGCGCCGATCGAGCGCGTCAGTCACCTTGACGTTCCGCTCCCCTATGCCAAGAACCTCGAGGATGAGGTGCTTCCGAGCCCCGAGGACGTCGTCGAGGCGGTCAAGAAGGTCTGCTACATCGACTGAAGGCGGCCGGTCCGCGCGCCGCGAAGCAATCCGACATAAGCGAAAGGACTTCTCATGGCATCACAGGTGACTCTTCTGCAGCTCTCCCCAACGATGAGCGAGGGCACCATCGTCAAGTGGCTCGTCAAGGAGGGCGACGAGGTCAGCAGTGGCATGCCGATCGCCGAGGTGGAGACGGACAAGGCGGTCATGGAGCAGGAGGCGTTCGAGGACGGAAAGGTCCTCAAGATCGTCGCCCCCGAGGGCGAACGGGTGGAGGTCGGCGCACCGATCATGATCTCCGGCGAGGAGGGGGAGGATATCTCCTCGTTGCTGGACGGCTCCGGTTCGAAAAAGAAAGAAGAGAAGGAAGAGAAGCCCAAGAAGGAAAAAGAAGCCGACAAGAAGCCGGAAAAGAAGGAGCCCGCTCCCGGCGTAAAGGCCGAAGAACCGCGCGACGAGGAAGAGCGCGAGCCCGTACGCATCCCCGCATCCCCCCTGGCCAGAAAAATGGCCAAGGAGGCGGACCTCGACCTTGCGTCCATTAAGGGCACCGGGCCGAACAAGCGCATCACCAAGCGCGACGTGGAGGCAGCGCTTTCGGAAAAGAAGGCACCCGCAGCCGCCCCTTCCGCGGGGCCGGCCGAAGCAGGCGAGATGGAGGAAATCAGCCTCAGCGGCATGAGGCAGACCATCGCGCGCCGGCTCGTCGAGTCCAAACAGCAGGTCCCGCACTTCCAGCTTACCGTGGAAGTCCGCGGCGAGAAGCTGCTCGAGGCGGTCGAGCGCGTCCGCGCTCAGCAGCCCGACGCGAAGGTCACCGTCAGCCACTTCATCATCAAGGCGATGGCCGCCACGCTCATGCGCCACAAGGAAGTGCGCAGCCAGTGGGCAGACGGGAAGCTCGTCGTCCACCCGGCGGCCCACATCAGCGTGGCGGTGGCGATCGACGAGGGGCTGCTGACGCCGGTGATCCGCAACGCGCAGGGCAAAGGCGTCGTCGCGCTCGCGGCGGAACTGCGCGAGCTGGCCGGCAAAGCCCGCGACCGCAAGCTCACCGCCGAGGACATGAGCGGCGGCACCCAGACCCTCAGCAACCTCGGCATGTTCGGCATCCATGAGTTCAACGCCATCATCAACCCGCCCGAATCGACCATTCTGGCCGTCGGAGCCATGGAGGACCGCCCCGTCGTCGAAAACGGCCAGATCGTCCCCGGCAAGGTGATGAAGCTCACGATGAGCTGCGACCACCGCGTGGTGGATGGTGCCGTGGGGGCGCAGTTCCTTCAGGACCTCAAGAAGGCGCTGGAAGACCCGCTTCTCATTCTCGTGTGAGCAATTTTTTGCACACTCGGTGCAAACAGGGCCGGGACAGACGTCCCGGCCCTTGCTTTAGGTGTGGTTTGGGGACCCGAAGCGATTGACAGCGCGGGCCGCCGGGCCGTAGTGTTCGGTCCAAAGAGAGTCCCCGGTGGCTAATCCGGCCCTCCGGGAACTCCCAGGACCGGGCACAAGGGGGTGCCTGCCAAAAAACCGCGTTGGAGGGGGGAAACGAGGGACACCTTCGGCATTAAGAATGGAGGTCCGCCCCATGGTTACCGCAGAGCGATGCAGAATACTGGCCGTAGATGACAACGAGGATGTGCTGGAGCTGATCCAGCTCACCCTGGGGCAGGATTACGACGTCATTACGCTCAGCAATCCCCTGGACGTGTATGAGATCATTGATCTGTTCGAGCCTGATCTGCTGATCCTCGACGTGATGATGCCGAAGGTAAACGGGTTCCAGCTCACCGAGATGCTGCGCAAGAACCCCAAGACGAGGGACCTTCCGATCATCATCCTTTCGGCGAAGGTCAACGCCGGGGACATCAAGCACGGCTACCGGCTCGGTGCCACGCTCTATCTGACCAAGCCCTTCCAGCCCGACCGGTTGATCAAGAACGTGGAAACGCAGTTCCGGCTCAACCCGCCCGACACGGAGAAGAAGTCCAACAACCTGCGTCAGATCGTCGCCCAGATCGAGGTCAAGCAGTCCTTCCAGAGGGGAATGCTGCGCCTGTCCCAGCGCATCATGCAGCACGACCAGGTGATGGACGTGCACCGGAAGATCCGCGACAAGATTGTGGCGGAGGAGAAGGAGAAGAAAGGCGCCCAAGTGCACTGGGACGGTTGAGCCGCCAGCGCGGCGTCAGGCAGGTGGCAGGCGGCGTTTGAGGGCGGAGAGCGCGTGCGCCTCGAGGCCTTCGAGGCGGGCCAGCGCCGCGGAATCCTCCACGAGGCCCTGCGCCTCCTCCAGATTGTCTATACGCATCCAGGTCCGGATGCGGAGGAAGTGAAACACCGACAGGCCGCCGGTGAAGCGTGCTGTCGTGCCGGTGGGCAGCGTGTGGTTGGGCCCGGCGCCGTAATCGCCGAGAACCTCCGCCGCCCCCTCGCCGACGAAAATCCCGCCGTAGTGCTTGATCCGGTGGCCGGCGGCGCGCGGGTCCTCCACGAACACCTCCAGGTGCTCGGGCGCAAGCCGGTCCACGCATTCGATGGCCTCGTCGAGGTCCTTCGCCAGCACGGCGAATCCATTTCGGGCAAGGGAGGCTTCGGCCGTCCCGCGCGTGGGGAGGGCGGCGATGCGCTCCCGGAGCCGGGCGTTGACGGCGTCTATAAGGTCCGCGCTCGTACTGACAAGCACCGGCAGCGCGTCCGGGTCGTGTTCGGCCTGGGCGAGCAGGTCCACCGCGATGGTGTCCGCATCGGCCGTTCCGTCGGCCAGCACCACAAGCTCCGACGGCCCGGCTAGCAGATCGATCCCCACGCTGCCGGAGACGATCTTCTTCGCCGCCGTGACCCACCGGTTTCCGGGGCCGACAACAACCGCGCAGGCCGGCACCAGGCCGTCTATACCGTATGCCAGCGCCGCAATGGCGTGCGCTCCGCCACAGAGCAGCAGCCCGTCCGCCCCGGCGATATACGCCGCAGCCCGCGTCACCGGTGCCGCCTTGGGGGAGGCTGCCAAAACCGTCTTCACTCCTGCCGCGCGGGCCGTCACCACCGTCATCAACACCGTGGAGGGAAGCGGAAACCGCCCACCCGGCGCGTAGCAACCCGCTGTCTCAACGGGCACAGCCTCGTGACCCGCCACTCCGCCGGGGATCTGTATGGACAAGTCGGAGAGCGTTTCGCGCTGCGCTTTGGCGAACCGCCCGATCCGCTCCGCGACCCGCTCCAGAAGGGAACGTTCACTTTCCGGAAGCGCGTCGCAGGACGCCTTCAGTTCCTCCCTCGACAGCAACAGCGGCTGGCCGGGCTCCACGTCGCCGAATTTTTCCGACAGCTCCCGCAGCGCCGCCTCACCACGCGCCCGGACCTGGTTCACCAGCGCGCGGGCCTGCACTTCGGTCTCCGGGTCCACCGCCTCGCGGACGAGGTCCGGCAGCCCGGATGGCGTTACGGTACGGAGCAGCGGGCTGGCCATTGTATTACACCTTTGCATCGCCGGAGCGCCGGGTAACCCGGAGCGCGCGGCGGTCGAGTTCCCGCTCCACGTCGGCGAGCCTCACCCCGCCGCGGGCCATCGCCACCAGGGCGAAATAGATCACGTCCGCCGCCTCGGCCACGGTCTCCTCCGGCGTCGAGGTGGATGCCAGTTCACCCGCTTCTTCCAGCAGCTTGGCCTTGAGCAGCTCCGGGTCGTCGAGCAGCCGGCGCGTGTAGGAGCCCTCCGGCGCCTGCTGTTTGCGCGCGGCGAGCGTGCGTTCCAGCTCCGTCAGACCGCCCGTTTCGCCGAAGCACGTCCATTGGTCCAGGTGGCAGAACCCGTCGCCCTGCTGCCGGACGATGAAGCGGATCGTATCGCGGTCGCAGTCCAGCGCGATGCCGTGCAGTTCCTGCGTGGCGCCGGAAGTCTTCCCCTTCACCCACAGGCCGCGCTTGCGGGAGTGATAGACGCCGAGCTTCTCGTCCACGGCGGCCCGGAGGCTCTCCGCGTTCGAGTACGCCATCCCGAGCGCCACGCCGTGCTCATCGCACACGACGGTGGGCCAGAGCCCGTCCTGCCGGTCGGACTTTAGCGGCGCCGCTATGGCATCCGCCAGGTGCATCTTCCCTGTATAGATGGCCATGCCGACCTGCGCGTCCGCGCCGAGCCGGTCCAGTTCGGCAATCTCCTCGGGAGTGGTCACCCCCCCCGCGATGGTGACGCGGGCCTTTCCGGCGGCCTTGACGATGGCCTCCACGCGGGAGAGGTCCGTGCCGCCGAGCCGCCCTTCGCGCTCGACGAACGTGACGAGAAAGCCGCTTACGTAGTCCCGCAGCGCTTCTATACGCTCCAGGATGCCGCGTCCGGTCTTCTTCGTCCAGCCCTCCACGACGACGTCGCCGTCCTTGGCGTCGACTCCGGCGATGACGCGCTCACGGGGGAGCTGCTTGAGTATCTCCGGCTTCGCCGCGGTGCCGAGGATCACCTTGCGCGCTCCGGCGTCGAGCCAGCGGCGCGCCGTCTCCACGTCCCGGATGCCGCCGCCAACCCGGCAGGGCGCCACGCGCAGGACGCGTTCGATCAGCTCGCGGTTGCTCCCCTTGCCGAGCGCGGCATCGAGGTCAATGACGGCGATCTCCCCCGCCAGCCGGAAGCGCTCGGCCAGGGGCACCGGATCGCCCGCGTCGAGCGCCTTCTTTTCGCCGCCGACGAGTTGGACGGTCTGCCCGTCCATGAGGTCGATGGATGGGATGATCATAGCCGGATCGGGGCTCCTCCTTCTGCAAGGAACTTCTTGATTTCGCCGACTGTATATTCGGAGTCGTGGAAGATGGACGCCGCGAGCACCGCGTCCGCGCCCGCCTGCAGCGCCTCCAGCAGGTGCTGCGGGTTGGCCGCGCCACCGCTCGCGATGACCGGCACGTTGACCGCCTGCGAGACGGCCCGCAGCAGTTCGAGATCGTAGCCCGAGCGGGTTCCGTCGCGGTCCCAGCTCGTCAACAGTATCTCTCCGGCGCCGAACTCGACGACCTTGCGGGCCCACTCGATGGCGTCCTTGCCGGTGCGCTTCGTGCCGGAATGCGTGACAACTTCCCACCCGCCGGAGCCGTCCTCCTTGTGCGCAGCGTCCAGCGCCACCACGGCACACTGGCTGCCAAAGTTCGTGGCGATGCCGCGGATGACTTCCGGGTTTTCGACCGCGGCCGTATTGACGCCGACCTTATCCGCCCCCGCCTCCAGCAGCGCCCGGGCGTTCTCGATGGTCCGCACCCCCCCACCGACGGTCAGCGGTATGGACAGATTCTCCCGCACACGGCGGACCGTCTCCACCGCCGTGCCGCGGCCTTCCGGCGTGGCGGACACGTCCAGCAGCACCATCTCGTCCGCGCCCTGTTTCTCGTAGGCCATGGACAGTTCGACCGGGTCGCCGGCGTCCCGCAGGCCCTGGAACCGGACGCCCTTCACCACGCGCCCGTCCCGGCAGTCCAGACAGGGTATCACTCGATTCGTCACCATCAGGCGTTCTCCTCTTTCGTTTGGAGCCATCGTTTCATCAGTTCGAGCCCGTAGGCACCGCTCAACTCCGGGTGGAACTGGCAGCCGAGCAGGTTTCCCCGCTCCATCGCGGCGACCAGGCGGATGCCGTGTTCGACCGTACCGCACTTCCAGCCCGGAGGTCGGGTGTCTATACAGAATGAGTTGGCGAAGTAGGCGTAGCCGTCCCCGATGAGCCGGCACCCCTGCTCGGCCTCGATGCGGTTCCAGCCGAGCTGCGGCACCCGCACCTCCGCTGGCAGCCGGCGCGCCCTGCCCGGCACGAAACCGAGACCGCGCACCCCGGGCGTCTCCTCGCTCTGTTCGAAGAGCAATTGCAGGCCGAGGCACACCGCCATCGTCGGGCGGTTGCGCTCCAGCCGCCCGCGCAGCACATCCGCGAGGCCCTGGCGCTCAAGGTGCTCCATGGCGGCGCCGAAAGCACCGACGCCTGGCAGCACGACGTGTGTCGCTCCGGCTATCTCCTCCGGTGATTCGGTAACGTATGGGGTGGCACCTGCGCGGCGGAACCCCGCCAGCACCGAGGCCAGGTTCGCCAACCCGGTGCGCACGACGTGAACACGCAGGGTCATCCGCCGAGCACTCCCTTCGTGCTCGGGACACTGCCGGAGCCGTCCTCCGCCAGGGCCGCACGGAGCGCCAGCGCCAGCGCCTTGAACGCCGCCTCGACGCGGTGGTGGTCGTTCTCGCCCTTGAGCACGTCCACGTGGATCGCGCTGCGGGAGGCCATCGCAAGGGATTGGAAGAAGTGCACGAGGTTTTCCGAGGCCACCGCGCCGACCATGTCGCGCTGGAGGCCGAGCGAGACCGAGGCATACGGCCTGCCGGAGAGGTCCACCACCGCGCGGGCCAGCGCCTCGTCCAGCGGGGCATAGGCGCTGCCGAAGCGGCGAATGCCACGCCGCTCGCCCAGAATCCGGTCGAGCGCCTGCCCGAGCGCCAGCGCGCAATCCTCCACCGTGTGGTGGTCGTCCACCGGCAGGTCGCCGTCACACTGAAGCTGCATGCGCCAGCCGCCGTGCCGGCCCAGCGCGTGCAGCATGTGATCGAGGAAGCCGAGGCCTGTGTTGATCGTGCTGGACTCGCCCGTCCCGTCAAGGTGCAGGGAGAGCTTGACGTCGGTCTCGGATGTTTTGCGCTTGAGGGAGGTCTGGCGCGCGGTCATGGCAGCAATCCTGTCAATTCGTCGAGATTTTGGAGCACCCTCGCCGCCCCGGCGCGGAGCAGGACGCCGGAGGAGGCCTCATGGTCCTCGCCCGGCGGGACCACGGCAAGCGGGACTACCCCGGCGGCGCGCGCGGCGCGCACGTCGTCCGGCGTGTCGCCAATCATCCAGGCCCGCGAAACACCGAGCCGTTCCAGCGCCAAGCGCACCGACGCGGGGTCCGGCTTGAGCGGCCCGTCCTCCATCACGACGGCGGTGCGGAACAGCCCGCCAATGCCGTGGGCGCCGAGGAACCGGTCGGCGTCCTCGCGCGGCCGGCCCGTAACCACGGCAAGCGGGATGCGTTCCGAAAGGCCGCGGAGCAGCTCCACCGTGCAGAGCAGCGCCTCGTCCGCGCAGAAACCCGGCCGGCCTTCCGTGCCGAGATACAATTCCTGAAACCGCGCCTTCACGTCCTCGTAGGGCACTTCGTGGCCGTGCTTTGCCAGCACGCGATGGGTGACGCCCCAATCGTCGTTGGCGTTCCCGGCTGCCTTGATGGACACGATGTCGGAGAACTCCGCGGGCGCGCCGAAATGCCGCGCCGTTTCGATGATGGCCCGCCGGTAGGAGCGCGACACATCCGCGATCACGCCGTCCATATCGAAGAGAATGGCCTCAGGCGCCAGCGCGGCGTGGAGTCCTCGCTCCAGCCGGCCGAACTCCTCTTCGTTTCCCGGGCAGGTGATGCGCAGCGAATTGCCCAGCTCCGGGTGGCCCGGCCACGCACGGACCGCAATGCCGAGCCCGGCAAGCGCATCCCGCATCCAGACGGCGTCCCCGCCGGTCGTATAGACAAAGTTGCCCTGCGATTCGGTGTGCGGCACGCCATGGGCGTCCAGCAGTTCCTGCAGCCGGCTGCGTTCGTGCTTCACCTGGGAGATATACGCGCCGCTTTCGCCTCTGTCCACTTCCAGCCGGGCGGCAGCCAGCGCGATTGACGGGCGTGAGACGGCGTAAGGCCCGCCTGCTACGCGCATCCAGCCGATCAGCTCCTCCGGCCCGAGTGCGTACCCCGTGCGCAGCCCCGCCAGCCCCCACGCCTTCGAAAGCGTCCGCACCACCACCACGTTCGGCAGGCCGAGGGCGCGCCCGGTCAGGTCCTCCCCGGCGAACTCCACATAGGCGTGATCCAGCAGCACCACCGCGTGCGGCGCGGCGTTGGCGAGCCTTTCCACGTCCTCGAAGGTGGCCACGGTGCCCGTCGGGTTGTTCGGCGAGACGACGGCGATGAGGGCGGTGCTGGCGTCTATCGCGCCGAGGAACTCTTCCGTTGGGAAAGGGCCCTCGGCCCAGGGGAACTCCCGCACGGCGCCACCCGCCAGGCGGGCGTAGCGCGGCAGCATCTCGAACGAGGGGTTGGTCAGCAAGAGCGTCCGCCCCGGCGCGAGCACCGCCCGGCACAGCCGGTCCAGGGCATCGTCCGCCCCGGCAGTCACGATCACCCGGGCGGGGGGCAGGCCGAACCGGCCGGCGAGCAGTTCCTGCAACCCGCCGGCGTCCGGATACCGCCGCATCACGTCGGCGCCGTACTTGTATAGACGCTCGAGCAGCGCCGGGTCGGGCTCCATGCCCTCGTTGCTGTCCAGCTTCAGATCGATGGGCGCGGGGTGGCGCGGCACCTTGTAGGCGCTCACACCGGCGACACCGGGAGAGGGCTGGGGTTTGCGCTGGGAAGAGGAAGCCGGCACGGAGCGGAACCCCTCAGGGAACAATCTGCGCGAGGTCCGTGACGACAATGTCGGTGCCGCCCTTGGACTTCAGCACCGGGATGACCAGCGGCAGTTCCTTGCGCGGCACGGCCGCCTTCACGGCGTAGCCAGCCGAGCCGTGGAGCGTGGAAATCGTCGGCTCCCTCATGCACGGCAAAGCCTCGACCACCGCCTCCAGGTCGTCTGCCGAAACGTTCACTTCCAGCATGACACGCTGACGCGCTTCGAGGACAGAGCGAAGCAGCATGACCAGCTTGTCCACCTGTTCGCGACGCTCGGCGTTCTCCAGGCTCCTCGGGTTCGCGTACAGCCGCGTGGTCGAGCGCATCACCTCGCCGACGATCTGGAGCCCGTTGGCTGCCAGCGTCGAGCCGGTGGCCGTGTTGTCCACGATCAGGTCGGCGTCCTCCGGCGGGAATACCTCCGTCGCGCCGTAGGAGAGGACGAACTGCGCGTCCAGGCCCTCCTTTTCGAGCCACTGGCGAGTGAGCGTTTCGTACTCCGAGGCGACGATGAGCCGGCGCCGGGGGAGCTTGCCGTTTTCGAGAATGCTGACCGGCGCCGCCGCCACGATGCGCACCGGGTCCATTTCGGTGTCGAGCAGCTCCACCACGTCGGCCTTTACTTCGGCGACCCAGTCGGCTCCGGCAAAGCCAACGTCGCGCGAGCCGATATGCAGCATCTCCACGATGTTCTGCGGCCGGAGGATTTTCGTCTCGTAGCCGGGCAGCGATATCGTCGGCCGGTAGCCACGCGTTCCAGCGCGGACGCGGATGCCGGCGTCCCGGAGCAGATCGAAGACGCCTGCTTCAAGGTGACCCTTGGGCAGGGCGAGGCGGGTGATGGTGGAGTTGGGATCGACAGGCAAATAAGGTTGTCCTTGGGGGATTCGCGAGGGGGCAGCAAGGTGCTCATGACGCCCGCGCGTGTCAAGCCCGCGGGGCTGTGGCTTGCTGCCCCCCCCCAAGCGGGTTGGTTCGCCATAGTGCGCGCGGGCAATCCCGCTACGCAAAGGCGGCGGCAAGCCGCGCGCACTCCAAGAGAGGCCCTCGGGCCTGTGGGACAAGCCCGCGGGGCTCCGTCCACGCAGTCCACTTCGTCCACAAGGTCCATGGGACCACCAGACCACACCCGCATCGAAAAGAGGAATCTATTGGTGGCGGGATTGTACCGAGGGAGCAGAGCAGGGCACCCGCGTGGGCGCCGCCCCTACCGCACCATCACTTCCACCCGGTGCATCAGGTCGAGCGAATCGAGCACCAGCCCGGCGCCTTCCACGATTGCCGTCTCGGGGTTCTTGCAGACGTAAACCGGCAGGCCCGTCTCCCGGGCCAGCAGTTCGCGCAGGCCGCGGAGCTGGCTGGAGCCGCCCGCCATGCAGATGCCCCGGTCGATGATGTCGCCGGAGAGTTCGGATGGCGTCTTCTCCAGAGTCGCCTTTACCGCGTTGACGATGCTCATGAGCGGCTCCAGCAGCGCCTCGCGGATTTCCTCGCTGTGGACTTCGATCGTGCGCGGCAGGCCACCCATCAGGTCGTTGCCCTTGACGGTCATGACGAGTTCCTCGTCCAGCTCGTCCGCCGAGCCGATGTAAATCTTGATATCCTCCGCCGTGCGCGGACCAATGAGAAGGTTGTACTTACGCTTGATGTGTTGAATAATCGCCTCATCCATTGCGTCGCCGGCGCAGCGCACCGACCGGGCGAAGACGATCCCGCCGAGGGAGATCACCGCGACCTCGGTCGTGCCGCCGCCGATGTCGATGATCATGCTGCCGATCGGCTCCTCGACCGGAAGCCCGGCCCCCATGGCAGCGGCCATCGGCTCCTCGATCAGGTGCACCACCCGCGAGCCCGCCTGAAGGGCGCTTTCGCGGACGGCGCGCTTTTCCACCTCCGTGATGCCGGAGGGGACGCTCACGACCACGCGCGGGCGTGTCACGTACCGGTAGCCACGGCCCTTCTGGACGCGGCGGATGAAGTAGTTGAGCATTTCCTGCGTGACGTCGAAGTCGGCGATCACGCCGTCCTTCATCGGCCGGATCGCCGTGATGGAGGCGGGCGTGCGGCCGAGCATTCGTTTGGCCTCCATGCCGACGGCCAAGACCTTCCCGGTCGATTGTTGCACCGCCACCACCGAGGGTTCCTTCAGGACGATGCCTTCCCCCTTCACGTAAACAAGGGAGTTGGCGGTTCCGAGGTCGATTCCAATGTCGATGCTGAAGTGATCGAAGATTTGTTGGAGCGCGAGCATAGGTGGCACATCCGGAGCGAGAGATGAACAGCAGGAGCAACGGGTCGGATGCTGCACGGAATCCTGCACGGGGCGGGAAGCCGCTTGCGGGACGCCTTGTCCGTGTAAGGAGCGGTTGAGGCCGAAGACCGTCAAGCGCAAAGGGCACCTGTGGAAAAAAACTGTGGAAAACTCTGTGGAAAACGGAAAACACCGGACTTGGAGCGGCTACCGCTGCCCCGCAACCCTGTGGAGAAACTCCTCGATCTGGCGGCGCTGGCGCTCGCGGGTGAGGTTGGCCAAGGCGAATTCCCGGGCGCGGGCGCAACGGCAGGCGCGTTCGCTCTCGTCTGCCAGCGCCTCCAGGAGGGTCTCCTGCACCGGCTCGGGCCCCTCGCCGCGGCAGAGATATCCGCGCCCCTCCGCCAGCAGCCAGGGCACGTCCCCCGCCTCCCGCGCCACCACCGGCGTTCCCCACATCATCGCCTCGATGATCGAAAGCGGCATCGCCTCGCCGTAACTCGGCAGGACAAAGAGGTCCGCGGCGAGCAGCCAATCCTGCACGTTGCGCTGGAACCCGGCGAAACAGACGCCCTCCTGTCCCGAGCGGAGGAACTCCGCGATGCGTGGATGGCTATCCTGGGGGTCCTCCTTGCCGGCGAGTACGAGGAGCGCGCCGGGGTGGCGTTCGCGCACGCCCTCCCATGCCTCGAGCAGGTCGTGCACTCCCTTGCGCCGGATGAGCGACCCAAGGAACAGGGCCACCGGGGCGTCGGCCGGAAGATCCAGCTTGCGGCGCAGCTCGATGCGCGAGGGCAGGACGCCTTCCGGCAGGGGATCGGCCGCGTTCGGAGAGACTGCCCACGGCTTGCCCCGCGGGGGAACGCCGCCGAACAGGTCCTGCGCCAGCGACGCCGCGAAGAGCGCCCCGGCCGCGAGACGGCGCACGCAGAAGCGCTTGAGTCCGAACGTCCAACTGTCCTTCTGCCCCTCGTGCACGTGCACCACCGCAGGGCGGCCCGCCAGCCTTGCCGCAAAAAGCGGGGCCAACTGATAACTGGAGTTGATATAGACAACGTCCGGAGCGTGCCGACGAATCGTGCGCAGGTAGCCCCGCAGCGAGGATATCCTGTTCCACAAAATTCCGGGAGCTTTCGTCACCGGGCTGCGGGAGAGCGCCACCTGCCGGACATTGAGGCATTCCACCGTGACGCCGGCTTCGTGCAACTGATCAGCCATTTCGCATTCGGAGGGGAGTACCGCCACGTCGCCCAGTCCGTCCTGCGCCCGCTCCAGCAGAAAATTCAGCAGCCAGAGCGAGGCTCCCGACCGCTCGGCGTGATGAAAAGTAAAAAGAACCTTCATGACCCCTCTGCCGGCGCCTTCTCCGTGGACTCATCCTCAAGTGCCTCCAGCCGCCGGCGCTCCGCCTCCACGATCGGCAGCGCAACGAAAAGCAGTCCGAAGAGGATATACGTCCGCGGAATGGTGAACGTGTCCTGCAGTGTGAGCGACATCAGCAACTGCACGAAGAGTGCCGCCACCGCCGCAAGGTAGTTCGTGTGCCATGTTCGCGGAAAGCGCAGGCTCCGTTTATACAGCCGGTACCAGTAGATGAAACTCGACATGATCAGCAGCAGGAAAATGAGCGCGCCGAGAACCCCGTACTCGGTCACGATCTGGAGGTAGCCCAGGTCGATATGGTGCTCGGGTACGGGACTCTCGTGCATCACGTAGAGCCTCCCCCCGAGCGGCATATAGCGCCGCCATTTGTACCGGAAATGATTGTGGCCGATGCCCGTCACAGGGTGGGCGGCGATCATTTCGCTGGCGATCTGGAACTTGTCGTGCCGCATGGTGAGCGAATGGTCCATCAGTACGCTCCGTGCGGTGGCGAAGCGCTCGATCACCTGTGCCGCGACGAAAGGGGTAACCACTGCGGCGGCCACCACCAGCACTCCGATCAGGACCGGCCGCCAGCGGTATTGAATCAGCAGCAGAAAGGCGACAATCATCCCCGCGAGGATGGGTATCGTCTGCCGGTTGAAGGTCGCCAACGCCACGAAGGCGAACGAAAGCGCGATCGTCCCGTAGGTCAGCTTGCTGAAGGGGTTCCGTGCTTCGACAAAGAGAAACAGCGCCAGTGCCATGGACCAGAGCGCCGTGAAACTGTACTGGATGGAATCCTTGGCCAGGCCGTCTATACGGTCCGTCGTCCCGTCGATGCCTCCCGGCGTCACATCCACCCCAAGGACAAACTCCATCAAACCGGGGGGTACGATCACCAGGAAGGACAGAAAGACCATCGCCTGCACGAGAAAATGGAGGCGGCCCTTCTGCCAGTACAGCAACACGGGGATCAGGGTCAGCAGAATATAAAATATCTGCTGGACCGGGAACTCCGCCCCCTCCGGCCGCAAGGCGAAGGCGGCGGGAATATAGTATAGTTGGAAGGCAAGAAAAACTCCCAGAGGAAATGACCACCGCAACCGGATGTCGTGCTTGATCAAATCCGCACAAAAAGCTCCGAACAGTAACGCCGCCAGTCCCTGATTCATCGAGACCGGCAGCCCCGGCAGCACGAGCGGCGTTCCCACCAGTCCCGCAAAATAGAGTGGATAGCAAACCCGGGTTCCCCCGAGCAGCATTGCCAGTAGCGCCGCCACAGCGCCCGCCACGGCGAAACCCACAATCCACGCGTAGGGCAGCGCAAAACTTAGTACGATTGCGCAGACACCAAGAAAAATCACCCCGAGAAGGTACATCTCCCCGAGGCGGAACACCTTCGGCGGTAGGCCGAGAAACGTTTTTCCCGATGGAGGCGCGGAAGAACTCACGGTCCAGCCTCCACGGCAAGTTTTCCAGCAGCGCGGCGCAGAAAGCCCCCACATCCTTCACCCGGTTCCGGTGTCAGCACACGCACCGAAGGGTGTGCCGCAACGCCACGGCGGACGGACGCGGCGGCGCGCTCGCCGGTCACAACGACCACCGAAATCCCACGCGCGAAAACAATCCGCTCAAGCGCCTGCGTCGCCACGTTGTGCCCCCTTCGCGGAGGTTCGAAAACCTGGAACCAGCGCGTCTCTGCCTCCGCCGGATAACCGAAAAGGATGCACTCGTCCCCCCCGCGAAGCTCCGTCCACGCGCCGGCAATACCCTCCCTGAACTCGAAGAAGAGCCTTCTTCCCGGAACAAGGCTCCGCAGGCGCGCTTCCAGCTCCCCGTCACTGGCGACAAGTATGCTCACGATTCTGCTTCGCCTTCCCTTGCTTCTTCCATCCGCCTTTCGAGCCGGCGGGCGATCTGACGGGCAAGCGTCCGGGCGTGTGCCGTGCCAGCCGTGGTGTGGAGCTCCGGCAGCACCTCCTCAAGGTCGTCCCAGCGTTCGAGCTCCGCATAGACTTTCGCGAGGAGAACCAGCCCCGGCAGGTCCATCGGCGGGTGCGGAGGGCTGGCGGCGCGCCGGCGCTCGAACCACTCCACCGCGGCCTCCGGGTCGTCCAAGGCCGTATAGAGAACCGTCCCGGCGATCTGCAGGTGGATGGGATCACGCCGGCCCAGCGTCAGAATCCGTGCACGGAGCCCGGCCGCCTCAGGCGATTCCGGATCGTCCATTACGGCAAGGTAATACCTCAGGGTGGCAAGATGGGCTTCCGGCACAGTGGTTTCGGGTGGGACCCCTTCGAGCAGCCGGCGCGCTGCGGCCGTATCCCCGCGGGCCACGGCCAATTCCAGACGGAGCAGCCGCACGCTATCCCGCGCGGCCCGCGTCGGCGCGAGCGGACCGGGCCGCTCGATCATCGCGGTGACGACACGTTCCGCCTGTGCCCTCTGCCCGCTGCGGCGCAGTGCCATAGCGTGCAGACCGCGCACGTGGGGGTCGGCGGGGCGCACCTGCAGGATCGGCGGCAGGAGCCGGAGCGCCTCGCTCGGCTGGGCCAGAGCAATCGCGTCCCGCGCCCGTGAGAGGATGCGCTCCTCGAACACGGCCGGATCGAAGTGGTCCAGCATCCCCATCAGCTCGACGATTTCGCGCTCCTCGCTGCCGGGCCGGTCCTGAAGCCTGACAATATACGCCGCCAGCGCCTGGTAGTCCCCCGGATTCATATAGACGCCGCGGCGCATGTCCTCGAACGAACGCCGCGCGTACCTCTGCCGCTCCTCCCCGGTCGAGAACTGCGCCAGCACGCCATAGAGCGAGGAGCGGACGTGGTACATCTGATTGAACTTTTCCTCGGCCAGCGCCATGTCCAGGTCCGAGATGCCGGCGTTCGCCGTCGCCACCGCGTAACCGAAATTGGCATTGGCCATTTCCTCGTTCCCGGCGTCCATGTCCTGCTGGCCGAAATCGAAGAAACGCTGTGCCTGGAAGTACTGCAATTGCGCGTTCAACCGGTTGACCGGTCCGCTGATCCAGAACGTCCGCTTGGCCTCCCGCAGGTCCTCCCACGCCCCGAACAGCAGGTCATCCCGCTGCGGTGCGGCGTAGTAGCCGCGCAGGTAGGCCTCGCCGCGCTGCTGGAGCGTGGCCGTGGTCACGAAGCGGTTCGCACCGGCGACGAATGCCGCTCCCACCGCTCCCAGTAGCAGAAGGAACGCCACTACGGCCAGCACCGGTGCCACAAACCCGGCCATCCCTCCGCGCACTCCTTCCTTTTCCTCCCTCTCGCGCGTTGCCTCGATTTCCTCTTCGGGGGTGGGCGCCTTCACGGGGAAAACCCACAGCCGGTCCGCGGCGCTGATCATCGCCAGCAGGAGCACCATCGTCAGCGCGATCGGCGGCACCCTCAGTGGAAAATCCACGAACGCATGCAGCAGAATCGCCAATGCCGAGAACCAGATGGCCGCCTGTGTGGCCACATGGTGCGGCATGAGCGTGCGCTTCATCGTCCGCCAGCCGTGCAGCAACACCGCCCCCAGCCCGATGAGCGCGATCACCAGCCCCACCACTCCCGTTTCGATCACCGCCTGAAGGTACTCGTTGTGTGCCCGCATGGTGCGCCGGTCAGTCGGCGCAAGCCGTGAGCGCTGATTCTCCATGAAGTAATTGCCCTGCGCTTCCGGATAGACGTATTGGAACGTGCCAAACCCATGCCCGTGGAAAGGCCGGCCGGGGATCAGCTCGCTGAAGGAAACGGTGGCGATCCGCAGCCGGGTTTCGGTCAGGAGGCGCTGCGGGGTGAACTCAGTGACCCGCTCCGGCAGTGTAATGTCCTGCCGGTAGAGCGGATTGTGGCGCATCGGGACGAGCTGGGTCAGCAGCACGAAGACCAGCGCCACCGGCATCCAAACGTATAGACGCGAGCGCCGGCGGACGCAGGAGCGCCTGTACAGCAGAACCCCGAGCCCCGCCCCCAGCACAAGGATGATCGGAAGCACGGCACGGCTTTGCGCCAGCAGGAGCGCGAGCATGATCAGCACCACCACGCCGGCCAGGACCGGGCGCTGCCATCTGGCCTCCCGCGGCTGAACCGCCAGCAGCCACGTCGCCGCCACGAACAGCGGGGCCATCAGGAAGCTCGACACCCCCGTGTTGTGCCCGATCAGCGCCCCGAGCTGGTTGCGCGTGTCGTCCTCCGAAAAGCGTATCCAGATGTTCATCAGCGGCCCGAACTGCACCTTCAGCAGCACCACCAGAAGGGCGTTGACTATACCCATCAGGATCAACAGGCCAAGGATGCGATAGACAAACTGCCGGCCGCGCATCATGTCCTCCGCCACGAGGAAGAAGAAGAGCGCGAAGGTCACCTGAAGCCATGCGGTGAGCGAGAAGAAGAATCCTCCCCCGCCGAGGTTCAGCGCCAGCCAGTCCGCCGCCGTCTCCGGAGAGCCAGCGGTGGGAAGGCTCCGCCCGAGCTTTTCCGCCGCCTCGGCCGGCATCTCCGGCGCCCAGAGCAAAAACGACAGCAGCGAGTAGCCGAGGTACACACCGATCGCCACCAGCGGAATCAGCCGGTGGCGCTTGGCCCGCGAGGAATCCTCCCCCGGCAGGGCCGGCAGGAACACCGCCCGGCCGCAAAGGGCCTCCAAGATGCGCCCGGCTCCGTACCCGGACATCATCATCATGCCGAGCACGAACCAGACGGTGAACTTTGCCTCCAGCACCGGCACCATGCCGGAAAGATACGGCTGAATCTGCGTCATGAAGAAGAGATCGTTGCCGATCGCTTCGCGCACCGTGTTGAAGGCTTCCGGCGTCAGGCTGAGCTGATACAGCCCCGGTACCGCCACCACGGCCGCAAGCAGGCAGAGCTCCGCAAACCGGCGGAAGAACAGTCCCAGCCAACCGGCCACGTCCAGGATCGGAGGACGTTCCTCCCGCGCCCGGACCGATTGGAGCTTCCCGCCCCAGGCCTTTGCCGCAGTTGTTGTCGTGGTCCGTTCCAAACAGTTACCCCAGCGGCATCCCGCCGCGATTGTTCCCGTGAGCGTCCCCTGCAACCCCCGGGTTGCCAAGCCGGAAGCGCCTCACGGCCTGTCGAGCCACTCCTCGCTACGCTCGCGGAAGTGCCGAACCGACCGGTCCGGCAGCTCCTCGGGCAGCTCGGGCATCTCGTACCGGCCGGTTTCCAGCTCCGCCAGCAGGTACTCGATCGCCAGGTCGAGCTGGGGATCGCGTCCCGCGGCGAAGTCCTCCGGCGTGATGTCCACCTCGAAACCGTCGTCCGGGTCGATGCCGTAGTTTTCGATATCGTAGCCCAGCTCCAGGTCGATGAAGGGGAACTCCGGTACGCGAAGCCCGCCCCCGTCCACGAACCGTGTGTGGCTGCGGATGCCCACCGTCCCCCCCCAGGTGCGCGTGCCGATGAGCGGGCCCAGTTCGAACAGCCGGAAGCTGTGGGCGAAAATGTCCCCGTCCGAGGCGGTGTTCTGGTTCATGACGCAGGCCATCGGCCCCACGAAAACGCGGAACGGATACGTCCCCACCTCGTCGAACTGCCGCTGCGTGCGCAGGGCGTAAAGCTCCTCGCGCAGCCGGCGGATCAGAAGCTGGCTCACGTTCCCGCCGCCGTTGTAACGCACGTCGATGACCAACGCCTCCCTGTCAAGCTGTGGGTAGTACTGCCGGTAGAAGGCCACCAACCCCTCGGTGCCCATGTTGGGCAGGTGGACGTAGCCGATCCGTCCATCCGACTGTTCGGAGACGTACCGCCGGTTCGCCTCCTCCCAATCGTGGCGGCGAAGCGCCCAATCCTCGCCCAGCAGCCGCACGCGGTAATCGCGGCCCGCGTCGCGGTCCGGTTCGGGGGCCAGCGTAAGCTGCACCTCTTCGTTCGCGTATCCCCAGAAGTGCCGGTTGATGTCCTCCTCCGCGGAAACTTTCCCCCCGTTCACCGCCAGCAGGAACCAGCCTTCCTCCACCTCCCGGTTGCGGCGGGTGTTCCACGGGCTCTGCAGGTGCGGGTTCCACGGCTCGCCCCTGTATATCCTCGTGACACGGAGCAGCCCACTCTCCTCGTCGTGCTCGAAATCCATGGCGGGCATCCCAGCACCAATATGCGGTGGCCCGGCGGCGTCCCCGTCGCCGAAGATATACGTGTGGCTATGCCCGAGTTCGGAAATCATGCCGCCGAGCAGGTCGGTCAGCTCCCGCCGTGTCCCAATCCGGGGGAGCAGCGAAGCATAGCGCTCCGCGACCGCTTCCCAGTCCATCTCACCCATATTCTCGGCGTAAAAGTAGTCGCGATAGAACCGGAACGCCTCGCGGTGAATCTGGCGCCACTCCTCCTCCGGTTCGACAAGCAGGCGGATACGGCCGAGGTCCGGCCCCTTGTCATCGGGCGTGGCGCGTGCGGCGCCTGCCCCCGCAATCCGCACCGTGGAGCCGCGCCGGTACGCCACCTGGCTGCGGTCCGCCGACAGCGTATAGCCATCTATCCCGGAGGCGAACTCCTTCGGCTCCGGATCGTCCTCCTTGTAGGAGAAACTCATCAGGCCGGCGTTGCCGTCCCAACGCATATAGAAGACCTTGTCCTTCGCGGCGCGCAGATTCCCGAGGTTGCCGGAAGGCATGGGGAATTCCACCTGCCGGTCCAGGATGCCGTCGCGGTCGATCTGAAGCGGCTCCGGCTTGTCCTCCTCCTCTTCGGCCAGCGGGTCCACGCCATCGGGTTCGTACTGCTGCTCTATTTCCTGCTTGGTTTCCTCCGGTTCCTCGTCCTTGCCGTTGTCGTTGTTCTCTTCCTCTTTTTCTTTTTCCTCCTCTTCGTCCTCCTCGTAGGGATCAAGCCGGAAGAACGGATTCTCCACGTCCTCCCGCAGCAGCACCGCGTACGCCTTCGTCGGTTCCACCATGACGTTCTCGTACTCGAAAGCGCCCCCCTGCCGGTTGAACGTCCGCGCCGAGAGATAGAACAGATAGTCCCCCTCCGGATCCCATGCCGGGCTGAAACTGTCGTGGAAGGCATCCGTCACGGGGAAGGACTCCCCGCTCCCGGTGTCGTGGATGTAAATGCGTCTATACCTGTTGGGCCCGTGCAACGAATAGGCCAGATAGTGGCCATCCGGCGACCAGTCATAGCCCCGCAGCTCCGCCACCCGGGCATGAACCACGAGCTTGGGGTCCGGCTCCTCGATGTCCGTATAGTAAAGCCGGCCCGTGTGGTCCGCCCAGGCAACGCGCCTGCCCTCCGGATCAACCTCCAGATTGAAGAAGGGCTGGAAGCCCTCCACCTCGCCGTTCGCGGGGGCGAGCCGCACCGTCTCCGTGCCGGTCCGCGCGTCCGTGCGGAAAAGCTCGTACTCCCCGGATTCGTCCGAAAGATAGAGGATATACTCGCTGTCCTCCCCCGCGAAAGCCACCTCCGTCTCGCGGACTCCGGGCGTTTCCGTGATCGGAACGGGCCGGCCCGCCTCCACCGGGATGTTGAACAGGTCCCCTCGTATAGACAGCACGGTCCGCCGGCCGTCGTTCGTCACCGCATAGGATTCCAGGAAATCGCGTGGCTCGGCCAGCCGGCGCCGGCGCTCCGGCCGGTCCGAGGAGAACCGGATATCCACCAGCGTTGCCTCCTCCGCCTCGGGGTCGTACAGCCAGATATCCGCCCCCTTCTGGAAGACGATCCGCTCCCCGTCGGTGCTGGGCCGGCGGATGGCAAAATCGTCAAAAGCCGTATGCTGCCGCAGGTCGTCCCCGTCCAGCGACACCGACCACAGGTTCATCCATCCGTCCCGCTCACTTTTGAAAAAGAGCCGGCCTGCGGCGAACATCGGTGTCAGGTCGTTGCCGAAATACGTCGTCACCTGCCGGAATTCTCCCGCCTCCAGGTCACCCATCCATATATTGTCCGCGAGCCCGCCACCGTACCGGTCCCACGTCCGTGGCTGCACATAATTGCGGTTGAAGGCGACCGTCTTCCCGTCCTCTGCCATGACGAGATAGCTCGCCGGCCCGATCGGCAACTGTTCCGCCATGCCGCCGTCGAAGGGCACCCGGAAGGTCGTCCGAACGAAAAACGGATGCTCCCGCGCCGAGTGAAAATAGACAGCCGACCCGTCCGGCGCCCAGGCCGTGGGCAGCTCTGCATACCCATGATGCGTCAGGCGGCGCGGGGTCCCGCCCTCCGCCGGCATGACGTAAACGTCCATGCTCCCTTCGTACTGCCCGGCGAAGGCGATCCACTCCCCGTCGGGCGAAAAGCGCGGGTGCAGCTCCAGTCCCCGGCCGCCGGTGAGCCGCTCCGCCCGCCCGCCGGCAGCGTCCACCCGCCAGAGGCTGCCTTCGGCGTGAAACACGATCGTTTCGCCGTGAATCGCCGGATGGCCATAGTACCCCCGGTCTTCCTCCGCTGCCGCGGGCACCGCCGCCAGCAGCCAGGCAAGCGCAGCCGCCACCGCCCCAAAGCAATTCTTTTTCATGCCGGAATTCCTGCCAGTCAACGGTCTCCGATCCCCATCTACGGGCCGGTTCCGGCAAACCACAGAGCCACTCGCCCCGGGAGGCAAGCGGGATAGCCAGGGGGATGGGCCTGAGGACTGGGTTTAGGGTCGCCGGCGCGGGCGGTGCAGCCGCCACCGACAGCAGGAGCCTACCCCGGCAGCAGGGGTCAGGCAGGGACTTCGATCTGCAGAAGAAAACCGGTCGGTGCAGGGGGTACATCCCACCCCTGAGCCCGGGCCACCTCGAGCCAACCCTCCACCGCCTCTTTCAGGTTTTGCTGGAGTTCATCGAGCGTCTCACCCGTCGTAAAGCACCCAGGGAGATCGGGCACCAGGGCGCTGTAGGCACACTCCGAGGGCTTTTCGCCAATTTCGACCTGCACAACGTATCTCATGGCCATATCTCCTCTACTTGAGGCCCGCCTGCTTCAGGATGGCGTGGGCAGTACCGCGTGCCACTTCGCGGCTGTGTACTGGCACCGGAATGATCACCACCGGGCCGCTTCGGATGGATCATCATGTGATGGCTTCCTCTGATGCGATCCACCAGCCACTACATGTACGCCGCGCTGAGGGCCGAGATCGCTTTGTTCGCCCGTGCCACGTCCTTGGTTTCCGGTGCCTGGGAGGCGCCGCGCGGCCGGCCCGCCATGTGCAGCCCCTGATGGGCGAGCAGCGCGCAACCGATCTCCGGGCCCTGCCACGGGGAGAGCACCTCCCGGATGCGCAGCAGGTCCGTCTGCGCCCGCCAGACAAACGGCAGGTCGGGCTCCTCCAGCGACTGCCACGCTCCCCGGATGACCTCCGGCGCCAGCACCGCCAGCGCCCCGGCGCTCGACACCACGCCCGAGAAAAACGCCGGCACCGACACCGAATCGTAGCCGGAAATCACCGCGAACCCCGGCTCGCAATGGCGCACGATCTCGCCCAGCAGTGCGGCGTCCCGCGTATAGAAGATTGTCCCCTTGTACTGCTCCCGCCGGGAGAGCATCCCGAGCGCCTTGGGCGTGAGCGCGTAGCCGTCCGGGATGCCGTCCTGGTGATAGACCACGATCGGGCCGTTGACCGCCTGCTCGACGTCCTCGAAGAAGCGGAACACCGCCTCCTGCGGCGTGGCGCCCGAAGCTGGCGTCAGGAACACCGGCACAGGCTGCAGGACCGCCGCCGCCCCCTGCGCCAGCGCGTACTGACTCAGGTCCACCGACTGACGGAAATACACCCCCGGGCGCGGCGCGTTCCCCGGATCGCCGTCCCATGCCCCGCATGCGCCCACCAGCACCGGCTTGCGGCCCTTCGCCACCGCCAGGACGCAACGGATCGCGTCGCGGATCTCTCCCAGACTGAAGCTCCACATCCGCCCTTCGTTCGTCCGCAACAGCAGCGAACTCACCGAGCTCTTCCGGCAAAGGTGATCCGCCAGCGCCTCCAGCCCGTCGAAATCAATCTTTCCGTCGAGCCGCTCCGGCGTGAACAGCGGGGCCAGCACTCCGCACACCATCGTGGGGTGCTCCTGTTGGGACACAGGGTGAGGGGTCGATTTCAGGAACGGGAGCAATGGCACGTCCTCCGGCATGGAAGAAATCCTCCAGGACCATCGTCCTCACAGGAAAAGGTGGAGCCTTCCCCGGAATTATGGCAAGCAAAAGAGTGCGCGCCGCGTCACCCAGGGCGTATCCTGGAACTGTTACCCAATTGGCAGAGTCGAAGGCGTTCGCCGGAATGGGGCCGCGGCACTCCCGGAGGCAAAGCCCGGTAACCCATCTTTACCCGTTCACCCCGGAAATCGGCTTTTTTCGGGGTAATGTTTTCCGTAAGTCCTTTGTTTTCAGTGGTGGCATCCCCCCGAAACCTTTGTAGTGCCGACCTACCATCTT
>SLMS01000046.1 GCA_007133495.1 Candidatus Sumerlaeota bacterium | reverse complement strand
GTGGAGCAGGCGGTGCGGGATTACGTTGTCTCGCTCCGGGAGGCCGTGGAAGGCTGAGGCATCATCGCGATACAGGGTGACGAGAATCCCCGGAGGAGATAGTTCCCGGTGCAAGAGATCAGCAATACCATCGACAGCCGGCGCGGCATCAGGCGCGTCGCGATTATCGGCATGGGAGCCGTCGGCTCGGCGTTCGCCTACGCACTGATTCACGAAGGGAGGGTCCGCGAACTCCTCTTCGTTGACAAAGACAAGCGGCGCGCCGAGGGACAGATGATGGACCTGTCGCACTGCCTCCCTTGGGGCCGGCCGATCAAAATGGAAATTGGTGACCTTGATTCCGCAGCCTCCTGCGACATGGTGGTGATCACCGCCGGAGTGGCCCAAAAGACGGGCGAAAGCCGCATCGACTTGGTCAAGCGCAACGCGGACATCTTCGCGGAGTTCTTCCCACGCCTTCCGGAGGCCAACCCGCGCGGACTGTTCGTCATCATCACGAACCCCGTGGACGTGATGACCCGCCTGGCGCTCAACCTTTCGCACATCTCCCCCGAGCAGGTCTTCGGCACCGGGACGACGCTCGACACCGGACGGTTCCGGTTCCTCCTCAGCCACCACCTCAAGGTGGACCCGCGGAACATCCACGCCTACGTGATCGGCGAGCACGGTGATTCGGAGGTGCTGGTCTGGAGCCGCGCGCACGTCGGCCCCTTCAGCCTGGAAGAGTACGGGGATTTGACAGGACGGCCAATTACCGCCGAGGTGCAAAGGGACGTCACCGCAGGGGTGAAGACCGCTGCCTACGAGATCATCGAGCGCAAGGGGGCAACCAACTACGCCATCGGCCTGGCGACGGAAAAACTTTTCGAATCGGTCAGCTTCAATCAGGGGACGCTGCAGACGGTGTCGCGCGCACTTTCGGGGGCCTACGGCTTCGACGACCTTTGCCTCTCCACGCCCTGCCGGCTTCAGCGCGACGGCGCCTTGGAGCCACTCGAAATTCCGCTCTCTCCAGAGGAGCACAAAGCGCTCATGCGCAGCGCGGAAACGCTGGACGAGGTTTACCAATCCCTGAAGGTGTGAACCGGCGCATTGGCAGACCAGACTCCTCCCGAAAAACAGTACTCACGATTTACCATCGAATGCATCCGTGTGGTCTCGTGGCCCATCCTGCGGGGTTTGTACAGATTCCGGGCCGAGGGAAGGGAGAGAGTCGCGCGTCAGGGCCCCGTGCTCCTGGCCGCCAACCACGTCAGCTTCCTCGACCCGCTGCTCGTCGCCTGGCCTCTCTTCAGGCCTGTGCGTTTCCTCGCCATGAAGCCACTCTTCCACAACCGCGCCTTCGGATGGTTTATCCGTTCAGGCGGCGCCATCCCAATCGACAGCTTGCGCGGCGCAGACAAGCAGGGCTACAGCGCCGGGCTCCGGGTGCTCCAGTCCGGCGGAGTGCTTTGCGTTTTCCCCGAGGGAGGACGGAGCATCGCCGGCAAACTACACCCCCTCAAGCCGGGCGTGGTGCGGCTTTCACGTGCCGCCCAGGTCCCCATCGTCCCTGTCCGCATAAACGGCGCCTTCGAGGTCTGGCCGCGCAGCAGACGCTTCCCCAGGCCGTTCGGCCGCATCTCGCTGGAGTACCGCCCCCCAATCCCCCCACCCCCGCCGGACGAGAACGGGGAGGAGCTGAACACTCGGCTTGAAGAACTCACCCGCAGGCTCCAACCTTCTTTTCTGGAGGGCGGTGGGCCGCGGGAGGCGGAAGCCGCCAACGCACGCGCGCAAAGCGCGGACCATCGCCAGGACACCGGAACCGAATGAGACAATACGATTACATCGTCGTGGGGAGCGGCCTTTTCGGCGCCGTCTTCGCCCAGCAGGCACGCGAAAATGGCAAGTCCGCCCTCGTCCTCGAACGCCGGGAGCATATCGGGGGGAACTGCTTCTCCGAGAACTACGAGGACACCAATATCAACGTCCACCGCTACGGGACGCATATCTTCCACACCAACAGCGAGGACATCTGGCGCTACGTCAACAGGTTCACCGAGTTCAACCGCTACCAGCACCGCGTCCTGACCACTCACAAGAACCGTGTTTACGCCATGCCGATCAACCTCGGCACGATCAATCAGTTCTACGGCCTGAACCTCAAGCCTTGCGAGGTGGACGAGTTTATCGCCTCCAAGCGCGAAGGCATCGCCAACCCGCAGAACCTTGAGGAGAAGGCGATCAGCCTGATCGGCCGCGACCTCTACGAGGCGTTCATCAAGGGCTATACGATCAAGCAATGGGGCTGCGATCCCACGGAGCTTCCCGCCGCGATCATCACCCGCCTGCCCGTCCGCACCTCCTACTACGATTCGTATTACAACGACCGCTACCAGGGCATTCCCGTGGGCGGCTACACGCCGATTTTCGAGCGGATGCTTGAGGGTATCCCCGTCGAGACAGGGGTGGACTTCCTGGAGGATCGCGACTACTGGCACCGTCACGCCAGGCAGGTTGTCTATACAGGGCCGATCGACCGGTACTTTGGCTACTCCGAGGGACGGCTCAACTGGCGCTCGGTGAAGTTCGAGTACGAACGGCTTGCGCTCGAGGACTACCAGGGCACCAGCGTGATGAACTACGCGGACGTGGAGGTGCCGCACACCCGCATCCACGAGTTCAAGCACCTGCACCTGGAAAAGGCACACACGCCCAACACGACGGTGATCGTCCGTGAGTACGCCTGTATAGACAACGAGCGGCCGTACTATCCGGTGAACTCGGAGGGCGACCGGCGCCGGCTGAAGGCCTACCAGGAGCTGCAGCGGCGCGAGGGCAGGATCATCTTCGGCGGACGGCTCGCCGAATACAAGTACTACGACATGCACCAGGTGATCGGCGCGGCGCTGCAGAAGGCGCGCAAGGTCATGCGGGGGGAGCCGGAGGCCGCCGCGGTGGAGACCGCCGGAAACTGACCCGGCCGCTCAGCCCACAGGCACGCGCGGCGCCGCCTGCAGGAACAGGGTGTCCTCGTAATTCCGCACGGCGTACTTCGCCGTCCAGTCGTCCCGGAAAAGTACAATCGGCAGGCCGTGTCTATCATGATATACGGCGCTGATGCCGGCGCGGTTGAAGCGCTCGACATCGGTGGGGATCGCTCCGTCCTTCGCCGTGATCCACCGCGCGGCGCGGAAGGGCAGCGGATCGAACCGCACCTCGCAGTTGTATTCGCCGTCCAACCGTTCCTTCACGATCTCGAATTGGAGCTGACCAACAGCGGCCAGGACCGGCTCGCGCTGCCCGAGGTCCGGCCGGTAGAGTATCTGGATGGCCCCCTCTTCGCTGAGCTGCTGGAGACCCTTGTCGAGCTGCTTGCGTTTCATGGGGTTGGGCGCGCGGACGGACATGAAAAGCTCGGGGCAGAAGCTGGGAATGCCCTCGAACTGCAACGTCTCCCCCGCCGTCAGCGTGTCGCCGATCGCGAAATTTCCCGTATCGTATAGACCGACGATGTCGCCGGCCCATGCCTCGTCCACCTGCTCGCGTTCATTGGCGAAGAACATCATCGCGTTGCCGAGCCTCATGCGCCTGCGCGCGCGGACGTGGTAGGCGTTCATGCCGCGCTCGAACCGGCCGCTGACGATGCGCAGGAAGGCAATCCGGTCACGGTGGTTCTTGTCCATGTTCGCCTGAATCTTGAAGATGAAGCCGGTGAAGCCCTGATGGGAGGGCTCGACGGGGCCGGTTTGCGCCGATCGGCCCACGGGGAGTGGGGCCATCTCGCCGAAGCTTTCCAGGAAGGGCCCCACGCCGTAATTCGTCAGCGCGGAACCGAAGAACACCGGCGTAATGTCGCCCGAGCGGAAGCGCTCCTGGTCGAAGCGTTCCCCCGCCATGTCGAGCAGTTCGAGTTCCTCCTTCAGTTCCTCCAGATCACTTTCGCCGATCAGCTCGGGCAGGCGCGGGTCGGCCCACGGAATGCGGACGGTTTCAGCGCGGCCGCTCTTGTCCGCGCTGCGCTCGAACAGGAAGACGCAATCGAGCCGGCGATCGTACACGCCACGGAACTGTGACCCGCGGCCAATGGGCCAGTTCACCGGCACGCAGTGAATGCCGAGAAGTTTCTCCACTTCCTCCATCAGGTCGAGCGGATCACGCCCCTCGCGGTCCATCTTGTTGATGAAGGTGAAGATGGGCATTTCGCGGAGGCGGCAGACTTGGAAAAGCTTTTCGGTCTGCGCCTCGACGCCTTTGGCCGCGTCGATGAGCATGATGGCGGAATCGGCCGCGGTGACCGTGCGGTAGGTGTCCTCGCTGAAATCCTGGTGGCCGGGCGTGTCCAGAAGGTTGTACTGCAGGCCATGGTAGGGAAACTGCATGACGGAGGTGGTGACGGAAATGCCGCGCTCTTTCTCGACGGCCATCCAGTCGGACGTGGCGGTGCGTGCGGCGCGGCGGGACTTGACTTCTCCGGCCAGCCGAATGGCTCCGCCGTAAAGCAGCATCTTCTCGGTGAGGGTGGTCTTTCCCGCGTCGGGGTGGGAGATGATGGCGAAGGCGCGCCGGCGAGCGATTTCTTCGGGAAGCGAGTGAGTCATGGAGCGGAGTAAACGGCCTGTCCTTGGAGGTTGGCGGGCCGGGAGGCGTCCCTCCCGGCAGGCGCGCGGGACTATAGTCACACCCACCCCCCCGGCAAGGGGGAAGACGGGGGGTGGAGTTCAGGCGCCAGGGTTCAGGGTTTCATGGAATGGCAGTTGCCGATGAGAGGCCGCTTCCGGCGGCCGCGGATCGAGAGCACGGCGCTCAAGGCAACGGAAGCGCTTCGGCATCCGGCACGGGGGGCAGCTCCGCTTCCTCCTCCTCGTCGGCCTCGTCCTCCTCGATGTCCATGTCCGGATCGGGTGCAGGGGCTTCGGGCTCAATATCCCGGGCCTGCTCGACCACGTCGAGGATGTCCTCGACCGGCACGATGACGGCCATGACGGGCTCGTCCTCCTCCCCGAGTGCGGCGGCACCCCCGGGGAACAGGTACATGGCTACCATGCCGACGGGATTGCCGGCGCTGTTGACCACGAGGGACCCAAGGTGCTGGTCGTTGTGGTATCCGCCGGGGACATAGAAAAACCGCGGACGCTCCACCACGGATTCGATTTCTATGCTCTTTGCCTGGATGGCACGGCGGGCGATCCGGCCCTTGCGGCCGAGGAGATAGAGTTCATCCAGCAGCTCCGCCGTGGCGTAATCGTCCAGGGAGATGTAGGTCAGCTCCTCGTCGAGTTCCTCCAACGGCCGAAGCACCACGATGTCGAAGTCGCGGTCACGCAGCGAGATGCCGGCGGGGATTTCCGTGCCGTCGGGGAGGATGTACTTAAGGTCCTTGAGCCGGGTGCTGAAGTCGTTGTCGTCGTCGCCGTAGAGCCGGGAGTAGAACTGCCCCGGGTCCATGGAACTGAGCGAAGTGATGGCAAGACCGGTGGGATCGACGACGATGCCGACCTCCTCGGAGCGGCGCTCGTATTCCTGCTGCCGGCCCCCGAAGGCAACGGTGACGTCGAACACTGCTTCAAGGGTGATGATGGCGGACTCCTTTTCCTCCAGCATTTGCCGGATGGTGGCGCGGTCCGCCCGCGTCTGCTGGGCGGACAGCACGAACATGGCGGTGGCCACGACACAGAGGAGTAACCTGGTTTGGAGTGAGGTGAGCATTTTTCCTGGGTTCCTTTCCGTTACAGTCGAATGTTGTGGAAGCCCCTCCCTACCAGGTGGGCTCCAGTTCGAGGAAGAGGTTCTGCGAGCCGCGGCGGATGAAGATGACGACTGTGGTGGGCCGACTCTCCCGGACTGCCTCCATGACGCGTTCGACGTCGTCGAGCGAATTGATCGCCTCTCCCTGAATGCTGAGGATGGCGTCGCCGACGCGCAAGCCCGCCAGGTCGGCCCAGCCGCCGGAGGTGACCCCGTCGGCCAGCACGGCGAAGTCCACCCCGGCGAAAACGGGCTTCTCGCGGTCGTTGAAAGCGGCTTCACGGGCGACGAATTCGAAATCCAGGTCGCGGTAACGCCGCATCTCGCGGGCACGCTGTGGAGCGGTCCGGACCTCGGCCGTGACGGTGTGCTCCTCGCCGCCGCGCAGCAGGCTGAACTCCGCTTCCGTTCCAGCGCGGTACTGCCGGACCATGGTTTCGAAGACCTCTGCGTCAACCGGCCGGGACGCGTCCACCAGTATCCCATCGATGTGGGTCACGATGTCGCCAACCTCGAAGGGGTAATCCTCCGGCCGTTCGCTGTAGAGCCGCGTGACGCGGACGCCACGGGTGTTTTCCATGTCCATGGTCTCGGCGATTTCCCGTGTGAAGACCTGGGTTTCCATGGGGAGCCAACCGCGGCGCACGTCGCGCCCCGGGTCAGGCAGGTCGTCGATCCCCACCTGCACGAGGGCGAGCTGCGATTCGCCCTCGCGCTCGAACGTGACGATAACAGGGACGAATTCGCCTTCGCCCTTACCCTCGAGCGCCTCGCTGGAGAAGGCTTTCAGGTCCTCGATGCTCCGGACCGACTGGCCGTTGAGGGAGACGATGACGTCGCCGCGGCGAATTTCCGGGCGGGCCTGCGCCACCGGGCCGCCGGAACGGGTGGAGGTGACATAAATGCCCTCGGGCGTCTCGCGGGCAAGATCGAGCTGGGTCCAGACGGAAAGGTCCCGCGCCGTCATGCCCCACTCGCGCAGTTCGCTCTGTGGCATGAGGGCACGCTGGCGCTGTTCGGGCGTGATCGTGACAGTACGGTTTCCCCCATCCCGCAGAAAGCGCATCTCCACGGACTGGCCGACGGGAAGCTCGGCGACCAGGTTGTTGATGCCGGGCAGGTCCTCGGCGAAGCGGCCCTCCAGCCGTTCCTCCCCCACCGACAGGAGCACATCCCCCGGTTCCACCCCGGCCTCCTTTGCGGGAGAGTCTGCCAGCACGGAGGCGACGAGGACGCCCTCCTCGAGCGGCTCGCCCTTGAGGAGTGGCTGGAAGACCATGCCGGTGTAGGCGCGATGGATCTCGCCGCGGTCAATCAGTTCGAGCGCGATGCGCTCGGCCAGATTCCCGGGGATGGCACCGCCAAGGCCCATGCCTATCTCGTTCACACCGACGATCCGGCCTTCCATGTTGACGAGCGGGCCACCGGAGTTGCCCGAGAAGATCGCGGCGTCGTGGCCAATCCAGCGGACGAGTTCGCCAACGTCCTCCCCGTCGAGCCGCAGTCTGAAGTCGCGGAAGGAGGGCGGGGTGATCATCTCGGTGTTGCTCACGATGCCGAGCGTGGCGGACTGGGAGATGGACTGGGGGCTACCCAGCGCCAGCACCGGGTCACCCACCTCCAGGGTGTCCGAATCGCCG
>SLMS01000079.1 GCA_007133495.1 Candidatus Sumerlaeota bacterium | reverse complement strand
CGCCAGCTCAATCCCGAAGTGACCCCGCCACAGTTGCGCGCCGCGTTGGTGGAGACAGCCATCGACGTGACCGGGTATCGGGCGGCACCGGGAGTGGACGACGTCTCGGGCCACGGCCTTATAGACGCCACGGCAGCGATGATATACGTGGCGGAGAACTTCGGCGCAGTGGTCGAGGGGCTCGAAGCCCCCAACACGCTCGTGTTCGATTTCCTTGGCGAGGATACGGAGGGTGAAGAGCCCGTCCCCGTGCCGGACGCCCAGGGCTGGACGCCGGAATTCCCCGGCGGGTTCACCGGACCCAACTTCGAACTGGAAACCGGCACCTACCGGGTGCGGAACCCCGATACGGTCAACACCCTCGGGTGGCTGAAGTCGCCCGAACTGCTGGCCAGCTCGGTGGACATCGACCCGGCAACGCCGCCGCTGGCGATTGCCGGCGGATCGGGGCCGGAGATCATCTATCGGGCCATCTGGCAGGTGGACTCCGATGCCGCGAGCAGCACCGACACGCCGACCTTCCGGATGCGGGCTTCCTCGCACCGTTTCGAAGAGTCGCACCTTCTGTCGATCACCTCGGGTGAGATCGGCGGCATTTCCCCGGCTGCAGGTTCGGTGCGGGAGTACCGGCAGTACTTCCAGCTCCCGGCCACGCGGAACCGGTTCCACCTTTACTTCGACATGGTGTCGGTGGATCCGTGGGACGCGGCGGGCGTCGGCATCGGCCTGCAGGAAGTGCACCTGCAGGCGTTCCACAGGGGAGCGCTGACGGGCCAACGGCTCGAACAGCCGCTGACGATCTTCGCGAACAACAGCCGCGGCTGGCAGCCGCGGAGCGGGGCGCCGCTGGCTTCGGCCGGGGCGCAGGTCACGTCTGACGGGTTGCGGCTGGGCCCGGCTGCCTCCGCGGACGAGACCGCCTTCCGCTTCTGGGGCTCGCCGGAGGCGAACCCGGGTGTTCATCTGGAGGTCAACCGTCTATACGAGGCGGTGTTCTCGATCACCTCGGACGCGCCGGCGGCGCAGCGCAGCCAGCTTCCCACCTTCCGCCTGCGGGCGAACGATTCGTCGAACCAGATGGCGGTGGTGCTGGACGTGAACTCCCCCGGCACGGGCGCCAATGTCCCGGCGGCGGGGGAGAAGAAGACGTACCGGATATTCTTCGAATCGATTCCCGAAATCGTGGGCAATCCGGTGAACTTCTCCTTCGACTACCTGTTCGTTCCGGAAATGGGGAACGATCCGGACCTGGAGGTGACGCTCGAATCGATGGTGGTGCGTTCCTACGTGCCGCCGCTGTAGGCTTGCCGCCCGCGCGGCGGTTTGCGGAAAATCGGACCCGGAGAGGACATCCTCTCCGGGTCTTTTTGGTGGAGCCACCCCATGCCGGAGCCGGAATCGGCCGCTATGCCGGACATTTCCATTCTTGTCTGTACGCGCCCGGGCTCGGACCTGCTGCCGCAGTGCATGGAATCGCTGCGCGGTGTGCTCGGGGAGGCACGCGGTGAGATCGTGACGGCGTGCGACGGAGGTGATGCGGCGCTTGGGGAGCGCTGCCGGGAGGTGCTCGGCCCGGCCGCCGGGTGGGGGTGGAAATGGCTCGATCTTGAACGGGGTGGGCCGGCTGCGGCGCGGAACCGGGCGTTGCACGAATGTACGCGCGAGCTGATCCTCTTCCTCAACGACGACGTGCGGTTTCCCCCGGGCCTGCTCGGCGCGCACCTTCGGGCGCACGCCGCGCAGCCCGGCCACGCGGTGATGGGGAACACGCGCTGGGCGCCGGAGGCCGTGCGCTCGGAGTTCATGCACTGGGTGGCGCACCACGATTCGTTCTACTATCTGATTGCGGATGCAGCGGACGCGGGGTGGGAGTACTTCCACACGATGAACCTGTCCATACACAGGAAATGGTTCGATGCGGGCGCCCGGTTCGACGAATCGTTCCCGGAGCCTGCCTTCGAGGACACGGAGTTGGCCTACCGGCTGGCCGGGGAAGGCTTGAGGATTGCACTGGCGTATGACGCGGTGCTCTACCACGTGCATCCCTTCACGGAGGAGCAATACGTGGAGAAGGTACGGATGCGGGGCCGCGCCGCGAGGCGGTTGCTTGCGCTGCATCCGGAGCTGACGAAGCGGATTCTCGGGGATTTCGAGCTGCCGGAGGCGCCTGCGGGCGGAGCGCCCGGCCGGTGGCTGCGGCGCCTTCTCGGAAAGGATGCGGAGGCGGCCGTGCCGTGGCAGCGCCGGCTGGCGGAAGCGTTCCTCCAGGGCTACCGGAGTGGGTAGGGCCTGCGCATTCCCGGCCACGCCGCAAAGTGTCCATCTTGCTGTACGCAGATGAGAGGGCTACCCGGCCGCGCCGCTGGTGTCCTTCGGAGTGGCCCGGCCGGCCCAGCGGTCGACCACACGCTTGACTTCCTCGGGGTGGAGGGGCTTGGAAACGTAGTCGTCCATGCCAGCCTGGAGGCACTTCTGGCGGTCCCCGGCCAGGGCATGGGCCGTGACCGCGATGACGGGGACGTCCGGGTTGTGTTGCCGGGAGGGGAGCTTGCGGATTTCGCCGAGCAGCTCGAACCCGTCCATTCCCGGCATTTGTATATCCACGAGGATCATGGAAAAGTTGTGCGCGCCGCTGCGGAGTATCGCGAGCGCAGCGGCTCCGTCCGCAGCCTCCATGACCTGGACGCCATGGCGTTCGAGGAGGCGCTTTAGGATGATGCGGTTGAACCGGTTGTCCTCGACGACGAGGGCCGTGTGCGGAGCGGAGTGGTCTCCTTGGCCGTTCGTTCCGCTGGTGATGGGTGGGGGGACGACGGGGGTTTCCGTGCCGGCGAGCCTCTCGAGGGCCGCCAGGAGCGCTTTCCTGCGAAGAGGACTTGCGGTAATGACCAGGTCCGGTTGGTTGGCGAGGGCATCCTCCCAATGGTGGCGAACGCTGGTGGAGACAACAGCAACTATGGGGATCCCTCCCCAGCGGCACTGACACTTGGTGCAGTCACCCGGTCCGCCGCCGGGTTGGCAGACGATGGCGCTGACGGGCGGCCCGTCGGGGGCGGCTGCTTCCGGAGGGGCTGTCCACGGGTCCACGCCGGAAACCGTGGCGCCAAGCGATTCGAGCAGCCGGCGGATTTCCTCGCGGTGAAGCGGACTGCCGGCGGCAAGGAAGCGCTGTCCCCAGAGCGGCTCCTGTCTGGGGATCGACGGGTCTGCCGGCTCGAAGGGTATTTCGGCGGTGACGGTGGTGCCTTCGCCCTCTCGGGACTCCAGGCTGATGGCTCCGCCCATCAGTTCTGCCAGCCGGCGGGCGATACTGAGGCCGAGGCCCGTCCCGCCGTATAGACGGGTACTGGAGCTGTCCATCTGGGTGAATGGCGCGAAGAGTTCCTCGCGCTTGTCTTCCGGAATGCCGATCCCGGTGTCCTCCACGCGGAAGAGCAGGGTGTTCTCTTTTTCGGAGTGGAGCTTTGTCTCGATCAGGACGTGGCCCTGGGTGGTGAACTTGATGGCGTTGGCGATGAGGTTGGTGAGTATCTGGCGGATGCGCAGCCCGTCTCCGAGGATATGATGGGGAGCGGCGGGGTCGACGAGGGAGTAGTACTCGATACCCTTCTGCTCGGCCTGCAGTGCGAGCAGCTCGTTCGTTCCGTCGAGGAGTTCACGCAGGTCGAGTTGCTCGCGGCTGATGTCTATCCTGCCTGCCTCGACCTTGGCGAAGTCGAGGATTCCATCGATGATGCGGAGGAGGTTTTCGCCATTCTGGAGGATGCTCTGGGCGTACTCCTCCTGTTCGGGATCGAGCGTGGTGTCCGCCAGGAGCTGCACCATGCCGAGGATGCCGTTCAGGGGGGTGCGTACCTCGTGACTCATGTTCGCGAGGAATTCGCTCTTTGCGCGGGAAGCGGCGCTGGCCTGCTCGGCGAGTTGCTGAACACGGGCAATGCTGTACTGAAGGCGCTGGTTTGCCTGCTGGATGCGTTCCTGGGCGAGGCGTTCACGCTTGCGGGAGGCTTCGCGTCCGACGGAGGCGGCGATGGCCTTGGTGGCGAAGTCCACAAGCTGGCGGTTGTCCTTCTGCCGGCGGGAGGCGGAACTCCGGAACTCAAGGCCCATGAGGCCCCACCAGCGGTCCTCGGCGTGGATGGGGACGACGATGATTTCGCGGACGCGCTGGGCGCGCAGGAGCGTTTCGACCTCGGCGGGGAAGTCGCCGCTACGGCCCTCGACGGACTTGCCTTCCTTGAGCATGGGTGCCCAGTGGGTGAACTGCGCCTCGCGGATTTCGGCGCGGCTGAGCGTGAGAGTCTTGCCGGCGGTGTGCGGGTCTTCCTGCGGCCATTCCGTTTGGAGCTGATAGCGCTTTCCGGTCGTCGCGGACTCGGGGACGACTTCGTATAGATAGCAGCGATCCGCCTCGGCGAGGTTGCCGAGCATTTTCAGGGCTGCAGGGAGGGCCTTCTCCTGGTCTTCCTCGGAGAGCAGGAGGGTGACCATGCGGGCGACGCCAAGGAGGACCTCGTTGGAGGCTTCCAGCCGTGTCTGGGCGGTCTTCTGGCTGGTGATGTCCCGCAGCACGGTCAGGACGCGGCCGGCTCCGCAGGGTGCGGTGCGTGCCTCGAAGTAGAGCCGCCGGCCCGGCTCGCCGCTGCTGGCAGGGATGGACTGGGAGAACTCCACGCGCTGGAGTTGGCGGGTCGCGATGGCCTCGCGGCGGGCGTCTTCAAGGAGCTGGCGCTGGGGCGAGGCGCCGGCGGGGAGGCCGCGCTTGGCGGGGTCGAGCAACCAGTCGGGGAAGTGGGGCTCGGTCCCCTTGGGCCAATGGACTTCGAGCACGTCTCCCGCCTCGTTCTGCACAAGGACAAGATCGGGCAGGGCCTGGAAGAGCGCCGTCAACTCGTCGTTGGTCTCGCGCAGGGACTGCTCGGCGAGGCGCCGCTCGGTGATGTCTATACCGGTACTGACGAATCCTTCGATGCGGCCTTTGCCGTCGAAGATCGGGGCGGTCTCGGCGACGATCCAAGCGTAGCCCCCATCGGCCCGCTGCAGGCGGAACTCGGACAGGAAACCGTGGGGGTGGGACAAGGCGGCTTGGAACCGGGAGCGGGCGGCATCCAGGTCCTCGGGGTGGATGGCCTCCTGCCAACCGTTACCGCGTTCCTTGTCTATGCCACGGCCCGTGAGGCGGGCGCGGTGGGGGTTGACGTAGTCGCAGGAGCCGTCGGCATCGGTGCTGATGATCAGGACGGGGGCGGTGTCGGCGATGGCGCGGAAGCGGCTCTCGGCCAGAATGCGGTGAAGCGCCTGCCGGCGGGTGCGCACGAAGGCGATGACCAGCCCAACCTGGACGATGCACAGGACGACGAGCAGGGCGAGGAAGGGAGCACGGTGGCCAAAGCCCAGCAGGGCCCAGCGCTCGACGGGTATTTCGGCGGCAATTGCGTAAACCGGTGCTGCCTCGGGTGAGGGATGATGGATTGGAGCGAACACAGCGATGCGGAACTCTCCGTTACGGCGGAAGGGGAGGGTCGTGAAGGCGTCCGCCCCGGCCTCCGCAAACATGACGGGCAGCAGATCGTCACCCGGGTGACCCCCTTGCTCCCCGGGCCAGTCGGGTTTCGCGGGGCCAGCGGGGGCGCAGAACGTACAGACGAGGGCACTCGCCCCCTGCTCCCGAATGGCGATCAGGCCGACCCAGGGGACGTCGTGTGCGGGCTGGATCTGCTGAAGGAACGTGGCGATCCCGGCATGGGCATCCGGCGCCAGACTGTCCTCAGGTGGGGGGTAGGGAAGCAGATCGGCGGGGACGGCGGCGGCGGCGATCCGGGCGCCGCGCAGATAGGTGTCCCTTTCATAGGTGCTGCCACGTTGTCCGGCGGCTTCAGTGATCAGCCATCCGGCGGCGATTGTGGCGATAAGAAGGCCCGGGAGCCAGGCGAGTTCGCGGCCCGGAAGGTTCCTGCGCTGTTGACCTGCCTTCTCGCACTCTCTGAGGCGGACCCAGGCGGCGCCCCAGATAAGCGCAAAGACAATCGACCGGCCAATGACCGCCCCTGTCACAAGGAGGAAGAGACCGGCAGAGCCGTCCACCGCCGGTGGCGGGACGAGGAGCAGCGTCCCCGGGACGAGGAACGGCGGCGCTCCGGCCAGCAGCAGGATGCCCACCGCCCGGTCCCACCGCGGGTGGAGTTCCGGACTCTGCCGGGCACGGCGGAAGAAATAGGCCGCGGCAAGGACCATCGGGAGGAAGATCAGGAAGAGGCGAAGCCCGAACTCCGCCGCGTGCAGGCCGAAGGGGAACAGGATCGCCGGGCCGACCAGGACCAGGCCGATCCATCGTTTGCCCGGGAGCGTCTCCGGCAGAATGGTGCGGATGATGGCAAGCAGGACCAAACCGGCAGCGCCAAGGAAGAGCAGCACCAGCCAGGGTATCCAGTAAAGGTGCGGGGAGCTGAAATAGGAGGCGGCAAGCCAGCCCGGGAAGGCTCCGAGCACGCCGGCAAGGGCGAGAAGGCGGTAGGCAATGGCTTGCCGGGAGTAGGGCGCGAGGGCGATGGCCCCGAGGGCGAGGAGGAGCGCTGTCAGCCCTTCGAGGACGAACAGAAAGTCGAGCTGACGGGTAACGAAAAAGAGAAGGCGTTCGGTCGCGTCGCTGGCCGGGACGGCAGGAGGCATGGCTCAGATGCCTCCTTTCCGGGGGCAGCCGGCCGGTGGGCTGTGCGCCTTCGGGCGGCGAGTACTCCACGCCACGGAGGAAAAGGGCTCGGACTGTCTGAAATGCGGCGTTGCTATCCCATTCGTGCCGCATCGCTCCCGGGGGGCGGCGTTTCGAGGTGCCTGCCCAACGGAGGAGTTTGGCGAAGACTCACGCCTGCGTGTCAATACTTCATGGGGGATTTTTTCGGTGTTTTTCCGGGTTTCCCCGGTAAGGCGGAAGGTCAAGGGTCGAACCGTGAGGCCAGGCGGCGAGGGAGCACGGGACAGGCGGTATCGGCCGGGCTCGTAAAGCGCTGCCGCATGGCGGCGGCAAAGGAATAGCACCGGTCCCTGAATGCAAGGGGAAAGAGGCGGGCCAGAATGGCAAGGACACGCCAGATGCCGCCGAGACAGTCCAAAACGTACAGAGCGCCGCGGGAGTAGGCCATCACCTCGCCGGAGGCCAGGCGGACGAGGACGCTTTCGGGGTAGCGCTCCCGGATGCGGTCGGTGAGGAGCCGGTTTGCGGTCGGGCCCTGGAGCGGGGCGAAGCGGAAGACATGGCGCAGGTCCTCGGCCACGAGAAACCGGGTCCAGCCCTGACAGATGCGGCATTCGCCGTCGTAGAGTACTTGGACGGGCCGGCGGGTGCGGCGGGGAGGTATCCAGCCCGGGTCGAAGGTGAACAGGTAGAGCGCCGCCAGGGG
>SLMS01000133.1 GCA_007133495.1 Candidatus Sumerlaeota bacterium | reverse complement strand
CTCGTGGGCGTGAATATGCGCACCCACCGGCTGAGCCCTCAGGAAGAAGCCATGGGCCGCCAGATCAAGACCTGCTGCTCGCCGCACGATGCGAAGGACGCGCGCGCCTGCGCCCAGCGCACCGGCTTCCCCTTCTATGTGCTGGACGTGGAGCCGGACTTCCGGCGCGACGTGGTGGACCCCTTCGTGCAGGCCTATCTGCGCGGCGAAACGCCCAACCCGTGCGTGCTCTGCAACAGCCACGTGAAGCTGGGCCTGCTGCTGGAGAAGGCCGAGCTTTGGGGGTGCTCACAGGTGGCCACGGGGCACTACGCCCGCAAGGTGCGGCATCCCGACACGGGGCGGTGGACGCTGGCCGTGGCCAAGGACACCGGCAAGGACCAGACTTATTACCTCTTCGGGCTGGAGCAGTGGCAGCTTGAGGTGCTGACTTTTCCACTCGGGGAGCTGACCAAGCCCGAGGTGCGCGAGCGTGCCCGCACCACCGGCATCCCGACCGCCGACAAGCCCGAGTCGCAGGAAATCTGCTTCATCCCCTCGAACGACTACCGCGCCTTCCTCCGCAAGCGCTTCGAGAAGGAGGGCCGCACGGTGTCCGAAGGGCGTTTCGTGCATATAGACGGGCGGGACCTCGGTCCGCACAAGGGGATACCTTTCTATACGGTTGGCCAGCGGCGGGGCCTTGGGCTGGCGGCGGGGGAGCCCCTGTACGTGGTGGCGCTGGACGCGGAGACGGACACGGTCGTGGTCGGCCCGCGCGAGGCGGTGCTCTTCGACGGGCTCGAGGCGAAGGAAATCAACTGGATGGGCCTGCCGGGGCTGGAGGGCCCGCGGCGGGCGCGCGTGCGCATCCGCCACCGTCACGAGCCGGCGCCGGCCGTGCTGGAGCCGCATCCGGAGGACGCCGGGCGGGTGTTCGCACGATTTGACGAGCCGCAGGCGGCCGTCGCGCCCGGGCAGGCAGCGGTCTTCTACGACGACCGGGACCGGGTGCTCGCTGGCGGCTGGATCGCCCGCGGCCTGCAGGGTGGCGGCGTATAGACGCATGCCGCCTTCCGCGCTTCCCCAGAAAATTCACGAACTGTGCTGGTCCGATGCCTGGAAAGGGAGCCGACTGAAGGAAGTGCTCCGGCGCGAGCTGCCAGACCTCGGCTCGCGCGGGGCGTTGCTGGCCGTGACGAACGGGCTGGTGCGGCTCGCCAGCGGAACGGTGCTCGACGACGCGGATGTGGAGGTGCCGGAGGGGGAGAACCTCTCGGTGGACCTGCGCCACGGCATCCACGGGCCGGGCAAGCCACGCCGGCCGCGCCTGCATGACCGGCTGCAGGTACTTCACGACGATGAGCAGCTTGTCGTCGTGTCGAAACGGCCGTTCACGCCCGTGCAGCCTGTACGCGGGGATGAGCCGGGCAGCCCGCGCGCACGGACGGCGCCGCTGGTGGAACTGCTCAAGCACTACTGGCGCGCCCGCGGAGGGAAATCGCCGAATCCGGTGCTGGTGCAGCGGCTCGACCTGGAAACGAGCGGGCTGATTGTGCTCGCGAAGGAGGCGGACGCGGGGCGCACGCTGCAAAAGCAGCTCCGGCCGCCGCGCCGCATGACACGCGAGTACTTCGCATTTGTGAGCGGCCATCTGCCGCAGAAGAAGGGGCGCTGGGAGAGCTTCATGGCGCGCAACCGGCAGGGCCTGCGCTGTTCGGTGGCGGTGGGCGGCTCCGGAGCGGATGGGCCCCGCGGTACGCAGTACGCCTCCACCCGCTGGGAAGTGGTGCGGGAGTTCCGTGGCTATACGCTGCTCAAGGTCACCCTGGACACGGGGCGGACGCATCAGATTCGCATCCACTGCGCCGAAGCGGGCCATCCGGTGCTGGGCGAACAGGTGTACGGGAAGCTTACGGCGAACGTGTTCGAGCGTATAGACAAAGAGAAGATGCCGCCGCAGCCGAAAACGAGCCCCTTCGCGGAGGCGTTGAGGGTCAGGGAGGCCGGCGCGCCGTCCGCCAAGCCGCCGCGCGTGCGCCGCGTCGCACTTCACGCCACCAGGCTGTCGTTTGTTCATCCACGCACGCGCAAGCGGCTCACTTTCGAGGACCCGCTGCCCGAGGACCTCAAGAGCCTCGACCGTTCCGGCGGCTGATATCCCGGCGTTACTCGAACAGATCGCGGGAGTTGTCGTCGGTGACCACGGCGCGGCGGGTGCCGTCGTGCAGTTCCATGTCCACCGGCAGGTTCTTTTTCAGCGCCTTCACGCTGACGAGCACCTTGCCGTCGCGCGCGCGGCGGACGATGGCGTAGCCCTTCTTCAGTATCAGCTCAGGATTGTGGCCTTCGATGGAGCCGAGCAGGCGCCGCACGCCGGCCTGGGCGCGTTCGAGCCGGAGGGAGAGGTGCCCGCTCATGCGCTCGAGCGCCAGGTCCACGCGCTGCTGGCTGTCGCGCAGGAGCAGCTCCGGCTGGCGGAGGGCATGGCTGGCGAGCAGGCCTTCGAGGTGGCGCCGGCGGTCGCGGTGAACGTTCTGGAGCGCGCGGCGGGAGCGTTCCGTCAGTTCGTATAGACGGTCCAGCAGGTCCGCGTAGCGCATGCTGACGATCTCCGCCGCGGCGGAGGGGGTCGGCGCGCGCAGGTCCGCCACGAAATCGCAGATCGTGAAGTCCGTCTCGTGCCCCACGGCGGAAACGACTGGCACGGGGCAGGCGGCAATGGCGCGGGCAAGGCGCTCGCTGTTGAACTCCCACAGGTCCTCCAGCGATCCGCCGCCGCGCCCCACGATCAGCACGTCTATGTGCCCGCTCCGGCCGAGCCGCTCCACCGCGCGGGCGATTTCCTCCGCGGACCCGGTGCCCTGCACGCGCGCGGGATGGAGCAGAATCCGCACCGACGGCGCCCGCCGCCCCAGCACGTTCACGATGTCACGGATCACCGCACCGGTGGGGGAGGTCACCACGCCGACGGTGCGGGGATATTCAGGGAGGGGACGTTTGCGGGCCGGGTCGAAAAGGCCCTCATTCTCGAATTTCTGTTTCAGTTCCTCGAACTGCCGCCAGAGGTCCCCCTCGCCCGCCTCCTGCATCGAATCCACGATGAGCTGATACTGCCCGCGCGGCTCGAAAACGGATATACGGCCGCGGCAGACGACCTTCATACCCTCGGCCGGACGGAAGCGCACGCGGGAGAAGGCGCTGCGCCACATGACGGACTGGAGGAGGGCGTTCTCGTCCTTCAGGGAGAAGTATGCATGGCCGGACGGCGCGGCCTTCCAATTGCCGATCTCGCCCGTGACGGTCACGTCGCCGAAGCGGTCCTCCAGGTGCCCGCGGATGAGGCCGGTGATTTCCGAGACCTCGTATATCTTCCGGTCCTTGTTGTCCGCCATGCGCAGGGAATGCCCTCAGGGAATATAGTCGCCGGCCCAGTTGCGGGCGGACTTGCTGGAGAGGATGTGAAAACGGCGCGCCTTCTTGAGCTGCGCCTTGGAGAACGACCCGAGCGGCAGATAGACGATGGCCTTGCCGTGGGCCCGGGCGTAATCGCGTATATATGGATCGGGGGGCTTCGGCGCGGCGTAGGCGACGTAGCGTTCCTCCGTCAGGAGGATCGCCGCGGCGAGGAGGACCTGCCCGTGCGTCTGCCAGTTGCCGCGCGGGGGCATGGCCCAGATATCCGGAATGCCGATGGCCGGATAGACGGAGAGGATGCCGTAGTATTCCGAGCGGGTGATGCCGGGCCCGGCCATGTGATCGCCGAGCGGCTGCGCGAACACGGCGATGTCGGACTCGTTGTTGTTCTCCGCGTATAGACAGCTCCGCCAGAGCCGGAGTTGGGAGAGGGACAGGTCGCGCCAGAGCAGCACGACGGGCCCAACGTGCCCCGGCGGCTTGCGCTCGCGGCGGACGTAGAGCTTGCCCTCGTGCCAGCGCCGGGCGGTCTCCCGCGCGTCCACCCCGTCGAGCAGGCCGGTGGCGAACTCCTCCACGGCGTGGTGCTCCTCGGTGAGCTGCCGTTCGGCGCGCTCGCGGATGAGCCGGAAGAACTTTTCGATGAACTCGTCCTCCGGTGGCCAGGAGCAGATGCCAAGGCCGGCCCACAGCTCCTGGGCGAACCCCTCCTGCCAGCTCAGCCGCTCCTCGAGGGTGGGTGTGCGCCGGCGGAAGTTGATGACGAACTCGGCCTTCTCCGGGCCGGGGTAGGCGGGGGAGAGACGCTCCTTTCCCTCGCCGAGGTCTGTATAGACGGACATGCTGCGGCGGTACCTCCCGCTGCGCCGGAGCGGAAAGCCATCTGCCTGGTTGGGCGGATAGGCGCAGGCAGCCTCGTACACGAATGCGCCGAAATCCCCGTCCACGCAGGACTTGGCGCCGGTCAGCAGTTCATAAATCCCGGGCCGCAAGCGGCCGCGTACCGCGGAGAGGTTCCGGAGGAACTGCCCGAGCGCGCGCCACTCCGTGAGGCTCACCTCCTCGTCAATGAACTCCCGGTAATACCCGGCTGCCTTCCGCAGGACCGCACGCAGGGCCTTCTCGCGGGGGAACACGTCCTCCGGCCCGTGCGCCCCCCGGAAATTGTCGTATAGATACGCCACCCACGGGATTTCCTGCAGGAGAAGGTCGAGCTGCTGTTCCTCCACAGGCTCGATCCGCACCGTGAGGCCGGTGGCGTCCTCCTCCCCGTCATGGTGCGCAAGCGGTGCCGGTGGCGCGGCCAGAAGCTGTGCCAGCGGGTCCGCGTGCCCCATTCCGCCCACGAAGAGCACGTTCTCTCCCGCGGCGGCGAGCCGGTGCAGCCGTGCTGCCATCGCGCGGTCACGGTCCGTGACGGGCCGGGGCGCAGCGGTGCGGAGGAATTGCTCGGCGAAAGCCCGCGCGCCAAGACGCTCCACCGCCGCGCCGTCCGGCATGGGCACGTACCCCTCCTCGCTGCCGCCGCGGAGCGTGTCCACCAGCTCGAGCCGGATGTTGTGCTCGCGGGCGAGGCGGACCGCCTCGATGAGCGCGTCGCACGGATCGCCGGGGATCATGAGCGCCGGGGAGCCGGGAGTCTTATAGACGAGCAGGCGGATTTCCGGCAGGGCCGCGGTCAGCTCCTCCACCTGTGGCTGGAGCGCATGGGGGAGTTCCACTGCAAGGACCGTCGGCTCGGCCGTCCGTACCGCCCGGCGCACCTCGTTTGCGAAGGAGAGCACCCCGTGCGCGGCGGGGACCATCCTGATGCCGGTGGCGAGTTCGATGTACGGATCGGAGGGGAGCTTCATGACCCGGCGCAGTGGGAAGAATCGGGCGCCCGGAGCAGGCACCTCGCCCCCAGTGAGCCGGTGCCGCCGCCGCCGGTCAAGGCCGCTCCCGGGGGATGGCTCTTGCTCCGGGGGGTGCGGCGGTGGGAAAAGCCGGTCAGCTTGACGCCTTTGGGGACTCCTCCGCGTGCTCCTTTACCCGCTGCTCTATCTCACGCTTGGCGCGCTGGTTTGTTTTGCTTTGTCGGACCGGCGGCTGTCGCCCGGCGTATGGTTGGCGGTGGGGTGTTCTGTGGCGGTGCTGCTCGGGCTGGCCTCGGCGCTGGTGGGTCTGGGCAGGTGGCTGCTGGAGGCGGTGCTGTGGCTGGGGCCGGTGGGGCTCGTGGCGCTGTCACTGCGCGGACCCGTTCGGGAACGCATCCGCCGGCGCCTGACCGGTCAGTCCATCCCGGCGCGCGAGGCGCTGCCCATCGCCGTGCTGGTTCTGGCCACCGGGTGGGTGCTGTGGTATCACTCGGGGATTCCACCGGCGAACTACGATCTGCTGAGCTACCACCTCCCGCTGGCGCTGGAGTTCGGCGGCCCGGACGGTGGGCGCAGGCTGCTGCTGGCGCCGGAGACGTTCTACTCCCGCCTGCCACTTGGTGCCCCGATTCTCGAAGCCCCTCTGGTCCCCGGGCCGATGGAGGAGCGCTTCGGGCTTGGCCGGCATGCGCTGTTTGGCCTGGCGCTGCTGTGCGGCATGACGAGCGCCTGGCGCATTACGCGCCGGCTGGGCGGGAGGCGCGTGGCTCCGATGGTGGCGGCCGCGGCCTTCGTGCTGCACCCGTTGCTGCTGGACGCGTTCCGCATGGCGATGGCGGATGTACTGCTGGCGGTGATGGCGCTGGCTTCGGTGGAACTGCTGCTGGTGGCGGCGGGTCCGGCCCGCTCGTGTGCTGCGGCGTTTCTGGCGGGGCTGACGGCCGCGAGCCTCGGGGCGCTCAAGCTGAGCGCCATCGGCGTCTTCTCCGTGCCGCTCGGCGTGGCGGCGGCGTGCTGGTTTTTACTGCCGCGGCCGGGCAGGCAGGGGGCGGTGCTGCTTGCCTTGTTCGTGCTGGGGGGAGTGCTGGCGTTCGGCCCGTGGCTGGCGCGTACCACCGCGGCGGGGGGGCACCCCTTGCACCCCTTCCGGGGCGAGGTGGCGGAGGGCGCCCCCGGTTGGGCATGGTCGGCGGAGCAGGCGGAGTTCGTCGTCGGCGTGCACGGCCCGCGCGGCGTGCTCTCGGGGGAGTACTGGACGGACGCCGTCACGCGCCCCGGGCGGTTTGGCTATACAATTCCGGGCACGGAGATCAGCCTGCTCCTGCTGGCGGCACTCGCCGGAGCGTTTCTGCTTCCGCGCAGGATTGCCCTGCCGCTCCTTGTTGTGCCGGTGCTTGGGTATCTGTCCTGGCTGGGCGTGCAGCACAACCCCACGCGGTTTCTGTTTCCCGCGTTCGCGCCGCTCTTTGCGCTGGCGGCCGTGGGGATGTGCAGGTTGCCGAAAATGGGCCTTGCCCCAATGGCGATCGTGGCTTTCGCCGGGCTGTTCTTTGTCTATCATGCTGTACAACCGTTTCTGCTGGCGCGGGACTTCTTTCCGCAGCACCGGAGCCATCTGCGGGAACGGGCCGTGGACGCCTACGTGGGGCGCGGGTACATGGACGTGGTTCGCGCCACCCGGCAGGTGGGAGAGGGCGGTGTGGTCCTCTTTTTCGAGGCGCGGCCGTCGCTCTTCACCGGGCCGGTCGTCTCGAACACGGTGTGGGACCGCCCGCCCTGGGCGGAATGGCTGCGTGAGTCGGAGGACGCCGGTGCCTTCGCCCGCCGTCTGCGCGAGGAGGGCATCGGCCGCGTGTTCGTCAACGAATCGGAGTGGGGCCGGCTGCTTGATTTCTACGCGGCGGAGGAGGTGCCCCTGCGCGGGGACCTGCGGGGGCGCATCGGCGTCAACGCCCAACTGCGGGAGGAAACCATCATGGCGGCGCTCGTGGCCTATCCCCCCCACCGGTTCGCCGGGCTGGACGAACCCGGCTTGACCGTCCTGCTGGACTTTCTACGGTGGACACGCCGCAACGCGTTCCTCTCCGTGCCCGCAGGCAACGGCGCGGAGATATGGTTCGCGGAAATCCCCGAAAGCAACACCACTCCATGATCCGCAGTTTCGCCGTCCTTGTTTGTACACTCCTCGCCGCAGGCCCCGCTTCCGCCCCGGCGGAGGAATCAGCCGAAGCGGACTCATCCGCCCGGCCGCAATCGCCCGGGCTCTTCCTCACCGAAATTCTGCGGCCGGAACTCGCCGAGCGGACCTACGACGGCCACCGCATCGCCGCTGAGCCGGAGCACCGGCGCATCCTCTCCCCTCCGGCGCTCCATAAACAACTGCGTGCGTATGGCGAGTACCCGGAGACGGTCGCGCTGGCCGTAACGGCCCGGAGTGGGTCCCCGGCCGAAATAGAGTTGCAGCTTGTCTATAACGAGGAGGTCCCCTTTGTTGCGGACCGGCGTGCGCTTGACGGTTCGGAGGGGGGGGAGACCGTCCACTGGACTGTCTATAAATCTGATCAGTTGACCGGCCTGCGGTTCGCCGTGCGGTCGCCGGAGGAGGGCGTCGCGGTCACGCTGTCGGACGTGAGTTTCATCCCGTTGGAGAACCTTTCGCCGCGCCAGCGCCTGCACGCCTTCACCGCGGAACCGCTCCGCCCCGTTTCCGTGCTGCCGGGACCCGGCGGCGGGCTGGAGTTCGAAATCGTGGTTCCTGAACGGCTGAGCATCGATCTCCAGCCGCGCGAACTGCGCGCCGAGTTCCACCTGCCGGACGGCACGGTCGAGGAGCAGCCGTTCTCGCTCCCGTTCGAGGTGGAGGGAATCGACCGGCTTTTTTCGAGAGCGGTGATCTCCCGCGCCATGCCGGAGGAGCCCGGCGGAAAGGTGGAGCTTCACACTTTTCACCGGGACGTGGAGGGCGAATGGCAGCCACTGGCCGAGTCGTCTATCCATATAGACGAAACGGCCCTGCCCGCCTACGAGCTTCCTTCGCGCAGCATCGAGGATTTCGCCGCCGCCGCTTCGGGCGGGGAGTTGATCCTGTATGTCGCCGCGGGTGAGGAGGGACTCTCCCGCGCCGGAACGGCCGTTCCGGTGGAAAGCGTCTGGCTCGCCGCGGGCAACGGCGAGAGTTGGGTGCTGGAGGAGCCGCTGCTGCGCACGCGGCGCGACACGCCGTGGCTCGGCGGGGGCGTGACGGCCTTCTCCACCGGCACTGCGGCGCCCTACCGCTACGGGTTCTTCACCACGATCGGTGCTGGCGGCGAGGAAGGCCTTTCCCTTGCCAGTGCCCGCAATTCCTGGCGCCTTTCGCCCAGCGCGCGGAATCCCTTCTGGCATCCTCCCAACGGCGCGGGAAATCCGGCCGGCAGTTCGGAGGAGGAAGGAGAGGGCGGACAGTTCACCCCGCCGCCCACCTGGCGCGGAAACGCCTTCTTCGAGCACGCCGACGGAATGCTGCTGGCCGGACTGGAGCAACACACCGGCGGCGCTCCGCAGGTGCGCCTGCTCACTAGCCCCGTGGCCACGCGGTGGGTGGACATTGGCACGATGCCGCTTCCGGACCTGCCGGAGACCTCCACCTGGCTCACCAGCTATACGAACGCCGGCGGCATGCATTACCTGCTTGCCGGGCCGGAAGTTCGTCTATACGCAAGCGAAGACCCCCTGCGCGGATGGGAGCCGGTGGCTGTGGACTTCCCGGAGGAGCTGGAAAAGGGTCAACTCCTGGAGTGGGACGGTCAGCTCTGGCTGTTCCATCTCCGGTGGCAGAGTGGCCGCGGCGTCATCTGCTGGATGCCGGTGGAGGAGACGGAGGACGGCGGCTTCCGCGCGGTCCGGGAGTTCGAATTCGAACCGCCTGCCCTGCGCGACGAAGTGCAGCCACCACCCCCACCCCTGAGGTTGGAAACCCTTGTACGATGAAAACGCGATACTCGAGGAGTTCCGCCGCGCACGCGGCCCCGTCAGCGCCTCACAGCTTGCGCGCACCTTCCGGCTGAAGGGCACCGAGCGGCGCGAGCTGCGCCAACTGCTCCGCTCCATGGCACAGGAGGGGAAGCTACTGCGCCTGCGCGGGACGAACTATACGTTGCCGGATGGCAAGACGCCGGAAGTCGTGGGGCGCCTCCAGGTGGCGTCCCGGGGGTTCGGGTTCGTCAAACCCGACTGGAGCGGAATCCCCGGCGACCCGCCTTTCGCCGGGGACCTGCACATTCCCATGCGCGAGATGGGCGATGCCCTCGACGGCGACATCGTCCGCGCAATGGTGCTCCGCAAGAGCCGCGAGGGCTCCTCGGGCCGGATCGTCACGGTGCTCGAGCGCGCCCACAGCCGCATCGTCGGCTGGTATCAACGCACGGGCAAGCGCGGGGGCGAAGTCCATCCCCGGAGCACCAAACTCGACAGGCGTATATACGTTTCCCTGCCGGACAAGGCCCTCGGCATCTCCGACTTCGAATGGGTGGAGACGGAGATTACCGAATTCACCCGCCCGCCCGAACCGCTCCGCGGCAAGGTCGTCCGCCGCATCGGCAGCGACGAGGATCGCGGTATAGACGTGCTGCTCGTCCTGCGCGACATGGGCATCGAGGAGGAGTTCCCCGCGTCCGTCGAGCAGGAGGCGGAGGCTCTCGATTTCAACTGGAGGAAGGACCTCAAGGGCCGGAAGGACTTCCGCAAGCTGCCCACACTCACCATCGACCCGAAGACCGCCAAGGACTACGACGACGGACTCTCCATCGAGCCGCTGGAAGGGGGCGGATGGCGTCTATACGTACACATTGCGGACGTGGCACATTTCGTCCGCCCCGGGATGGCCCTCGACACCGAGGCGCAGGAGCGCTCCACCAGCACCTATCCCGTGGACCGGGTGGTGCCGATGCTGCCCGAAAGGCTGAGCAACAACCTCTGTTCGCTCGTTCCGGACGAGGACCGGCTCGCGGTCACTGCCATTATCGAAATAGGGCCGGAGGGAAAACGTCTTCGCTCGTCCTTTCATTCCTCCGTGATATACAGCGACTGCCGCGCCGCCTATGAGGAAATTCAGGGCCTTTTTGTTGGAAAGAAGCCGGGCCGCGAAGCACTCCGCAAGGCCGCCCCGATCGCGAAGGACCTCCGCGAGCTTGCGGGTGTGCTGCGCAAGGCGCGCTTTGCCCGCGGGGCACTCGATCTCGATATACCGGAAGTGGAAGTGCTTTTCGACGAGCATGGCGCCGTCTCCGATCTTGTTTTTGCCGAGCGCTTCGAGGCGCATCAGCTCGTCGAGGAATGCATGCTCGCGGCGAACGAAGCGGTCGCAAGCTACCTGGAGGAGAAGAATGCGCCGCTGCTCTATCGCATTCACGAAGTCGCGGACGAGGAGCGGCTGGAGCGGCTGCTGCCCGCGCTGAAGGTATTCGGTATCAAGCTTCGTTCGGGAGAGGGTGGCATTACTCCGAAAGCATTGCAGAAGGCGCTCGACGCTGCGCACCGCCATCCCGCCGGGCATATCATCCGCCGGCTGGTGCTGCGCTCGCTCAAGCGCGCGGAGTACAATCCTGAAAACGCAGGGCACTTCGGTCTCGCCTCGGAATGTTACTGCCACTTTACGTCGCCCATCCGCCGCTATCCGGACATCGTCGCGCACCGGCAGATCAAGGCGTTGGAGGCGGGCAGGGCCCTTGTCTATCCGGAGGACGACAACGACCTGGACGCCCTCGGGGAGCACACCAGCTCCCGCGAGCGCCGCGCACAGGAGGCGGAATGGGAAGCCACGGCGATCAAGTCGCTCGAGTATATGAAACGTCATGAGGGCGACGAGTTCGACGGCTACATTTGCAGCGTCCACGACTGGGGCATTTTCGTGGAGCTGGACCCGCACCCCGTCCAGGGCTTGATCCCGAAGGTGCGCATGCGCTCCGACCGGTACGACCTGGACGATACGGGCGTGCGCCTGGTGGGCCGGAACAGCGGCTTCGTCTATAAACTGGGCGACAGGGTGAAGGTCCGTATAGACAAGGTTGACCCGATGGCCCAGCAGCTCGACCTGACGCTGCTGGAGCCGGTCCCGAAGACGTTTGGCCGGCGCGCAAGGAAGGGTTGGGACCGGCGGCGGTGGTGACGGGCGTCAGTCCCGGTACCGCTTGAGCAGGTCGCCGTAAAGGTCCACCCGCCGGTCGCGGAAGAAGGGCCAGGCGCGGCGGATGATGTCCGTCTTGTCGAGGTTCACCGTTGCGACCAGCACCTCGTCCCTGTCCGCAGCAGTTTGCGCCATGATTTCCCCCTGCGGGCCGGCGACGAAACTGTTTCCCCAGAAGTGAATGCCGTCGCGCTCGGGGCTGAGCGGCGGCTCGAAACCGGTCCGGTTTATCGCGGCAACCGGGACGCCGTTGGCGATGGCATGGGAGCGCTGAATGGTGATCCACGCCCCGCGCTGGCGTTCGCGTTCGTCCTCGGGTTCGGAAGGGCTGTACCCGATCGCCGTCGGATAGACGAGCATCTCCGCCCCGGCCAGCGCCATCAGCCGGGCCGCCTCCGGGTACCATTGGTCCCAGCAGATGAGCACGCCGATCCGGCCGGCGCTCGTCTCCACGGGCCGGATGCCAAGGTCGCCCGGTGTGAAGTAATACTTTTCGTAGAACCCCGGGTCGTCCGGGATGTGCGTCTTGCGATAGATGCCCGCGACGGAGCCGTCCTTCTCCAGCACCGCGGCCGTATTATGATAGAGACCCGGCGCCCGCTTTTCGAAGAGCGAGAGCACCAGCACGATGCCGAGTTCGGCGGCCAGGCTGCCGAAGCGCTCGGTGGAGGGGCCGGGGATCGTCTCGGCGAGGGCAAAGCCGTCCTCCCCCTCGGTCTGCGGGAAATAGACGCCGTTGTGCAGTTCCTGGAGCAACACGAGCGCCGCGCCGCGGGCGTGTGCCTCCCGGATGCCGGTTTCGAGTTTGCGGATGTTCTCTTCGCGGTCCTGGGTGCAGGCTTGCTGGACAAGTCCTATGGTGAGTTCTTTTGGCATCTGTATCGGTTGGTCTCCGGAATGGCCTGCGTGGAGGGCATGAGGTTGCTGGACAGCATGGATGGCCGGCGGCCACCAAGGGTGTTGCTCACCGGCGGAGGATGCCGAGCAGGCGCTTTAGGAACGGGCGTCTATACAACTTGATTTCGAGGTCCTTGGCAGCACGGAAATCGCTCCGAAGCTGGAGGCACCGCTCGATGGCGTCGCGTGCCCGGTCGGTGAAGTTCAATTCGGTCAGCACGATCGCGTACTCGTACCAGACGAAGAAGTTGTCCGGCTTGGTCTCGGCGGCGCGGCGCAGGAAGGGCTCGGCGCTGGCCCACTGCCGCCGGCGGAGGTAGCAGCGCCCTGCCTCCAGCAGAATCCTCCAGCGCTCGGCGTCCGCAGCCTCCACCGCCTTGTCGAAGCAGAAGAGCGCGTTTTTCTCCCCGGCGGAGACGAGCACCTCCCCGCGCGCGAGCCATGCCCACGGGCTGCCGCCGATGCCGAGTGCGTAGTCGCTCACGCCGATGGCACGTTTAAGGTTTCCGGTCAGCGCGAGCATCCGCGCGCGCTGCGAGAGCACCGAGGGGTCCTCGGGGAAATTCTCCAGCGCCCGGTTGGTCCACAGCTCCGCCTCCTTGTACTGCTTGAGTTCGATCAGGGCGGAAATCTGGCCGATCCACGGCACGACGTGGCTGTTGTCGTCCTGCAGGGCGCGGCTGTAGTAGCGTAGCGCCTCGCGGTATCGCCCGGAGTAGAAAGCCTCGTCGGCGAGCTGGATGAACCCCGCGTAGCCCCTGTCGTCCTCCTCAAGGGGCACTTCATGGCCGCCCTTCTTCTGCCGGCCGACGGTGCCGGGCGGGGGCGTGAGCTTGTCCGGCTGGATGACGTTCCCCGACCCGGATTGAAGTTTCGAGAATCTGCCTGGTGGCATAAGGGGTTACCTTGGGAACAGCGGACAGGGGACGGGCCGGAGCGTCACTTCCAGCGCCGGATTTTCAGGACCATTTCCCCGTCCTCGTTCACGGACTCCTCCACGGTTTCGGCGTTCAGGCGTTCGAGTTCCTCCACGGCGCGGTTGCGGGCGTAAAGCTGTGCCAGTTCCTCTGCGAATTGCCGGCCCTCGCGCTCGACCATCACCCTGTCGGTCCCCTTTCTGGCCCGGGCCACGAGGTGGACCTTGCCGCGCTCGTCCTTGATCAGGGCCAGTTCGATGCCGCCGCGCTCAAGGTGAATCGTCTCGGCGCGCCGCAACTCGTCCTCGAAGACGTTGAAAATGAGGTCCTCGGTCTTGAGGGGGACGACCACATCCTCGCGAAGCTGCTGGCGGAGCTTCTTGTTCAGGGCACCGTGCTCCATGCCCTTCCGGGAGAGCACGCGGTAGCCCAAGGCGCCTGCCGCCGCAAGGACCAGGGGCGCCAGTGCCGGGAAACTCGCCCCGGCAAGGGGCGTCAGCACAAAGATCATGGGGATGGCAGGCACGGCTGGCATAAGCGTTTTACCTTCAGTCTCCGTCCGCACAGAACAATATTCCGGCGGCCATCCCCCGGCAAGGGAAGATGAGTTGAGGAAGGGCCGCACTTGACTTCGGGGCACCGGGTGTGGAGTGTCCTTCGGCGTTCAGCGGGGAAGCCTCCCGCTGGCGTACAGAACCCTCAGGTGCTGGAAGGACCATGGAGAGCGATAGTAGCCGAAGACCCATCAATGGCGCCCAGCGGCAGTGGCGGATGGTCAGGCCCTTCCGCATGCGGCGTCAGATGCCCTCCTGTCCGAAGGGAGTCCCGTCCCGCCGCCGGTCCCCCATCGCCGGCTGACCGTGGCGCCTCCCCCGGGCAGGAGCACCCCTGCCCGATGAAGGGAGGCACGCCATGACCCGCCACGAAGAAGTCACAAAGGAAACCTACGAAGCCAGCGTCGAGCGGCTCCGCGACATCATCGAGGACGGCGCCCCCGAAGCCATCCGCGAGGTGTGCGGGGAGCTGCACCCCGCCACCGTCGCCGAACTCCTCCACGAACTCTCTCCGGACCGTATCCTCACCGTCCTCAACATGCTGGACGGCGAGCAGCGGGTGGAAACGTTCGGGCATCTGCCACTGGAGACACAGCGCGACCTGACGGCGTTCCTGGAGCCGCAGGAGCTGGCGAGCCTGATTGTCCGCATGCCTCACGACGAGCGGGTTGACCTGCTCCAACGGCTCTCGCCCGAACACACCGCCGCCCTCCTGCGCATGGTGGCCAAGACCGAGCGGGACGACATGCTCCGTCTTGCCAATTACCCGGAGGGCACCGCAGGCGCGATCATGACGTCGGACTACGCCGTGCTCGACCAGCGCCTGACCGCCGGACAGGCCATCGCACAACTCCGCCAGGCCGCCCCGGAAAAGGAGACCATCTACACCGCCTACGTCGTGGACAAGGACCGCAAGCTGGTGGGGTACGTCCGCCTGCGGGACCTCATCCTGGCCGAGCCGGGGACCCCGCTGGCGGACATTGTTGAGCACGACGTCCCCTACGTGCGCGTGGACGACGACCAGAGCGAGGCCGCCCGCATCCTCTCCAAGTACGACATGCTGGCCGTCCCCGTCGTGAATGGCGGCGACGCCCTCGTCGGCATCGTCACCTTCGATGACGCCATGGACGTGAGCGAGCGCGAAGCCACCGAGGACATGCACCGGATGGGCGCGGCGGGCCTCGTCGAGACGAGCCTGAAGGACGCCACGGTCGGGCTGCTGGTCCGCAAGCGTGTCCCCTGGCTCATGGTCCTCGTGTTCATGAACATTTTTTCCGGAGCCGGGATCGCCTTCTTCGAGGACACGATCGAGGCCGTCGTGGCGCTGGTGTTCTTCCTGCCGCTTTTGATTGACAGCGGCGGCAACGCCGGCTCACAGGCCTCGACGCTTATGGTTCGCTCGCTCGCCACCGGCGACGTGCGCCTGCGCGACTGGTTCGGCCTGCTGCGCAAGGAAATCATCGTGGCCGTGGCGATGGGGGTCCTGATGGGGATCGCCGTCTCCCCGATTGGAGTGTTCCGCGCCGGGCCGGAGGTGGCCGTCGTCGTGGCCATGACGATGGTGTGCGTTGTGGTGGCCGGGAGCTTGATCGGCATGTTGCTGCCATTTATTCTGCAGCGCTTCCGGTTCGACCCAGCCACGGCCAGCGCGCCGCTGGTGACCTCGCTCGCGGACATCGCTGGGGTGATCATCTACTTCAGCATCGCCACCTGGTACCTGGGCATCCATGCCGCGCCCGTGGCGTAGGGCGATGGTTCAACGGTGGACGGTGTGGACGGAGTGGACTCCATCAGCGATGCCATTACAGCGAGTGGCCTTGATCTTGCCCGGTGGGCATTGGTTCCGCGATGCGCCCTTCAAGGGCGGTTGCCCATCGCCGGGCTTGACAGCGCCCCCCCGGCAGAGGACTCTCCCCATCGTGGTGAGCACGGGGTTGCGCCTTCTCCAGCGGATTTCTGTGCCGCCAGCCTTGAAAGAAGACTCAGGAGACCCAAATGTCCATTACTGTGGACCGCAAGAAAGCAGTCATCGAAGAGTACAAGACTCACGACACCGATACCGGCTCGCCGGAGGTCCAGGTGGCCCTCCTTACCGAGCGGATCAACAGCCTGACCGAGCACTTCAAGACGCACAAGAAGGACCACCACGGCAGGCGCGGCCTGCTCATGATGGTGGGTCAGCGCAAGCGCCTGCTCGACTATCTGAAGAAGACGGACATCAAGCGCTACCGCGAGTTGATCGCCCGTCTCGGACTCCGCAAGTAACCCAATTGGTCAAGACGGCACGCCAGGCAGAAACCTCAGTATTCGCTCGCGAACCCTTCGCGGACCGGGCGTGCCTCCGCTCCAACACATCCGAAACCAGGGCGTGGCTCCCCGCGTGGGCCGCGCCCTTTTTTGATCCATCACCTGTCATCGGGACCCGCGAGGCGGCGCCGCTGCCGGCCCGTCCTCCTTTCGTAGCCCACGGTTATCGGGATTTTCATGCGTTATCGGCCGGAGGCCATGCCCCCTCCCGCGCCGATGCCGGATGTGAATTCCGAGACTCCCGGGTTGCGAGACGGCCCCGTGCCGAAGTCCCCACCCTCTCCGTTGGCAAACATAAACCCAGGAGTTTACCATGTCGCAGAACCAGATCAAGACCCATGAGGGTCCCGGCTATACAGAAAACACCATAGAGATCGACTTCGGGCACGGCAAGACGCTGAAGCTCAGCACCGGCAAGGTGGCCAAGCAGGCGTCCGGAGCGGTCCTCGCCCAGGTCGGCAAGACCGTTGCCCTCGTCGCGTGCGTCGTCTCCGACGAGCCACTCGACAAGCCCTTCTTTCCCCTGATGGTCGATTACCGGGAGAAGTTCTACGCTGGCGGCCGCATCCCCGGCAGCTTCTTCAAGCGCGAAGCCCGTCCCTCCGACGGCGAGATGATCCGGGCCCGCCTGATCGACCGCACCATCCGCCCGCTCTTCCCCGAGGGCTTCATGCACGAAGTGCAGGTTTACGTGACGATCATTTCCACCGACAAGAACAACCCGGCGGAACTGGTCGCCATGTGCGGCGCCTCGGCGGCGCTTCACCTCTCCCAGATACCCTTCCAAAAACCGATCGCCGGGGTCCGCGTCGGCGAACTCAATGGCGAGGCGATCATCAACCCCAACGTTGAGGAGATGGAAGAGTCCGTCCTCGACTTGGTCGTGGCAGGACACGCCGACGGCATCAACATGGTCGAGTGCGGCGCCAGCGAAGTCTCCGAGGCCGAATTGGTCAAGGCGCTGGGCCTTGCCCACGAACAGATCAACACCATCGTGGCCGGCATCGAGGACCTCCGGAAGGTGGCCGGGAAGCCAAAGATGGACTTCCAGCCCAAGGAGCAGGACGAGGAGCTGCTCGCCGCCGTGGCCCAACTCATGCCCTCGCACATCAAAGACATCCAGCAAATTCACGACAAGAAGGCCCGCGACCTGCGCGTGCGCCGGGCGGTCGAGGAAATCCAGGAGCAGTTGGCCGAACGCTTCCCCGAACGGGAGGGCGATATCGCCGGTGCTGTCTATCTGATCGACGAGAAGGCGATGCGCCGGCGCGTCACCAAGGAGGGCATCCGTGCTGACGGGCGCCGGCCCACCGAAGTGCGCCCGATCTGGTCGGAGGTGGACATCGTGCCCGCCGCCCACGGCTCCTCGCTCTTCACGCGCGGGCAGACGCAGGCCCTCGCTGCCATTACCCTCGGCAGCGTCGATGACAAGCAGATGATCGACGACATGACCGGGGTTACCTTCAAGCGCTTCCTCCTGCACTACAACTTCCCCGCCTATTCGGTGGGTGAATGCAAGCCCCCGCGCGGCCCCGGCCGGCGCGAAATCGGCCACGGCATGCTTGCCGAACGGGCCCTCACCCCGCTCCTCCCCTCGCAGGAGGAGTTCCCGTACACGATCCGCTCGGTGGTGGAAATTCTCGAATCGAACGGCTCCTCCTCCATGGCCACGGTGTGCAGCACCTCGATGGCGCTCATGGACGCGGGCGTGCCGATGCGCGAAGCGGTCGCCGGTATCGCCATGGGGCTGATCACCGACGATCAGGGCGGCGTCGAAGTCCTCACCGACATTCAGGGCATCGAGGACCACTGCGGCGACATGGACTTCAAGGTCGCCGGCACGACCAAGGGCGTGACCGCCCTGCAGATGGACATCAAGATCGAGGGCATCACGGGTGAGGTGCTCGAGCGGGCGCTCGATCAGGCCAGGACCGCACGCGAGTTCATTCTCCAGAAAATGAACGAGTCCATTCCCGAGACGCGCGCGGAAATGAAGCCCCACACCCCGCGCATCGTCTCCATCAAGATCCCCACGGAGAAAATCCGCGAGGTCATCGGCAGCGGCGGCAAGATCATCCGCAGCATCGTCGAAAAGTCCGGCGCCAAGGTCGATATAGACGACGATGGCGTGGCCTACATCATGTCGGAGGACCAGGAGTCCTCCAGGAAGGCCTGCGACATGATCAATTCCATCATCCGGGAAATCGAAGCCGGCGAGACCTTCACCGGCAAGGTCACCCGCGTGATGGAACACGGCGCCATTGTCGAACTCGCCCCCGGCAAGGATGGCATGGTCCACATCAGCGAACTCGAACATCACCGGGTGAATGTGGTTGAGGACGTGCTCAAGGAGGGCGACGAGGTGAAGGTGATCGTGCTGGAGGTGGACCGCGACCGCGGCCGCATCCGGCTGAGCCGCAAGGCGCTCCTGCCCAGGCCCGAAGGCGGGGCGGAAGCCGTCGGCGCGGGTGCCGGCGCCTCCGGGCGTGGCGAAGGCCGCGACCGTGGCGAGCGTGGCGACAGGGGCGGCCGTGGCGATCGTGGAGACAGGGGCGAAGGCCGGCGCGTGCGCAAGCCGCGTCCGCCGCGCAACTGATTCACCCCAGACCGTCTATACGAACGAGAAAAGGGGCGGGCCGGTCATTCCGGTCCGCCCCTTCGTGTTTGCGGTGGCGTCTGCCTCCGCCGGGAAGGCCGGCGGAGCGGACATGCGTCTATACGCAGGCGGTTACTGCCATCTGTCCGGCGGGGGAGGGATTGCCGCGGGCGGGGGAAGGTCCGCGTCCGCCAGCAGCTCCGCCAGGGCGCGTAAGGGCAGGCCGACGACGTTGTAGTAATCGCCCTCGATGCGCTCCACCAGTTCGCCGCCAAGGCCCTGGATGCCGTAGGCACCCGCCTTGTCGAGCGGCTCGCCGCTGCGCACGTAGCCTTCCATCTCGCCCGGTGTGAGTTCGCGGAAGACGACTGTTGTTGCCTCGGCGCGGAGGAAGACGTTCTGCGTTCCGGCCCTTGCCAGGGCGAGGCCGGTTACCACCTGATGGCGCTGGCCGGACAGTTCCCGCAGCATGCGCCCCGCATCGGCCTCGCCCGCCGGCTTGCCGTACAGGATCATCCCGCGGGCCACGACCGTGTCGGCAGCCAGCACCCACGCGTTGGCGGGTGCGCGGGAGGCCACGTCCATCGCCTTGGCGTAGGCGGCCCGCAGGGCGAAGGTCCGCGGGTGGTCGGCGGCGATGGAGGCCTCGTCTATACGGCTCGGCTCCACCTCGTGGGGCATGCCCAGGAGCGTGAGCAACTCCCGCCGGCGGGGCGAGGCGGAGGCCAGAATGAGGCGCGCCGGTTCGGTCACGGGGCTGCGCGCTCCTCCGCGCTCCGTTCGCGATGGTCACGGCGGACGATGTCGTCCAGGTCTGCGGGGTCAAACTCCAACTCCACCACCCATGCCTCCCCGTCCGGGGTCTGCTCCAGTTCGCTTCGGAGAACGGCGACGCGGTTTGTGGCGGAGAGGACCTGCCGGCGGTTGTAGTCACTCTGCATGGTCCACTCGGCGATCGTCAGGCCGGAGACCGGTTCGCGCAGCAAAATGACCTCGAGCAACTCGCGGCGCGCTTGCTCGACCGCCTCCGCCTGGGCACGGGCGCGGGCCTGGCGCTCGAAGGAAAACTCACCCCCCGGCCGGAAGCCTCCCCCATGGCGGATCACCTCCGCCGCCAGCGCCGCGAGCGGCAGGTCGAGCGCCAGCAGCATCCCCTCGCGCGGGTCGCCGCGGACCTCCTCGCTCGCTGCCTCCTCGATCTGGCTGGCGATGAACTCGTCCATGCCGGTGCGCCGGCGGGAGAACTCCTCGAGTGAGAGCACGTGCCGCTCGCCGGCGGGCGGGTCGGCGGCGGGAAGTTCCGCCAACCGTGCGGCCATCTCGCGCCGTGCCGCCTCGCGCGCATCAAGCCGCTCGCGGGCGGCGCGCAGGCCCGGCGTTTCGCCCACGGGCCGGTGAGCCTCCTGGTCCTCCGTCACCCGGTACCGGACGGCGGCGCGGAGCGTCTCCTCCGCCCAGGGGATGGAGCGGCGGGGAGCGGCCTCGCCATCGGCTGACTCTCCCGCCACCGGAACGGAGACCTCCGTGCGGAGTGGCTCCACCGGCGGGGTGCGCGCGCATCCGGGGGCGAGGAGCGCTGCCATGATCGGCAGGAGCACCGGTAGCAGGCGGGTGATGCGGAATGGTGCGTCCATCAGGGGCGGGGTGCTCCCGGGGGTGCTATCGTTCCGGCGCGGAGTCCGCGGCCCGTTGGCCCTTGCGTGTCTCGCGTGGGTTGTCGCGCAGCACGCGGTCCAGCACGCCGTTTATCAGCCGCACGGAGTCCTCGTCGCCGTACTGCTTGGCCAGTTCCAGGTACTCGTTGATGGCCGCGCGCGGCGGCACGTCCTCGAAGTAAAGCAGCTCGGTGACGCCAAGGCGCAGGAGCGACCCGTCCTCGGCCGTGAGCCGGCGGACGGCCCACCCTTCGAGCGAGCGGTCCAGCACCGTCAGCACCTGGTCCTTGTTATGGTCGTAGGCGCGCAGCAGCCGGCCGGTGAAGCCTTCCTCGGCGTAGAGAGTGTCGAGGCGGCGGAGCGTCTGGAGCGCCTCCTTGAGCGCCTCGATGGCCTCTCCGCGCGTGCGGGCCAGCGCAAGGTGCGGGGGGAGCGGATCGGCCAGGTTGCGGGCCGCGATCGGCTTGTCCTCCTTCTTGTTCGTCAGCGCCTTGCTGATCTTGCCGAGCGTGGAGAGGACACGGTCCGCTTGTTCGCGGAGTTCCTCCGCCGCGCGGGCCGCTTCCCGCAGGTGCTCGGCGGAGAGCACCGCCTCGACCGACCGTGCCGAGCGGGTCAGCTCACCCGTGGAGAAAGTCTGGCAATAGAGCACCTGGAAGGCCGCCTCGCGGCTTTGCCGGCGCGTGAGTTTCATGGAACTCAAAGTGATTCGTTCCGTCCTTGTTGGTATAGACAGCGGCGTGGCGGCTCAGTCTGCTCCTCCGGCTGCCGTGGCAGTGGCCGGGGCGCCTGCCTCGTCCGATCCGCCGAGGAACTCGACTTCGAGCCGGTAGCGGAAATCCCCGAAGTAGAGGTTCTCCCCGCCGGCCTCCAGTTCGCCACGCTGGAAATCCACATCATCGGAGCGCACCGCCCGCCGCGGCGGGTAGTGCGGGTAGCCGTGCTCGCTGTTGATGACAAGCCGGTAGGCGTCCATGCCGCCGAAGAAAAAGTCCTTCAGCTCCTGACGCTGTTCCGTGTCGAGGGCATCGAAGCGCTGCTTGATGTCCAGTCCGAAGTTCGGATCGACGGGAATCCAGCCATACGGCTCGACGAGGATTTCCGTCCAGTCGTGCAGGTTGCGGAACTGTGGGTAGATCACCCAGCCGCTCTGCCAGCGCGCCGGCACGTCCACCGCCCGGCAAAGCGCGATATACAGCAGCGCGATCTGCCCGCAATCGCCGTAGCGGTTCTCCAGCACATACTCGCTGATGTTGCGCAGGGTGGAGTACTCGCGTGCGAAGCTGTACTGGATGTTGTCGCTGATCCAATTGTAGATAAGGCGCGCCTTGAGGTAGGGGTTTGTCTCGTCGCCCACGATCTCCTCCGCCTTCTCGCGGATGGCGGGGGTGAAGACGACGTGGGGCGGCTGCTCGCGCGTATAGTAATCGAAGTAGGGGTTCTCGCGCTGGAGTCCCGGGCGCACGCGGTCCGGGTCCACCGGGTTCCACCGGGGGTGGGTGGTCAGCGTATATTCCGCCTCGAAGACCGTTGGCTCCTCGCCGCGGGAGCGCTGCTCGAAGTAGATCGAGCGGGCCGGGTAGTTCGGTGCGTTGACCCACTCGGGTTCCGGGCTGGCGGAGAGCAGCTCGATACCGCTCTGCGAGGCGATCTGCTGCGGGAAAGGCATCCAGGTGCGGATCGTCCGTCCTTCGGGCACGGTGCCTCCCGGCACCGTGATGGTCATGTGCAGGCGGAAGTGCCGCGGCTTGGTCGTGTCCTGGGCCGTGTGGCGATGCTCGTCCATCACCGCCATGGCGTGCTCGTAGAGGAACGGCTGCCAGACGGACTCGGTTGCATCTGCCCGGCGGGCGCGGATGTCCGGGTTGCGGAAGAACAGGTTGGAGACGCTCGGCCCGACGAAGCGCCGCTCGCCGTCGATCAGCTTGTAGTCGAACTTCCCGGCGGCGAGCCACTCGTGGTACTCCTCCCCGGTGAAGTCCTCGATGCGGTCTGCGAGCTGCTCGAGCAGCCGATCCTGCTCCAGCGAGTAATCGCGCCGGATGCGGCGGGAGCGCTCGGTCTCGAACTCCAGGTCATTGCGCTGGGAGGAGGAAAGACGGGTCCGTTGCTCGGCAAGAAGCTGCTGGACGCGGGCATCCGCCTCGGTCAGCCGGCCGGACTCCTGCAGGGCGGCGATCTCCCGCATGGCCTGTTCGAACTCTTCCTCCGGCATGGCGGCGGCCTCCCGTGGGGCAAGGATGGCGATGGCGGCCAGGACTGCAACGATGGCAAGGATTCTCATGGGTCCGGTCCGGGCTGTAATGGTGTACCCGGCGGAGAACGAACGCCGCGGGTGGGATTCGGGGGACGGTAGCCCCGGCCCGGCCGGCAGCGGCAAGGCAATCTTCGGTGGTGCGCCGGGCGCTGGCGCATCCTGGAGCAGTCGCCCCCTCGGCAGGATCGAGGGTGCGCGCGGGCAAGCCCGCTGCGCGAAGGCGGCGGCAAGCCGCACGCACTCCAAGGGTACGCGGCAAGTCCCGGGCGGGAAGGTCCAGCAAGAATGCCAGGATGCGCCCGCCGGGCGCGCTCAACCCGCGGCGCCCGTCAGAATGAGAGTTGACGCGCGGAGGGGGTCACGACGACTCTTCGCACCCGGTTGGCCGGACGGTCCGGTCACCATAGTCCTCTTCTGCGCAAGCACTCCCAAAAGCTCTTACATGACACGAAACTGGATCATTTTCATCATCATCTGTGTGGTGACATACGTCTGGATGTTCACCAGTCAGATGCAGGAAGTGCGGGAATACGAAGCTGCGCGCGATGCTTGGGAACAAGCCCAGGAGGCCCGGGCAGCCGAAGAAGAACGCACCGAACGCGAAGAAGAAGAGGAACTTGAGCGCCTGCGCCAGGAGCTGGCCGAGCAGCTCGGTCAGGAACTGCCGGAGGGCACGGAGGCGTTGCGCGAGGCCGCCCGCGACCGGCCGGAGGTCCGCGACAGGGTCGGGCGTTTTCTCACCGTGCATGACGCCGAACAGGTCGAAATCGACACGGACCTCTATCACGTTGTTTTCAGCGAACTTGGAGCCCGCCCCATCCAGTGGGACATCAAGAGTTCGGAATTCGTCACCAACCTTGAGGAGACCGAGGAGGGCACCCACCTCACCTCCGTCCCGATGATCCCTGCCACCGGCGACCCAAGGCGCCGGGAGTATCCCCTGGAGTTCAACGGCAGTGTCGTCCGCGATTTCAACGCGGAGCTCTTCGAGTCCGAGGTCACCTCCGTTGAGGGGGGCACCCGGGTGGTCTTCACCTCCGCCCCGATCCTGGAGGACCTGGT
>SLMS01000109.1 GCA_007133495.1 Candidatus Sumerlaeota bacterium | reverse complement strand
GCCATGCTGGCGCGCTGGATTTGCAGGTCCACCAACCGCCGGCGCAGGCCACCGTAGAACCCCTCCTCGTCGAGGACGATCGGCCAGTAGTCGGGAATCTCCGCCGCCTTTTTCTGCGCTTCGAGCAGGGCGATTTCGTTGCGGGTTTCCTCAACGCTCCGGTTCAGGGAGGTGAGCGTGTCGATGGAGATGTTCATATACTCGTCGAGCACGCGCAGGTCGGACTGGCCGCTGAAGTCGAACAGGCTGCGCTCGGCGGCCTGGAGCTGCGTGCGTGTCTCTTCAATCTGCGTGGTCAGGTAATCCCGCGCGTAACTGAACGCCACCCGGTTCTCCTCGTTCATCATGGCGATGAACTGGTTGGCGAACTCGTTGGCGATGCGGGCGACCTCTTGGTTGTCGGAGCCGCGGTAGGTGATATTGATGAGCTTTGTGTCGCCTTGCCGGCGAACGCTGAGTCCACCTGTCAGCCGGTTGGCAGCCAGTTGCACCCGGTCCACCTCGGGCCCGCGGGGCTTCGGTTCGAAAGTGACAAGCTGGCTGCGCAGCCAACTGATCGCATCCCGGTAGCCGCCGCTCACGCGCGCGACGGGGGAGTAGTCCGGCGGCGGCTGGGCAGGCTCACGGCCAAGAGCCTCCAACACGCGCCGCGCAACTGCGGTGCTCCGGATCATCGCCGTGGCCGTGGCCATTTCGTCCCGCTGGTAGAGGAACTGGGACATCTCCCGCATCTCGACCAAGCTGGGCATTCTTGGCTCGTACCGGATTGTCGCCGTGGCGGAGAAAGAAGGGCTGCTCTGCCGGAGCTGATAAACACCCAGTGCCCCGAAGACGATCACACAAAACAAGATGAGGCCGATGCGCCCCCACAGGATGCCGAAGACCTGCCGGACGTCGAACTCCTGCTCGGGTGGGGGCTGCTGCCCCGCGTTGATGCCGTTGGCGAACGAGCCGGGGGGATAATCCCCGTTCTGGCTGGCCTGCGGTCCATTGGACGGCGGCTGGTGGCTACCTGATTGATCGAACGAAGAACTCAAATTCAAACTCCCAATTCATCGTGACGGCTGAAGGGCTTTGCATCCCCGGCTCGCTTCGGCGGCACCCCACCGGGGGCCGGTTCTGCCCATGCAACATCCCCACCGCGCAACAAGCCGAAGACCTTGAGACCTGAGCACGACCATTCTGGACACTCGGTGGTGGAGCCCACTCCGACGCTGGATGGGACACGATCCCATAAGTGCCCCGTTACGAAGCAGGACTTCCGCGCACGGTAGTGCTCGTGTCAACAGCTGTTGGGGGTTCCCCCACGACCGGAGTTTCGGCACCCCGAGGCCAGGCGTCCGGAAAACGAGGGGAATCAGTCTTCCACCTCCAGAAATCAGCCTCCGGGGGGCTGCCGGGCAACCGGTGGACGGGCAGCCACCCCGATAAAGCGCTGAACCCGCATCCCTGCCATTTCTTCCCCGGAGCCACGCAAAACGGCTGGCAGAACTCAGTAAAGCACCCACTCGTTGGCGCGGGCGTGGCCCTCCGCTTCCGCCTCGATCAGAGTGAACCGCAGCGCATCGGCGATGACGAACTGGTCGCTGGAGGCGGCGTTGCCGTAGATCGTGACGTAAACCCTGCCCTCGTTGAAGAAGTAGGCGTCTTCCTCCTCCACGCCGTCCACGTTGATGTGCCACCCGCCGGTGTGGATGCTGTCGGCGCCGGTCTGCTGGGAGGCAACGGTGTCGCGGACCGTGCCCTCCCCGTCCACGAAGCGGTACTGGGCACCCTCGGCGAAGATGGTATTGTCGCGCACGTGCCCGTCGATGGACCAGCGGCCGGCGCGGGGCAGGTCCACCACCCAGACGGCGTACTGGTCGAACGGCGGGTAGTTCTGCGCTGAGACGAACCGGGCGTTTGTGTTGTAGTAGCCGGCGTAGGTGTTGTTCAGGGCCCACTTGCCGTTGTCCGGGCTGGCGGTGATTCGGCCGTCCCAGTAGAGCATGTGCGGGCCGCTGTCCACGATGACCTCGCCGCCAACGGGGAAGTCCGGCGCGGGGGCCCTGACCGGCGGCTTGGGTTCGAAGGTGCTGAGGTGGGAGGGCTCGAACCGCACCGCGGCCGCGTTCATGCGCGAGTCCATCGTCGTGCCGATGTTGGTCTGCGTGGAGTTGTCAAACTCGACGTAGTGCCCGGCGCCGGGCTCAATGGTCATGGTGCCGAGCGACGTCCAGGAGTCCCCGGCGGTGCTGTTCGTAAGGTCAAAGGTGATCTCCGACTCCCCATCGGCATCGGAGAAGTGCACGGTGATGCCCTGTGCATTGGCGCTGGCGAAACGGTAACAGGTGACGAAGACTTCGTACTCACCGGCGGCCAGCCCGGAAGGGGTGAAGCGGGCCGCGTCGCCCCCGTCGGTGGTGCTCAGGCGTGTGGCGAAGCGCGAGCCAATGTCCGGAGTGGTGCCGGGCGCCTCGCTGTGGGCGGTGCTGTCGAAGAAGGAGCCGGTCTCCGAGTAGTCGCCCACGTTCTGCCCGCCCGAGCGCGTTTCGATGATGTACGGCCCACCATCCCCCGCGGCGGTCGCCGGGCCGATGGGGCCGGAAACGGCCCGGTTGTTCCATTCGTCGAAGGCAACCGCCTTGTAATACACGCTGCCGGAAGGAGCTGCCGGGTCTCGGTGGGTGAAAGTGGTCCGCTCCGAATCGGGGTCCCACCATTCCATGACGAGGCTTTCCCAGTAAAGGTCCACGTCCGCGCTGGTGCCTCTGTATAGACGATAACGCACGGGCAGGCCGCTGTTCCCGGCGGGTTCCGGCCGGGAGAACGTCACCACGGGCACCCCCTCGTCGAGGTCAGCCGAGGGTGAAGCGGGTGGGTTGGGCGGGTTGCGGTGCATGCCCATGTCCTGCTTGTGAGGGGCGATGGGCGGGTCCACCCACTGGTCCATGGGGCCGCCGGACTCAAAGAGGTCGCGCGCCATCAGGTCGCGCGGCGAGACGGCCCCGTTGTTGAAAATGGCCGCATAGGCGAAGAAGTTGAACCCATCGGGGGCGCGGTCCTTGCCGCGGAGCAGGTCCACCGTCTGGGTATTGCGCTCGGGCCGTGGAGGATCGAGCTGCGTATGCAGGTAGGAGCCGACCGCGGCAACGAGCGGGCGCTTGTCGAGGTCGTCGTTCTGCGCCAGGCGGGAGATGTAGCCGTCCCAGCGCGATTCCGCGCCGGAGACGGTGCTTGAATAGACGCTCGGATGCAGCGTGTCTATCGCGCCTTCAGCCACCCACCAGTTGTACCCCTGCGCCAGATTGCGGACCTGGTCGGTAAACGCGACAAGGAAGGCGGAGACGTCCACCCACGGCTTTTCCAGCTTCACCTTGTCGTTGAGGCGCTGGACCAGTTCGGCCACCTTGTCCCGGCGCCAGGCACGATAAACCTCATCCAGTTCGCCGTTGGGGTTGTCGGTGTCGAAATTCCAGCCGGTTTCCTCCTCGAAGCGCTGTTTCGCCTTGGGGTGGAATCCCGCGTCCTGGTTCGTGAGCCGGATGTAGTCGAGGTGGATGCCGTCCACGTCGTAGTTGCGGACGATGTCCATATAGACGTTGAGGAGGTGATCCTGCACTTGGGGCAGGGCGGGGTCGAGCGCCCCGTCGTCGGAGCCGCCGCCGTACTGCTCCCCCGCGCGGTTGTATGTGCGCCACTCGGGGTGGGCGTTGAAGATATGGTCCGGGCTGGGCGGGTCCCAGTCCCGGTTCCAACTGTTATAGACAGTGACCCATGCGTGGACCTCCACGGGCGGGTCGGCGTTGTGCAACCGGTCGATGTAATACTGGAGAATATCCAGGTCGGCAGGAGAGATGGAGTAGGTCTGCCCGCGCGGCTCCGGGTTGGGGTAGGTGTCGTCCAGCCGGTTGGGGTAATAGTAGGCATCCCCGCGGGAGCGCACCTGCACGTACACCTGGTTGATGTTGCTGTCCAGGACGTTGTCAACGATGTTCCGTGTCGCGTTGAATGTGTTGGTGGAGAAGCTGGGGACGTATATCGCCCGCACCTCCGGTTCGGCGTCCGGCTGGCCGGCTGCGGGCAGGGTCAGCACCCCCGCCGCGGCCAGCATCGCCGCCGCCGCGACGAACCTCCTCATCCTCTTCATGCTGCGGGTGCTCCTTTGCGTTTCCTGGCTTTGTGGTGGGGCCCGGGCGGGCCCCGTTTGGATCAGTCTGCCGCCGCGAAGGGTCCGGCTCCCGGCATGCCCGGGAAGGTCACCCTCGGGGCTTCCTCGCCGTCTATCTGCCGGAGATTCTCCATCGGGTTTTCGCGCAGGCGGAGGAACTTGAAGCCGTAAAGGACGGGCCGTTCGCGTTCGCGCCGGCGCTCCTCCGAATCGACGTACCGCTGAATATAGTCGGCGAAGGGCTCCTCCCGCACACGCGGCGAAGTCGAGTGCAGGAAGTTCAACGTCCCGTCCTCCCCGCGCGTGATCATCCCGACGTGGGTGGCGTAGGCGCCGGCGGAGCTGTGCCCGACCATAACGTTGACGAAGTCGCCCGGCTGGAGCTGGTCCTCGATCTCCGGAACCATTTGGTGGGGGACGTAAACGTCGTTCCAGGTGCGGTCCGGGATGTCGCGCTCGAGTCCATACCGGTTTGAGAGGAAGTTCGACCGCCGCAGCGTCTGGCGGAAGTGGACCACGTCCTCCCCGGCGAGCTGGGCGCTGATGTCCTCCACCAGCCAGGCGTTGTTCGGATTCCAGTCCGATTCGGTGTAGTGATTGCGCGTCACGACGCCGATCTCGCCCTCAGCGTAGCGGATGCGCTGAAGCGTGGCGAAGAAGGAGGGCCAGTCATTCGCCAGCGCCATGGCGTAGGTGTGCTCGGCAAAGACGACGCAATCGCTCTCCCGCAAGTTGTAGAGCGGCAGCGGATCGTAGGTCTCGAAGGGGAATTCGCCAAGCAGGTGCAGGCTGTAGGGCTGGCCGAGGTTCTTGCGGCCAAGGTGGACGACGCGATCGCGGAAGTCCGGGATGGCCTCCTGGAGGTAGGTCAGATAAACGTCCACTTCCTTCTCCTCGAAGGTGTAGAGCGGCCTCCTTTCCAGATCGGCGATCATCCCGGCGTCCAGACCAAGGCGCTCGGCGATTTCGGCCTGGCGTTCGGCGGAGGCGGCGGGCTCGGTCACGCGCATGGGGCGTTCCTCCTCGCTGGCGGTGCGGACAAGTGCACAGGAGGCAATCCACGGCACCAGCACGGCCGCGAGCAGGCAGACGGTCCAAATCCTCGAAACATGGTTCTTGTTCACCTTTCCCTCTCCTTGTAACGGGGTTCCGATGATAAGCACGCAGCCGGGGGGCGGCGCGCAAGCCGATTCCACCCCGGCGGGCTGCTTCCCGCAAGGGGCCATTGCGCCTTGGCAGGAAACTTTCTTCCTCCCGGAGTCAAGTGAGCGGTCCGGGCATAAACGCCCCGGAAATCGAACCGCGGGAAGTTGCGACCATGCCAGTCACCTACCACCCCGAAAAGGGGAAGAAGCGCGTTGTCATCCTGGGAGCGGGATTCGGCGGCGCCTACTGTGCGCAGGCGCTGGAGAAGGCGGCCTCACGCCTTGGGCTGGAAGTCGTCCTGGTCGATCAGCGCAACTACTTCATCTTTTATCCGCTGCTGGTGGAAGCGGGGACGGGAGGGCTGGAGCCGCGCCACGCGGTCGTGTCCGTCCACGATTTCGTCCGCAAGGGCCAGTTCATTATGGCGGAGGTGGCTGCCGTTCGGCCCGAAAAGAGAGAGGTGGAGCTGCGGATGACAGGCACGGACCTGACGCACCGCCTCGCCTACGACCATCTTGTCGTGGCACTCGGCAGCACGACGAAGTTCCCTCCAATTCCCGGACTTAGGGAGCACGCCTTCGAGCTGAAGTCGATTGGCGATTCGGTGGCCTTCCGTGACCGGGGGCTGCAAATGCTGGAGATCGCCAACACGCTCGAAGACAAGGAGCTGCGGCGCGAGCTGCTCCACTTCGTTGTCGTCGGCGGGAGCTTCACAGGCGTGGAGATCGCCGGAGAGTTCCACGCCTTCCTCCACGAAGCGCGCCGGCACTTCCCCGGCGTGGAACGCGACGATATTCAGGTGACGCTCTGCGATTTCGCCAACCGCATCCTCCCCACGCTTGATGAGGACCTGGCCCGCTACGCCCACGCCCAACTGGAAAAACGCGGGGTGCGGATACTACTGAAGACGACCCTTGAGCAGCTCCACGAGCGCAGGGCCGTCCTCAGCAACGGCGAGACGCTCCGCACGCGCACGGTGCTGTGGTGCGCCGGCATTGCCTCGCCCGAGAGGGTCCAGGAAATGCCCTTCGAGAAGGACCGGAACGGGTACCTGCTCACCGAGCGTGACCTGCGCCTCGTGGGCCACGCAGATATCTGGGGCATCGGCGATTGCGCGCTGAACCTTGATCCGGAAGGCAACCCCTACCCCGCCACGGCCCAGCACGCCATCCGCCAGGGCAAGCACGCGGCAAACAACATCCTCCGCCTCCTCGAAGGACGGGGCGAGGCGCTGCCGTGCGATATCGTGGCGCAAGGGACCCTCGCCGCCATCGGCTGCCGCACGGCCGTCGCGAAGGTCTTCGGCATCAAGCTCTCCGGCTTCGCCGCCTGGTTCCTCTGGCGGACGGTGTACCTGATGAAGATGCCGACGCTGATGCGCAAGCTGCGCCTGGCCACGGACTGGACCGTGCAACTGTTCTTCCGGCGCGACATTGTCCAGCTCGGCGTCCACCGCATCCCGCGGGAGACTCCCGCCTCCCCGCCGCAGCAAGGCAACCCAGAGAGGGAAACGCCGGAGGAGTACGCCGCGGACGAGGTCCCGGAGGTGGAACCCGGTACCGGTTCTGCAGCCGGGAGCAGCCCCGGCCGCAGCCGTTCTTAGCCGCCCGCTCCGCCGTGCAAAGGTCTTTGCTTGGCCCTGTGGCCGCCGGCCCGGAGCGTTCCCCCCTTCGGCAGGCGACGCCAATCCGGCAACGGGCTCTTCCATGATTCACGAAAAAGTCTTCCGCGATCCGATACACGACCTGATCCCCTTTGACCGCGACAAGACCGGGGACCGCCTGCTGCTCGCCCTGATAGACACCCGCGAGGTGCAGCGCCTCCGCCGCATCAAGCAGCTCGGCATGGCCCACATGGCCTACCAGGGCGCCGAGCATTCGCGCTTCGCGCATTCGATCGGCGTGCTGCACCTGGCGCGGCGCATGACCGGCCGGCTCGAGCGCGACCGGCCCACGCGCAGCCCGCTCGCCGTGCTGGCCACCTGGTGCGCCGGGCTCCTGCACGACGCCGGCCACGGGCCGTTCTCCCACGTCATGGAGCAGTTCTTCGTCGAAAAGCACGAGGCATGGACCCACCGCATCGTGCGCGATGAGGACACGGAGGCGCATGCTCTGCTCCGCGGCTACGATCCTGAACTCCCGGAACTTGTCTCGCAGACCCTAAAGGGGCACTCGGACCCCGCGTGGCTGTCCTCCGTTGTGAACAGCCAGATGGACGCGGACCGGTTCGACTATCTGCTGCGCGATGCGCACATGACCGGCGTGAAGTACGGCGTGTTCGACCTTGAGCGGCTGCTGCTGCTTCTGCGCGTGAGCGAGGGCGGCGAGCGCGTCGTCGTCTCCCACAAGGGCCTCATGCCGGTCGAGAAATACCTCCAGTCGCGCTATCAAATGTATAGACAGGTCTATTTCCACAAGACAGTCACGGCAGCCGAGGCCATGCTGATGCTGCTGCTGCGCCGCGCCCGGGACCTTGTGCGCGAGGGCGCGGTCGTCACGACAGAGGTGGAATCCCCCCTCCAGCGGCTGCTGAACGAAGGCACGGTCGCGGTGGACGATTATCTGTCGCTCGACGACTCGGTGCTGTACAGCGCCATGGTCCACTGGACGCGCCACGGCGATCCGGTTCTGCGGGACCTCTCGCGCCGGCTGCTCACGCGCGACCTGTTCAAGTCCGTGGAGATCGAGGCGGAGGAGGGCCTCGACATCCTCTTCGACAGCCGCATCATGGCGGCCCGCGGCATTCTCGAACGTCACGGGCTGGACTTCAATTACTACCTTGGGTTTTCCAAGTCCGCCGACACACCCTACCGCCCCTACTCTCCGCGCGACGCGCAGTCCACCATCTGGATCCGCGACCAGGGCGGCGAGCTGGTGGACGTGAAGGACCTCTCCCCCACCGTGCGCGCCTTCACCGAATCACCGTACACGATCTACCGCGCGTTCTTCCCCGCCACCGCTCCGGACGGCACCCCCGTCCGCCGCGAACTGGAGGAAACACTGACCGGATAGCGGCCGGCCTGCACACACCGCGCACAAGGCGGTTGCCAGGGGGGCAGGGGCGGTGCGAGTGTTCCTCCCGGAGACGGGCGCAGGGAACGAAAGGCGAATCGGAGGACAGCAGATCATGCCCATGTACGAGTACCAGGTGGTCCCGGACGAGCAGGGGTGCGAGACCTGCCACAGCGGATTCCAGGTGCTGCAGCGGATGAGTGAGGACGCATTGACTCAATGCCCCGAATGCGGGGCGAAGGTGCGCCGGCTGCTCTTCCCTGTCGGAGTCGCCACGCCGAAGACGGATTCCGAGCTGAAGAACCTCGGCTTCACCAAGCTGGTGAAGCGCGACAGCGGCGTGTACGAGAACGTGACACGCACAGGCGGTGAATCCCGCTACATGGAAGCGGACAAACCCCACACCATGCCGGATTTCAGCAAGAAAATCAGGGACTGAGTGCCCGGTGGCCAGTGGTGTGTGGTGACCAGCGAACGGGTGTCCGCTACTCCCCCTCCGTCACGATAAGGTCAAACGGCAGGGAGGATGTGCCGAGAATGAGGAACCGCAGGGTGATGTGCTTTTCACCGCCGGGCGGGACCTCGACCGGGCCATCCGGCAGGAAGCTGAGTTCGTAGCGCGGCGGCTCCAGCCCCTCGGTACGCGCACCATGACCTGCCCAGTTCAGCTCCACCGGCCTCGTGAAGATTTCCTCGTAGTCAAGCAGCTCCTCTCCCGCCTCCACCTGCCAGACGAGCCCTATCCGTGCGTCCTCCTTGCCGAACCGAAGGTCCACCGGTGCTGCGGAGGTGCCACTGTTGGTCAGGGTGAAGTGGACCAGATACTCCATTTGGTAGTTGCCGATGGAGTCCGGGTGGACGTAGAGCGGGTGAAGCAGCAGGTCCACGGTCTGGCGAGCCTCCTCGCAGCCCACCGTCTGATTGGCCGGAAGCGCGATCGGGAAGTCAGCTCCGGCGGCGGGAAGCGTTGAAACATCAATACTTATGGGATCACTCTTCCACATCTTGTTGTAGGCGGTGCCGACGACGCGGCGGACGTGGCAGTCGGTCGGGGGGGTGGCGAGGTCAATGTAGCTCTCGCCCGAGCGGGCGCCGATGTCTTTGAGTTCAAGTGCGGCCGGCAGCATTTCGGCGCCCTGCAGCCCGCCCGGAATGGCCAGGACGGTAAGCTGGAGGGTGGGGCGCTCTCCGGAGCCGGAGTTGAGGGGCTCCACGTCGGCGCGGAGTGTCCCGTTGATGAACTGGGCGGTTGAGGTATCCGGCCCGTCCTCCTCAGCGTTGAGCTGCACGCTGTGGCCGATGATGGCTGCCTCCCCGGCGGGCAACTCGAGCGACTCGAAGGGGGTGTCGAAGTCCTTCAGGAAGAGCCTCTCTCCAAGGATGGACTCCGCGCCGCCAACGTGGGCGCTCATGGGCCCGGCGATGAAGATTTGCCGCGGCGAGACCAGGGCATCCACCTCCCCCGTGTTCTCCACGAGCACCACGACGCGGCGCGTCTCGCCCTCCTCCGTGCCGCGGCTCAGGTGATAGAGGAACACTTCCACGGAGTCGTCCAGCCCCTGAAAGCCGATTTCGCGCTGAGTGCGCATGGGGAGGGGGACCTCCGTGCCGTCGAGCATCTCGAAGGCGGGAAGGACGGGGTACGTCGTGTAAAGCACCCCGTTCGTTTGGAAGATTTCCGGCAGGTCGGAATCCACACGATAGCGCGTGTGGGGATTCCGGACAAGCTCGCCGGGAAGAAGATAGCCGGTGCACTTGGCGCATATGGCATCGCTTGAGAGCGGAATCAGACGGTCGGCGGCCGGGGCACTTCCGGCGCCGGCGGCGAACAGTGCCAGGGTGGCTGCAAGGGGAAGCAATCGCGCGAACATGGTGTGAACTCCCGATGGGAAGGTGATGCCGTGGTCGTCCAGCTATTCCATCCTCGGTGTGACGAGAGCGCAAGGAGAGCCGCCCAAGAGAGCGGCTGATGCTTGATGCGCTCCAAAATGCCGAAGGGGAGGAATTGCCTTTCCCCCCGGAGCGCATTGCGGCTGGTCTGGCGTGCCCCACGGGGAGAAAACCCGGGGAGCATCCTTTCCTGATCCAGGAACCGCATGCTACCGATTCTCCTGCTGCTGCCGTTCATCGGGGCGGCGCTCTTCTACCCTCTGTATTGCCTGAAGCCCGGGGACCGCGTTCCCCGGCAACTTACGTTAATCACCACAGGGGCGGTGCTGCTGCTGCTGGGCTGGGCAACGTTCGCCCCCGGAGCCGGCGAGGTGCCGCGGGAGTTCTTCGCCGAGTGGGTGCCGGCCATCGGGCTGAACGTGTCGCTGTGGCTGGACGGGCCGGCGCTGTTCTTCTCCTGGATCATTGCCGGCATCGGCTTCCTGATCTTCTTCTACGCCGGGTACTACATGGACCCCAAGGACGCGCCATGGCGGTTCTACGCCACGATGCTGCTGTTCATGGGGGCGATGCTGGGCGTTGTGATGTCGCGCAACGTCCTGCTGATGTTCCTTTTCTGGGAGGTCACCTCGCTGACCTCCTTTATCCTGATCGGGCACTGGCATGAGAAGCAGGCGGCACGGGACGGGGCGCTGCGGGCGTTGATCGTGACGGCAGGCGGAGGGCTGTGCCTGCTGGCGGGACTCGGCGGGATTTACTGGATGCTGCTCGATGCGGGCCTGACCGGACCGCGGTTGCTGGATTGGGACCAGCTCTGGGCCAACCGCGAGGTTATCACCGGCCACAGCGCGTCACTCACCGTGCTGGTGCTGCTGCTGATCGGAGCCTTCACCAAGAGCGCACAGTTTCCCTTCCATTTCTGGCTGCCGGGGGCAATGGAAGCACCAACTCCGGTATCCGCGTTCCTTCACGCCGCAACGATGGTGAAGGCCGGCATCTATCTGCTCGGCCGGCTCTATCCGCTGTACTGGGAGGAACCGGCCTGGCTGCTGATTGTCGGGAGCGCCGGCGTGATCACGATGCTGATCGGCGGTTTCATGGCGATCGTGAGCACGGACCTGAAGCAGTTGCTGGCGCATTCGACAGTGAGCCAGCTCGGCCTGATGACGGCGTATTACGGTTTCGGCTACGGGCTGGTGGGGACAGAGGCCTTGCTGCCGCTGGACCTGGCACTGGTGGCGAGCCATGCGCTGTTCAAGGGCGGCCTCTTTATGATCGTCGGCATTATCGACCACGGCGCGCACACGCGCGAGTGGCCGCGCTTGGGCGGACTGCGCCACGTGATGCCGTGGACGTTCGTGCTCACGGTGATCGGCTGCGCGTCGATGGCGGGGTTCCCGTTCACCTTCGGTTTCGTGGCGAAGGAGCTGTTCCTGAAGGGAGCGCTCGCGGTCTCCGGCACGCACGGCACGGTGGGGTTGGTGCTGCTGGGAGTGGCGCTTTTTGCCAGCCTGTTCACCACGGCGTACTGCATCAGGATGGTGGTGTCGCCCTTCCTCGGCAAGCCCCGCGACCCATCCATCCACGCGCACGAGGGCAACGCAGGGATACTGTTCGCCCCGGCACTGCTCATTCTGCTGACGCTTGTGGGCGGTCTGTACGTGCCATTCGTCGAGGGGCCCCTGGCCGCCCTTACCAACACGGCGTATTACGGCACGGCGAGCGGCTTCATGACCGGGTTTTTCTACCAGATGGATGTGCTGGTGATTATCGCCACGTTCCTGTTCGCGGGGGGCGCCCTGGTGTTCCTGGCGGCAGATAAAATAGACAGTGTCTATAAACGCATCGGCAGCCCTGCGCCATTCCGCGGTTCCTACGAATGGAGTTTCGGCGACGCGATTCCCGCCTTCGCGGACTGGTTGTGCCGCACCGTGCAGCACCCCTCGCTGCAGCGCAACGTCTCCATCATGGTGGCGGTATCCTTTGGACTGATCGGCATGTCCGTGCTGTTTGCGGGAATGCCGCTCCGGTTTCAGTGGGATGCGACGTGGCTGGACATCATGGCGGGAGGCGTCGTCCTGATGGCGGCAGCGCTGATCTGGCTGACGATCCAGAGCAGAACATTCATCGTCAGGCTCGTCGCAATCTCTCCCGTCGGGCCGATGGTCGCGCTTTTCTATCTTTTCTATAAGGCACCGGACCTTGCACTGACGCAAATACTGGTCGAGGTCGTCCTCGTGGTCATGTTGTTGCTGCTGCTCTTCCGCCTGCCGCAGCGCTTCGTGGCCCAGAGCCGGCCGCGCGTCCGCTTTACTACAGGGGTCATCGCCATCGCAGGCGGCGTAATCATGGGCGGGCTCACCTTCGTGGGCTACGACAGCCAGTTCCGCGAAAACCCGACAATCGAGGGCCACCCGGTCATCCATCAGTACTACCTGGAAAACTCGCAGTACCCGCCGCAGGACTTCCTGGACAACCCGGGGCTGGCTGTGGAACAGGGTTACCCTGGAGCGGAAAACCTCCGCTCGGGCGGCGGCAAGAACGTGGTGAACGTGATCCTGGTCGATTTCCGCGCACTGGATACCTTTGGGGAGATCGTTGTCCTCGGGATCGCGGCAATCGGTGTGCTGTGTCTGCTCGTTCTGGGCCGCGACCCGAAAAAACTTCCTGACTGGCGCGCCGAGGGGCGCCGGGCAATCCGGTATATACAGGATCGTTTCGACGATTCGCAGCCCGTCCAGCCGCCGGTTCTGCGGCGCAAGGTGGGGCCTTCCCCCTCGCTCATCGTCCGGGAAACAGGCCGGTTTGTCCCCGCGCTGGTGCTTCTGTTCTCGGTCGTGCTCTTTTTCGCAGGACACAACGCCCCGGGAGGCGGGTTCATTTCCGGGCTGATGGCAAGCGCCGCCCTGGTCGTGCTCTTCCTGTGCTACCGGAAGGAGGACGTCCCCTCTCTGCACGATTTCAAGTATTTGAAACTCATTCCGGCCGGCCTGGTCATCGCCATGGGCACAGGACTGGTAGCCGTTCTGCTGGGCTTCCCTTTCCTTACAAGCGGGTTCACCTACGTGGAGGTGCCGTTCTTCGGCGAGGTGGAGGTCGCCTCGGCGCTTGGTTTCGATCTCGGGGTTTTTCTGACCGTGGTAGGCTCGGTGATTTTGATTATCAAGAAAATGGCAAAGGACTGAGCGGATGGGTCTGTTGAGCGCGCTTTTCGTAGCGATTCTTTTTGCCGGTGGGCTCTACCTGCTGATGCGGAAGAACCTGTTCGAGGTGCTGCTCGGAGTGATGCTGCTGTCGAACGGAGTGAACCTCTTCATGCTTTCGATGGGCGGCTGGGAGCGCGAGCAGTTGCCACCCATCCTTGATGCTGAATCCCGAAATCCTGCCATCGCTTATGCAGATCCGCTGGTGCAGGCCTTCATTCTGACGGCGATCGTCATCAGCTTTGGCGTCACTGCCGTCATCGTCGTCCTGGTGGCCCGCAGTTGGGAAGAGTCCCAGGCGATGGACGCGGCGGAGCATGGACGGGAGGAAGGCGAAGCCTGATGGACGTTGCGGCAAACCTAATTCTCCTTCCTGTACTGGGCCCGATTCTTGGGGCGATCCTGTGTCTCTTTTTCCAGACCTCGCTGCGGTTGCAGCGCGTTGTCTCGGGCGTGTTCTCGCTCGGCATGCCGGTGATGGGGCTGTTTCTGCTGCTGCTTGTCAGGGATCAGGGAGTCTTGACGCTGCGACTGGGAAGCTGGCCGGATTATTTTGGAATCGTCCTCATCGTGGACCAGTTGAGCGCGGTGATGATCCTTTTCGCCGGCTGTACGCAGGCGGCGACGTGGGGGTTCTTTGCCGCACGGGGAGTCGAGGTCAGGCGCGAGCGGTATCTGCTTCATCCGCTTTTCCTGGTTCTTTGTGGCGGGGTGAACTGGGCATTCGTTACGGGTGACATATTCAACCTTTTCGTCAGTTTTGAGATCATCCTGTTGGCGAGCTACGTTCTGATTTCCTACGGGAACGAACGGACGCAAATCCGCGAGTCGGTGAAGTTCGTCACCCTGAACATCGTGGCGAGCACATTCTTCCTAGCGACTGTCGCGTTTGCCTACGGGCTGTTCGGTACCGTCAACATGGCGGACCTTGCGGTGCGCGTGGCGCAGGCGGGCCACCCGCCCGAAGCGACGGTGCTGGGGACGATGTTCCTGATCGTTTTCGGCATCAAGGCAGCGGTGTTCCCTCTGTTCTTCTGGTTGCCGGACGCTTACCCGAAGGCACCTCCCGGCATCGTCGCGTACTTCTCCGGAGTGCTCACCAAGGTCGGCGTTTACTGCCTGTACAGAATGTTTCCGCTGGTTTTTCCCGACGCGGAAGCGTTCGACTCGTGGTTCCGGCCGCTGCTGCTCGTCATTGCCGGCACGACGATGTTTATCGGCGTCATGGGGGCCTTCAGCCAGCTCACTTTCCGCCGGATTCTCTCCTTCCACATCATCAGCCAGATCGGCTACATGATATTCGGGCTCGGGATATTTACCTCGCTGGGCCTGGCTTTCGGGATATTCTATATTTTTCACAACATGGTGGTGAAGTCCTCACTTCTCATGGTTGGCGACTGCGTAAAGGTAAACGAGGGGACCGATGAGCTGAAGAAGGTGACGGGGCTGATTCACGCCTATCCCGGGCTGGCCATCGTGTTTCTGCTAGCGGCGCTTTCACTGGCGGGCATCCCGCCGCTCAGCGGGTTTTACGGGAAGTTTGGCTTTATTTTCGAAGGCATCCGAGAGGGGCATTACATCACCGTTGCGGTGTCGATCGTGACGGGCCTCTTCACGCTGGCCAGCATGATCAAAATCTGGCGATACTCGTTCTGGGGCGGGCGTTCGAGACGCACCGTGACGCGGCCGGTCAACGTGGGCGTTATCGCGGCGACGGCGGGCCTGGTATTCGTCTCCGTACTGATCGCGCTTGCCAGCGGTTGGCTGATGATGGTGGTGGTGGAGGCTGGCGAGGAGCTGCTGGCCCGCGAACCGTATATACGCGCTGTCATGGGCGACCGGGGACTTGAAGCACTCCGCGCCGCCCTCGCCGGCGGGGAAGGAACGGCACTGGCAGAACCGTGATCCTGTTCATCTATACTGTCCTTCTGGCGTTTGCCTTCGCGTTTCTGGTTGGGTTTAATCTGCCCAACCTGGTGCTTGGCTACCTGATCGCACTTGCCATCGTTGCGGTGCTGCCGCAGGTGCCATCTCCGCGGTCCCTTCGCCTGAAGGAGGTGACCACCGGGCCGCAGCTCGTCCGCCTCGTCGGGAACCTGATATACTTCGTGCTGGACTTCGTGTGGGATCTGACCCTCTCGAATTTGCAGCTCGCGTGGGACATCTGGACACCAACGGACCACTACCGCCCCGTCCTTCTGGAGGTGCCTGTCCACGACCTCACGCCGTTCGAAGTCGCGCTGATCGCCACGCGCATCACGCTGACGCCGGGGACGCTGAGCTGCACGGTCTCTGCCGACCGGAAATTCCTCACCGTACACGTCATGTACCCGCGAGAGGGCGACATGGCGAAGCGCCTTCGCCGGCCCATCGATATCCTGAAAAGATAGAGGACGATCATGGAACTCTTCACGCCCAGCCTTCAGATTTTCTTCTTCGCGGTGCTCACGCTCTCGCTGGCGATGATGATCTACCGCATGATCAAGGGGCCGCACGTGCTCGACCGGATCGTGTGCATCGACGCGATCGCGCTGATCGTTATCTGCATGATGGCGACGTGGGAGCTGGCCGTCGGCACGCCCTACTTTTTCGACGCGATTCTGGTGCTGGCGCTGGTCGGTTTTCTGACCGCAGTGGCACTGGCAAAATACGTGGAAAGGGGCGAGATCATTGAGTAGCTTCTTCGACTACTTCTTCATCGCCCTGATGTTTTTCGGGCTGTTTTTCATCGCGACGGCCGCGGTCGGGGTTTACCGCTTCAAGGACCTCTATACGCGGCTGCACGCGACGAGCAAGGGCGTCACCTTCGGGTTCGCCGCGCTGGTGGTCGGGGTGGCCTTTCTGTTGGGTGATCAGGGCGACATCGCCAAGGCGCTGCTGGCCGTGAGCTTCCAGTTCCTGACCGCACCGGTGGCGGCGCACATGATCGGGCGGGCTGCTTTGCGCAAGGGCGTCCGCCCGGTCCGCAACCCCGAGGGAGAGCTGCTCGATCCGGACAAGGACATTATCTCCCCGGAGCCGATGAGGCCGTTGCGCGTGCGTGGGTCAGCCGCTGATCGTACGCCGTAGGGCGCCCGGCGGCAGGCCGAGGACTTCGCGCATGCCTTCGCAATAGTCGGCGGCACGGCGCGGACGCCAGCGCATGGGAAACGCGGAGCACTGCTCCGGTTTCGCCTCGTGAATGCGGCAGCCTGCCAGTCCGTTTTCCTCTGTCAGGAAAATGCAGGACTGCTCCTCGTCGCCCTGGTCCTTCAGGACAACGTCGCCGGACTCGTTTTCTATACAATAGTTGCGGATGAAGCCGGTGCGGCTCAGGTCGAGCAGCTTTGCTGCGCGCCGGATGTCCGATGGCGTCAGGTCCACCGTCCCCTCGCCGCGGCAACAATTCCCGCAGCGGTGACAGCGGAACTCCTTCTTGTAGGGCCAGCCTTGTGGTCGTATAGCCATCGGTGTGAACCCCTTCGCCCGAGGGGCGGCGGGAGGAGGGGGAACTGGGCTGTTTCCCTACTCTCCCTCATCCTCGGGGATGTCTATCCCGGTCAGCCGGTCGGTCAACAGGGTTGCACGGTTGCTTTCCATTTCGAAAAAGCCACCGCTTATCCAGATGGTCTGTGTCTTCTTTCCGATGCGGATGTCCACGTCGCCTTCGGTAAGCACCGAGATGATCGGCGCGTGGTTGGCCATGACGCCGAAGGACCCCTCCTCGCCGGGCATGGTGAGGCAGGTGACCTCCTCGTCGAAGACGGTCCGTTGGTGGGTGACGATCTGCAGCCGGTAGTTCGCCATCAGGTCCCCCGGAGCTTGGCGGCGTTCTCAAGCATCTGGTCGATACTGCCGCACATATAGAACACCTGCTCGGGGTACTGCTCGTTGTCGTCGAACTCACCGGAGCAGATACGCTCGAAGCTGGTGATGGTGTCCTCGAGCTTGACGTACTCACCCGGCCGGCCGGTGAAGGCTTCCGCCACGTGGAACGGCTGACTGAGGAAGCGCTGGATTTTCCGCGCGCGGTTGACGATGATGCGGTCCTCCTCCGACAGTTCGTCCATGCCGAGAATGGCGATAATGTCCTGGAGGTCCTTGTACTTCTGGAGCGTGAGCTGCACTTCAGACGCGACGCGGAAGTGCCGCTCGCCGATGATGCGCGGGTCCTTGATGCGCGCGGTGGAGTCGAGCGGATCGACGGCCGGATAGATACCCAGCTCGGCGATCTGGCGGGAGAGCACCGTGGTGGCATCAAGGTGGGCGAAGGTGTTCGCGGGTGCGGGGTCGGTCAAGTCGTCCGCAGGAACGTAAACGGCCTGCACCGATGTAATGGACCCCTTGCGCGTGGAGGTAATCCGCTCCTGGAGGTTACCCATTTCAGTCTGCAGCGTGGGCTGGTAACCCACGGCGGAGGGCATGCGGCCGAGAAGCGCGGAGACCTCCGAGCCCGCCTGCGTGAAGCGGAAAATATTGTCCACGAAAAGGAGCACGTCCTGGCCGAGTTCGTCACGGAAATACTCGGTCATGGTGAGCGCGGAGAGGCCAACGCGAAGACGCGCACCGGGCGGCTCGTTCATCTGCCCGAAAACGAGAGCGGCCTTGCTGCTCTTGCCTGCGTTTGCCGGATCGGAAGGGTCGACGACGACGCCCGAATCGTTCATCTCGTGCCAGAGGTCGTTCCCCTCACGGGTGCGCTCACCCACGCCGGCAAACACGGAGTAACCGCCGTGCCCCTTGGCGATATTATTAATGAGTTCCATGATGATGACAGTCTTGCCGACACCGGCACCGCCGAACAGGCCGATTTTGCCGCCCTTGGCGTAGGGGCAGAGCAGGTCGATGACCTTGATGCCGGTTTCGAGAATCTCCTCGGCAGGGAGCGTCTCGGTGAACTCGGGTGCGGGGCGGTGGATGGGGAGGCGCTTTTCCGGCTCGGGGAGGTCACCGCGGTCGTCCAGCGGATCGCCCAGCAGGTTGAAGATGTGCCCGAGGACCTGCTCCCCCACGGGGACAGTGATCGGACCGCCGGTGTTCTGGACCTTCATGCCACGGACGAGCCCGTCGGTGGAGGACATGGCCACGCAGCGGCAAATGTCGTTGCCGATGTGGGCGGCAACTTCGAGCGTGAGGTTGATGTCCTTTCCCGGGTCCTCGACCTTGAGAGCGTTATAGATGTTGGGGAGCTGGCCACTCTCGAATTGGACGTCAACCGTTGGGCCGATGACCTGGCGTACCGTTCCTTCTGTCAAGACTGCGGACATCTTTTGTTCCTTTCGTGCGGCGTGGTCGGGCGGTTCTTGGGTTTCCGGCGCGGGGCCTAGAGTGCCTCCGCTCCGCTGACGATTTCGATAATTTCGGTCGTAATCGCGGCCTGACGGGCCTTGTTCAGGCGCAGCGTGAGGCTCGAGCCCAGCTCCTCGCAGTTCTTCGTCGCGTTGTTCATCGCCATCATCCGCGAGGCGTGCTCGGAGGTGAACGTCTCCGCCATGGTGAGGTATATCTTCGTCTGGAGGAACCGTGGCAGGAGCGCCTCGAACACCCGCTCTGGCGTGGGCTCGAGAATATAGTCGATCGGTTCGGAGGCCTCCTCCTCGGAGACGCCGAAAGCGGCGGGCTCGAGGGGTAGATAGCGCTCCATGACCGGACGGTTGGCGGCCGTGGAGATGAAGTGCGGATAGATCAGCTCGATCCGGGAGTACTCGCCGGCGCGGAAACGTTCCTGCAGGTTGTTGGCCATGGCGTCCGTCCAGGCGCCATCGAGCTGACCGCCGAGATCGACATGGGACGCCTCGATGCGGCCGGGGTAGTGACGCTTGAGGAAGTCGTTTCCTTTGCGGCCGACGGCGATGACGCGCAGGTCCGGGTCTTTTTCGAGTTCCTTGACCGCGCGCTTTATCAGATGCGCATTGAAGGCACCGCACAGCCCCTTGTCCGAGGTGAACAACAGAACGACGGGATAGCCGGTCGAGGGGCGTTGGAAGAGCGGGTGTTCCTGGGCGCCCGTGCTGAGCGCCAGCCGGCCGAGCAACTCCTGAATCTTGTGCAGGAACGGGCGCGTGGACTTCATCACGCCCTCGGACTTGCGCAGCTTCGCCGCCGACACCATCTCCATGGCGCGGGTGATCTTCTTGGTCTTTCCAATAGACCGGATGCGGTTGCGCAGGGCCTTCAGGTTCTCTGGCATGGATTACCGTGCCTCTCCCTTTTCCAGCCCGGCCTTGAATTCGGCGGTGAACTCCTCCGCCGCCGTGCGCAGTTCCTTTTCGATCTCCTCGGTCAGGACCTTCTCCTGGTTGATCTTGATGGGAAGGCTCTGGAACTTTTCGTTCACGAACTTCTTGAACCGCTCCTCGTATTCCTTGAGGGACTCGACCGGAACCTCGTCCAGGAAGCCCTGCGTGGCGACGTAGATAATCATCACCTGGTCGGCCAGTTCGAGAGGCTGATACTGGTCCTGCTTGAGAATCTCCGAAGTGCGGGCGCCGCGGGTGAGCTGCGCCTGGGTGGCCTTGTCTAGATCGGAGCCGAACTTGGCGAACGCTTCCAACTCGCGATACTGGGCAAGCTCGAGGCGCAACCGGCCACCAACCTTCTTCATCGCCTTGGTCTGCGCGCTGCCGCCCACACGAGAGACGGACAGGCCGACGTTAATGGCCGGGCGCACGCCCTGGTTGAAGAGATCGGTCTCCAGGTATATCTGCCCGTCGGTAATCGAGATGACGTTTGTGGGAATGTAGGCGGAGACGTCACCGGCCTGCGTTTCGATAATGGGGAGCGCGGTCATGGAACCGCCGCCGAGATCGTCATTCAGCTTTGCCGCGCGCTCGAGAAGCCGGCTGTGCAGGTAGAACACGTCGCCCGGATACGCCTCGCGGCCGGGCGGCCGGCGCAGCAGCAGGGCCAGCGTGCGGTAGGCCGCCGCCTGCTTCGTCAAGTCGTCGTAGATCACCAGCGTGTGCTTGCCCTTGTACATGAAGTACTCGGCCATGGAGGCGCCGGTATAAGGAGCAAGGAACTGCATGGAGGCGGGCGAGTCCGCCGAGGCACACACGATGGTGGTATAGTCCATGGCGCCGTGCTTTTCGAGCACCCTGGCGACGCCGGCCACCGAGGACTGCTTCTGCCCGATGGCAACGTAGAAGCAGTACACGTCCTGGCCCTTCTGATTGATGATCGTGTCGATGGCGATGGCGGTCTTGCCGGTCTGGCGGTCGCCGATGATCAGCTCGCGCTGACCGCGGCCGATGGGGATCATCGAGTCGATTGCCTTCAGGCCGGTCATCAGCGGCTGATGGACGGACTTGCGTGCAAGGACGTTGGGCGCGGCCGACTCGAGCCGGCGGGAGTCGCTTGTGGTGACCGGCCCCTTCCCGTCGATGGGCTGACCGAGGGCGTCGAGCACCCGGCCGATCACCTCGTCGCCGACGGGGACTTCGGCGATACGCCCGGTGCGGCGGACGGTGTCGCCTTCCTTGATGCCGGTGTCAGAGCCGAAAAGCGCGCAGCCGACGCTGTTCTCCTCCAGGTTGAGGACCATGCCGACGACGCCGCCGGGGAACTCCAGCAGCTCGCCCGCCATGGCCTCCTGCAGGCCGTAAACCGTGGCGATTGAATCGCCAACGCGCAGCACCGTGCCGACGCTCTCGACGTCCAGCGCGGTATCGAAACTCTCCAGTTCCTTCTGCAGAATGGAGGAAACTTCATCGGGCCGTATGGAAGTGGACATACTTCGGAGACTCCAGAGCCGTTTTGGTGCCGGCGGCACAAGGGCCGGCGGTCAGGGTTGGGCGGTCAGTAAACCTTCGCCCGCAGCATGTCCGACCGGAGCCGGAACAGTTGATCGGAGATCGTGCGGTCGATCAAAATATCGCCACACAGGAAACGGACACCGCCGACCACGGAGGGGTCCGTCCTCCAGGATATCTTCAGGTTGAGGTTGAGGTGGCGTTCGAGGCGGTCCTGCATGCGCTTGCGCTCGTCCGCACCCAGTTCGACGGCAGTAATGATGATCGCCTGATAGATGTCGTGGTGGCGGTCATGGAAGAATTCCATGTTCCGCAGCACACGCCGGACGATCAGAAGCCGGCCGCGGCGGATCAGCAGGCGCATCAGGCTGAGGAACAACGGATGGAACGAGTCCTTCAACATGACGGTGAGGACACGCTCTTTCTCCGCGCGCGAGATATTCGGTGCGCCAAGGAACGCCCGGAAACGCGGCTGGGCCTGCATCAGGGAATGGACGTCGCGGGCCTGGCCAGCGATCTCGTCAAGCACACCCCGCTCCAGGGCGGCGGAGTAGAGCGCCTGCGTGTAGGAGTTCACCAGTGGTGATTCCGCCGGGTTCATGATGCCTCGCGCTGCTCCAGTTCACCAAGATAGTTCTCGACGAGACGGCGGTGCTGCTCGTCGTCGAGCTTCTCGCGCAGGAGCTTTTCCGTGGCGGAGATGGTCATGCGGACCATGTCGTCACGCAGAACGGCACGGGCCTTTTCGATTTCGAGCTGTATATCCGTCTGGCCTTTGCGCCGGATTTGCTCGGCCTGCTGGCGTGCCTCCTCCAGCAGGGCCGTGGCGGCCTTGCGCCCCTCCTCGATGGCCTTGTTGGTGCGCTCGCGCGCCTCTGCATCGATGTGGCGCAGGCGTTCCTCGTAGTCCTTTATCTGGCCTTCGAGGGTGGCCTGCTTCTGCTCGATGGTATCGAACTCGCGCGCGATGGTCTCGCGCCTCTCGTCCAGGAGCCTGATGATCGGCCCCCAGGCGAAGTAGTACAGGATATAGACCACCACGGAGAAGGCGATGATGACGGTGAGTATCTGCGCGAGCAGAGTTCCCCCGGCGGCGGCGGTGAAGAGAACCGGACTAGGCATGGTCTTCCTTCCGTGGGTTGGTGGGCGTGGCCGTCAGGCCATTCCCGCGGGCAGGGCAAGCCTGCCGGTGTCCTGCGCCCGGCCTCGGCTGGGGCGGGCCGGGCAGCGGTGGCTACCCGATGAGAAAGACAGAGATCAGGGCGTAGATCGCGAGCGCTTCGATGAACGCCGCGCCGATGATCATGGCAGTCTGGATTTTGCCGATGGCTTCGGGCTGGCGGCCCATCGCTTCCATGGCGGAGGCCATGCCTTTACCGATGCCAAGGCCGGCGCCGAGGGCGGCGATACCGAGGCCGATCGGGTAGGCCAGACTGAGGGCGGTTTCCGGGTCGGGAATCATGCTGGTGTGTTCCTCCTGAGGTGTTCCGGTGGCCTTGGCCATTCCGGTTATTTTGCGCCGGGGGCTCGAAGCCCTCCGGATTGCGGCCATGCTTGATGCGTAGCGGGCGCCTGTCTATCGGACAGGCACCGGCTCCTCCACGTCTGCGAGTCCGGCGGCTCCGGTTTCCGTCTCGTCGGGCTCCTCGGCGTGGTGTTCGTCGTCATGCGGCAGCACCAGCGCCACGTAGATGGTCGAAAGCAGCGCGAAAACCAGTGCCTGAATCGTCGAGAGCAGCAGCCCAAGGAAGTAGAACGGAATCGTCAACGGAATGCCCACCACGTTCGCCACGGGTCCCGCCAGCACGGCCATCAGCGTGATGCTCATCCCGAGAAAGGCGCCGAGCAGGATATCCTTGCCGAAGATGTTCCCGAAAAGACGCAGCGAGAGCGAAAGCGGCTTCGCGATGAAGTCCGAGATGATCTCCAGCAACAGGAAGAGCGGCGATAGACACCAGCCGATCAGGTCCCGCGGACTTCCCATCAAGTGGTGCAGATACGTCAGCGGCCCGAGCCTGATCCACGCAGTAGCCTGCACCACGAAAAACGTGCAGACCGCCAGGCTGAAAGTGATGACAATCGAGGAGGTCGGTGCCCTCATCAGTGGAATCATCCCCATGATGTTGGAGACGAGAATGACTATGAAGAGCGTGCCGATATAGGGGAGATAGCGCCGCCCGTTCTTCGGGCCGAGCACTCCTTGGCAAAAGTTGTCCATCGCGGAGACCACGGTTTCGATGAACATCTGCCCGCGGCCGGGGCGGCGCATGGCGGCGGTGCGGTCCCGCCGGAAGCTGCGCGTGGCGACAAAGAACACCCCGAGCACAAACAGCAGCGCGATGCCGAAATAGACGTGGTTCTCCCACGGCGCGTAGCCAATGAGCGGGAGCTCCTCCTTCAGCGTGCCCGCATGGAGCACCTGCGGGATGGTGGGGCGCTCGCCTTCGACCGGGACCCACTGGCCGTCCTCGTAGCGCACCCAGTGCTCGACGGCGGCGGGCGCCGGAGCATCGGGGTGGGCGGCCTGATAGTCCGCAATCAGCGCCT
>SLMS01000061.1 GCA_007133495.1 Candidatus Sumerlaeota bacterium | reverse complement strand
GGGGCGGGGAACTGGACCTGCTGGACGAGCAGGTGGGGGAGCTGGCCGCGGCCATCGGCGAGCCGCCGCACCCGCGCAACGTGGTGATCGTGCTGCCGTACCCTTCGCACCAGCTCTGCAAGTTCGGGGAACTGGACGGGAGGAGGCTCAACTTCAGCGTGCTGGGGCAGAATCTCGCCAAGGCTTCCGAGGACCGGCTGACGGCACTTCTCTGGTATATACGCGGGGTGGCCCGCCGCTGGGAGGAGAAGAAGTACAAGCGGCTGAACCTGCTGGGGTTCTACTGGCCGTTCGAGACAGTCTATCGCTCCTGGGATATAGACGATCACTGGGTGCTGAAGCACCTGCGCCCGCAGGTGAACGCCCTGGGGCTGAAGATGACATGGATTCCCTTCTGGGCGTCGTGGAACGTTCACCTTCTGGACGACTACGAATCGTACTACTTCGACGCGGCGTTCCTGCAGTCGAACCACCTCTTCTATAAAAACATCCCGGGTGTGGAGGAAGCCGCCCGCGCTGCGGAGGCACGCCATGCCGGTGTCGAGATGGAGTTCTACGTCGGGTACGAAAGCAATTTCGACCCTGTGGTTGTGCGCGAAAAAATGGAGCGCTTCCGGCGCTACCTGGACGGGGGCGTGGACTTCGGCTATATGAAGAACTCCGCCTGCGCGTGGTTTCTGGGCGGTGGCGTGATGCCGAAACTACACCAAAGCAGCGACCCCGCGGACCGGCAGACCTACCGCGACATCGTGTCCTTTATACACGGGGAGTACGAGAAGAAGGGGCCGTAACCGCAGGCAGATTGCCCGGCCGGTGCTCAGGCCGGTTCCGGGAGCAGGAGAAGGCCCGGAGTGCCCGCAAAGTGCTTTCTGTTGTTGGTTGCCAGCGGAGTCCGGTGCTCAAGCGCGATGGCCGCGATCCACGCGTCTGCTTGCAATGCCTCCACCTCGGGTCTCTTGCCTGTCAGGTAGGAGAAGACGTCCGTATCGAGAAGGACTTTCGCCATCAGGGCTTCTCCTCGGGAGCCCAGCGGCGGACATCTTTCAAAGCTTCCAGGAATTCATCATCAATCAAGCCCCTCATGGACCCGTAAAGGTCATCAAAGTTGGAGGGGCCGTTCTCACTCGATTCTGCGGCCGGACGTTTGGCGGGGGAGCGCCCCGGACCGCTCTTTTCTTCGTCGCTCTGTAGGGAACCGCGTGACCGTCTCATTTTTCAGCTCTCCCCAGTTCTGATTAATTCTGATTAAGTTCCTGCCGGAGTCGGGCGCTTCGGCCTCAGAAGAATGCAAGGAGCAATCTTCTGGCCAGCGGCGCCCGCCAGCAGTCCCTGAGGAGAGGCTGGTGCAGGACTGCCGCGCAGGCAAGTGTTTGCTCCTCCGTTGGGGGTCTTTTATCCTCCCCGCGGCCGGCGGCGGGACGCCGACAGCATCAGCCCCGCCGCAGCGGCCCCAAGCGCGCTGAGGAAAAGGCCCACGCGGTAGGAGTCCGGCTTGTACAGCCAAACCATTGCATGCTCGCCGGATGGCACGTCGAACTCGGTGAAAAGGAGAGGGCTTCCGGAGACGACCTTGACGGGCTTGCCCGTGCGGAGCACCCAGGTGCCGGGGGCGCTGACGTCATGCACGCGCAGGAGGGTTCGTTCTTCCGTGGCAATCCTGAGGTGGCGCCCGGCGGCGGAGCGTCTGATCCACTGATACCGGGCTGGCGGGTCTGTGACAGTGTGGGGGGAGGGTTCCGGGAGAGCAAGGAGCCGCCGGCCCGCTTCGGGGAAATCGGCCACGGGAGTGATGTCTGCTTCGGGCTCCGCACCGGCCGGAACAAGCACGTGGGTGATGCCCCAGGCGCGGAACCAGTCGAGCGTGTGCAGTTCGAGAACCTCATCGAGCTCCTGCTTTGCGGCGTAGGTGATCGGGTGATAGCCGTTGACGGCGCGGCCGCCGAAAAGGATTGGGCGGAGGCTGAGTTCGTTGACGAGGTCGTGCACTTCGAGCTGGAGATCGTTTTCCTCCAGATAGACATCGAGATCGCGCGGGGCGAGGAACTCGACCTCGTAGCGGTCCCAGGGAAAGGCGATGAGGAAGTGGCGGTTCGCCCGCATCAGGTCCGCGGCCTGGATGATGACAATGCCGGCGAGGACGGCCGGTGCGTAACGCCGCGCGCGGGTGAGCCGGAGCCAGCCACGGATGGTCTCGGTCCCCATGCCGGCAAGGACGGCGATGGCGAGCGATGTCCCGGCCATGAAGGTGCCCGGGCTGCGGAACCCGTCGAAGAAGGGGAGGGTTTCGTAGAACGCTCGGTAAACCGGCGTATAGCTGCCGAACCCGATCAGCAGAAAGAACCCCGCGGCGAGGAGCCAATAGAAGGCCATGTACAGACGTTCGAGCCGGCCGAAAATGGCAAGGAAGGCGAGCAGCAGGGCCGCCAACCCGATATAGTCGCTGACGATGCGCTCGTCCCCCCATTCCCCTGTATAGACGTCTCCCATGACGGAGCTGCCCTGGTGGCGCGGGACCGCGTATTCGAGCACCTCCGCGGGCGGGTAGCTCGTGGCGGTGGCCTCCTCAAAACCGATGCCTGCGGCGCGGGTGGAGAGGGCGGCCGTTTCGTAGCCGGGGAGGAACTGGGCGGCGGAAAGGGCCAGCCCAAGCACAAACCCGCCAACAAGCAGTGACCATGCGCGCTTGTGGCGCTCCTGCGACTTGCGGCGGAAGAACGCTTCCCAGACGACGAGTCCACCGGCCACGATGGCCCCTGTATAGGCAATCTGCGGGTGCCCGGCCAGCAGCATCAGCGCGAAGGCGCCGGCAAGGATGACCGCGCCGGCAGCGGCCCTGCCGAGCGCATGGGGCCGCGAAAGAACCACCGCGCCCGCGGCCATCCACGGCAGCCAGGAGAGCGCCATCACCTTCTGGAAATGCCCCGCGTGGATCAGCGTGACGACGTGACCGGAAAGCCCCCACGTTACCGCCACGACGAGGGCCGCCGCCACGGAAAGCCGCATCGAGCGGCCGAGAACGAAAGCTCCCCATGCACCTAGCCACAGGCAGAGCGTCCAGGCAAGACGCTGCGCCAGGGAATAATGAAAGAAATGGAACGGCCACGCCTGCGGAGAGAACGGCGTCCAGAGAAACGCGCCGAGCGTGGGCAGTCCCCCCTGAATGCCCGGCATCCAGAGCGGGATGGAGAAAGGCCGGTCCGACAGTTCTCCCTGCACCCATTGGTGGACGATGGCGTCGTGGGTGAGGGTGTCGGTGCCGAAGAGGAACCAGGGCTCCCCGGCGCCGGGGAGGTCCCGCACGAACAGGGAAAGCTGTATAGACACAAGGCCCAGCAGGAGGAGAGGAGCTATTCGGACGAGGAAGGCGGCGTGGAGCTTGGCCGTCACTGGTCTTCCTGTTTGGGGGGGATGAGGGGGAGCAGGCGCTCGGCGAGGTCTATTTCCCGCAGCAGGTTGGCGGGGAACTCGGGCTTCTCCTTGCGCAGTTTCCGCAGCCGGGCGCGCAGGTCCATGGCCTGCGGAAGGTGGAAGCTGCTCCAGCCCGGGTAGAGATCGGAAAGCGCCTGGCGGAGCGTGGCGCTGGTGTCGCCGTCGATATCCTGGGAGGTGACGTGCTCCAGGATGGCCTGCACGGCATAAACCGGGCGCGTTTCCATGGCACCGTGCTGGTCCCAGTGTGCGGCCACGGGCGGCATGGGGGCGGTGGTTTCGGCGCCGGGCTGGAGAATGGCGAAGCCCGGACTGGGCACTTCGGCCAGCGTGCCGGACAGCGCCTCGATCTGCTCCTCGGTGGCGATGGCGGCGAGGATCGTGCGCTCGGCGCCGCTCAGGCGGTCGAGTTCGGCGAAATGATGCGGGAAGTCCTCCGCCCGCGTTTCCAGAAGCGCCCCCTCGAACAGCCCGCGCGCGTAACTCGCCATCCACGGCGGCGGCGGCTCTCCGTTCGCCGGGACCCTGCCAAGGAGCAGGAAGAGAAGCTGCGACTGAACCCGGCGCACCCGCGCCTTGACGTTCTCCACGAACCTGCCCAGTTGCCGGCGCCGCCATTCCACCACGGCCTCGAACTGCTCGACGGTCGGTTGCTGGAGGTGCTGCTCCAGGTCGAGCCCGGTTTCGTTTTGAAGCCGGGAGAGGCAGCTATACCCGAAGTGAGTCCACGTTTCGGGGTCGCCGGTGGCGCAGGGCGTGAGGCGGTAATCGAACACGATCCCGTCGAAGGGATAGCCGTCGGCGAGGGTGACGAGCATGTTGCCGAGGAAGCGGCGGTACTCGAGCGCGGTCCAGCAGAACAGGCCGGGAACCTCTTCCATCTGCGGGCAGGCAAAGTACCCTTCCGCGTTCTTCATCAGCCAGTGGGGGTGGTGCCGGGCCAGCGCAGAGAGGTCCCCCTCCTCCGGGTCGCCCGCCGAAAGCGGGTCCACGCCGAGCCAGACCGTCAGGTCGATCTCGGCCAGCATGCCGAGTATTCCGAGCGTGGTTGTCCGCTTTTTGGGGAGGAGTTCCCCGTGGCGGTTGACGGGCACCAGTGGCTCGCCGTTGCGGAAGACGGGGAGGACAACGGTGTTGTAACCCCGGTCGCGCAGCTTCTCCAGGCTGGTGGCCACGCTGCCCACTTCCTCCAGCCATTCGGGAGTCAGCACGCAGGCGCGTGTTTGGAGCGGGAGTGTGTCGGTCTGGATCATTGGTTGCTTTGGCTTTGACAGGGAGGCCGGGTGGCAAGGACAAATCGACTTTACCCGGCAGCGGGCAGTGCGGACAGTGCTGTCTTAGTCCTCCGGACCCAATACTTTATGCAACGACCGTCCAGCAATCTCGCCGAGGCCCGCAAAGGGAACCACTCCGGCCTGCCGGAGGGCCCCAAAAGCGTGCCCCCGTCGAAGCCGTCAAGGCAAGGACGGATCGAGTGGGCCAGCCTTGACCCGCCGAAGGACCTCGGCATCGAGCGGCTGCTGGAAATCTCCCCGGCCGAAAGCCGCGGCCTGATCCGCAAGGCCTACGAGTTGGCCGACCGGCTGCACGAGGGACAGAAGCGCATCTCGGGGGAGGCGTACATACACCATCCCCTGGCGGTGGCGTGGTTCCTTGCCGAGCTCAACCTCGACGGCCCGTCGATCGCCGCGGGGCTCCTCCACGACGTGCTCGAGGACACCGAGATCACGCGCGAGGAGCTGGCCGAACAGTTCCCCGGGCCAACGTCGGACATCGTCCAGGGCGTCACCAAAATCACCAAAATGAGCTTCATGACCACGCGCGAGGCGCAGGTGGAGAACCTGCGCCTGATGATCCTCGCCATGGCGCAGGACATCCGCGTGGTGATCGTCAAGCTGTGCGACCGGCTGCACAACATGCAGACGCTGCGGCACCTGCCGGCGGAAAAACGGCTGGCTGTCGCGCAGGAAACGCTCGATATATACGCGCCGCTCGCCAACCGCCTCGGCATCCAGCGCATCAAGATAGAAATGGAAGACATGGCCATGCGGTGGCTTCACCCTGAAGCCTACCACACGCTCGCGAAGAAGGTGGCGCGGCGGAAGGAGGAGCGCGAACAGCTCGTCAAGGAATCTATCGCAGAGCTGCAGCGCTACCTCACCGAGCAGGGCAAGCAGGCCGAAATCACCGGCCGGCCGAAGCACTTCTATTCGATCTACCGGAAGATGAAGGACCAGGGGCTCACCTTCGATCAGATATACGACCTCAACGCGATCCGGATCATCTGCGAGGAGGAGGCGCAGTGCTACGAAGTCCTTGGGCTGGTGCATGCGCTGTGGCCGCCGCTGCCGGGACGGTTCAAGGACTATATCGGAATGCCGAAGAAGAACCTCTACCGGTCGCTGCATACGACGGTCATCGGGCATGATGGGGCGATCACCGAAATACAGATACGCACGCGCGCCATGCACGAGGTGGCGGAGTACGGCATCGCGGCCCACTGGATGTACAAGGAAAAGGGGAGCGAAATACAGAAGGACGAGCGGCTGAACTGGCTCCGGCAGCTCACCGAGTGGATCACCGACGTCAACGAACCGAGCGGGCTGCTGGAGGCGCTCAAGCAGGACGTCTTCGCAGACCGCGTCCTCTGCTTCACCCCCCGCGGCAAGGTGATCGAACTGCCGGCCAGTGCTACGCCGATCGATTTCGCCTACGCCATCCACACCGAAGTGGGCGAGCAGTGCATCGGCGCGCGGATCAACAACCGCATGGTGAACCTCCGCACGAAGCTGCAGAACGGCGACGTGGTGGAGATTCTCACCTCGCCGAACGGGCACCCCTCGCGGGACTGGCTCGATTACGTCGTCACCGGCCGGGCGCGCCAGAAAATCAAGCACTGGCTCAAGGGGCGCAATATAGACGAGTGGGTGGACAACGGCCGCAAGGCGCTCAACCGGCTCCTCCAGGAACGCCACATCCACGTGACGCAGGCGGAGCTGGACGAGGCGCTGGTGCGCCTCCTTCCTGTCTATAAACTGCAGAACACGAACGACCTCCTGGTGGAGATAGGCTTCGGATCGATCAGCCCGCAGGCCGCGTTGGCGCGGATGAACCCGGACTGGGCGGGCAAGGCGCGCAAGCCGCCCACCCGCACCAAAGCGGACCGCCGGCGCAGCACCGGCCCGATCGAAATAGAAGGACTCGAAGGCGTGGAAATGCGGCTGGCGAACTGTTGCTCGCCAATTCCGGGCGACCCGATCGTGGCGTTTGTCACGCGCGGACGCGGCGTCACCGTCCACCATGAGGACTGCGCGAACCTCGACCGCATCCGCCGGGACGGTGGCGAGATCGCCCGGCTCATGCCCGCACGCTGGCGCATGGGCGAGCAGGCCACCCACACCGTCGTCCTGCGCGTGGAGGCGGAGGACAAGAGCGGGCTGCTCAATTCACTCACGAGCATCCTGAGCCGGCACAATATCTTCATCAACAGTTGCCACACGCGGTCGGACCACAAGAAGGGCACGGCGACGCTTCAGTTCGAGGTGAACGTGCGCGACGTCCAGCAGGTTGAGGACGTGCTTGCGGCCATGCGCGCGGAAAACGCGGTGCTCTCCGCCACCCGCCGCAAACGGGCGAACGGCGCCCCGGCGTAGGCGGCCAAAGCGGCCCGGCGGGTTCAGGATTTTTCCGTTCTGCTGCTCGACCATGTGGCGTGCTCCGCCCGGAAGGGTTCATCCGCCGATTCCACCGATTTGCGCCGATTGGAGCTGGGGCCCAATCCCGCAGGTTGAGCGAAGCCGTATCTGCGGGAATCTGCGGACAACACCAAAGTCACTGGCCGGCGAGCGAAAGAACGTGAACAGTCGAGAGCGGAAGCATTCTGAGGTGGGTGACTCGGTGCATCTCAGCGGTGTTACCCCATCTTTCCCTATTCGCGGCGTCTGCCACGAAAAACCCCAGGAAAATCGGGTTTCAGGGGTGAAAAGTCGGCACTACAGGCTTACTTCCCGGGTGGGGAGGATTTTGGGGAGCGGTTGC
>SLMS01000258.1 GCA_007133495.1 Candidatus Sumerlaeota bacterium | reverse complement strand
CTGTTCAGTGGCTGCCTCCACTCCTCATGGCCCCCGCTATCGTGTGCTTCGTTCTGTTCACGGTGTCCTTTCATCTGCACGCCAGAAGGACGGGCGAGCCTTTCCGTTACTTGCACATCCCGGATTGGCCGGTCCATACGCTGCAGGAAAAGCTCGATATCGCGTATCATCTGGTTGGTGAATACGGTGTTGACGAAGAGATCATGCTGACCCGCGTCTATACGGAAGGTCCCATTCTTTATCTGACGGAAGAGAGCCTCGACTTCGAGATACGGACCGCACTGGAGCGTACTCCCGACCGGCCGGAGCCCGATCCCGAGCTTTTCTACTTCATCTACAAGCCGCACAATCGCGAACGGATCGCAGGTGATTACGACGAAGTGGAAAGAAGACGATTCAAGGCTTTGGAGCTGTTGGTTTACCGTCCGCTGCAAGACCAGCAGGAAGTGGAGGTGGATCCGCCCATAAGCTGGTGGTGGTACTGAGGCGCAGGCCGCTTGGTGGAAGGGAGCGGCTTCGAGTCCTACCTTCTCCCTGCTGGCTCGAGGTCGAGCCACCAGGTTTCGATGACGGGGTTGGAGAAGGTGCCTTCGGCGAGCTGGGTCATTTGCTCGCGTGCGGTGGCCTCGTCGGGTGCGTCCAGTTCCACTTCGAAGTACTTGCCTGCCTTGACGCTTTCGACGGGGTGGCCGTGCCGGCGGAGTGATTGCTGGATTGCAGCGCCCTGCACGTCCGCCACGTCGGGCTTGAGCATTACGTGGAGTCTGGCTTTGAAGCGCATTCGGTGTTGTCTTCCGGGTTTGCGGAATCGAGGAGGAGGTTTAGTTCCTCCAGGTCGGCTGGCGGCAACCGGCCGGAGGCTTGTTGCACCTTCCCGCGGAGGCGGGGAAAGTAGAAACTCGGCTCCTCTTCGGCGGTATGGGCCTGTTCCCACTCCGAGCGGAGCATCCGGTAGGTGGGTGAGCGCCGCGGCTCGGCGGTGAAGAAGCCGACGCCGTTGAAGCTCATGCGGTGGAGCGAGCAGGGTCCATGGCGCTCGATGGCCTGGTAGTGGTCGGGCGTGGGGTAGCCGCGGTTGCGCTGCCAGTTGTACTCCGGGAATTCCTCGGCGTAAGCGTCCATCATGGCGTCCCTCACCGTTTTGGCGAGGATTGAGGCGGCGGCGATGGAGGCGCTTCGCCGGTCGCCCTTCACGAGCGGTACCGTGGGCAGGGCAATGGCGGGGAGGGTGAGCGCATCGGTGACGAGTCCGGCGGGTGCGGGGTTTAGCTGTTCGAGCGCGCGGAAGACGGCGAGGCGCGTGGCTTCGAGAACGTTGAGCAGGTCGATTTCGGCGGGTGTGGCGGCGCCGATACCGAAGGTGAGGGCGGTGCGGCGGATTCTGCGGGCGAGGCGGATGCGCTCGCGATGGGTGAGCTGTTTGGAGTCCCGGAGCCCGGTTGGCCGGCGGCCTTCGGAACCAAAGACGACGGCGGCCGCGACCACGGGTCCGGCCAGAGGGCCCCGCCCGGCCTCGTCCACTCCGGCGACGGGCCCACCGGCGAGCAGGCGCGACAGCTCCCACTCCGGCCGGACCGAGGGGCGCGGCGGAAGGGGGGAGATGGTTCGCTCCAATTGCCGGGAACGCCGAAAGGTCATCATTGTCGTGGTTCTCGGGGGCAGCCTGAACTCAGGGCCCAAGGAACCGGAGGGCGCCCGGCGGGGGCAAGAGCGGGAAGGCCGGCCGGTCCTATGGAGCCTCCTGCTCCCGGGGAACCAGCACGGCGTAGTATTCATCCGCGTAGAGGAGTTGGTGGCGCAGAAGGTCCTCACTGGCCGGAAGCAGCGGCCGGCGAATGACGACGAAGCCGGTGTCCGACTCTTCGATGGCGGCCAGGTAATTGCCGTCTGAGACGGGGACTACCGTGTAGGTCACCGACGGGGCGAAGGCGGTTGCGGAGGCTGCGGCGAACTCAGCCTGGCCTTCGGGGATCACGACGTCGGCGGTGGGCTCTTGCTCCCCCGCCTGTGCGGCGTCCTCCACCTGCTTCCATGCAAGGAGCCCATGCTCTGCGTAGATGTCCGGGCGGTCCCTGTCTATATGGAAGAACCAGGGTAGCGAAAGAGCGAGGAGGAGCAGTATGTATTTCTGCGCATGCTGTTTTCCCACACGGACAAGTGGGTAGCACATCAGCGGAAACGCCGGTGCGAGCCATGCCAGTATGAACCGGTGGAGTGGGAAGCCCCATCGATAGGTCAGCACCGAATAGAGGAATATCGCGAAAAGAAGAAGGAAGGCAAGGAGCGGAAAAAGGACGGCCGGGGAGGGGCGCTGCCACGCTGTGGAGATGCTGCCGCGCACAAGCTCCAGCAAGGCGAGAAAACCGGCGAGCACGAGGAGTATCCAGGCCGGCAGGGCAATATGTGCCAGTGCCTCCATCATGGTCTGGAAGACTTCGAGGCCGGAGAGCCTCAGGTTCAGCGGCTCATGCATGCCCGCCATTGTATGCAATGTGTGAAGCGGGTCTCCGAATCGAATCCATTGCCCGGTCATCCAGCTCAAAGGGGCGGCAAGAGCAGCGAGTCCAACCAGCAGCGGCGTTCGTGCAACGCGCATTCCTCCTTCCCTCCAGGCGAGCGCCACTCCCATAGCGAGGAGTACAGGGCACACGAACCATGATTCGAACCGTATCAGCATCGCCAGCGCTGCGGCAATAGTGGCTCCAACATAATAGATGGTCCGGGCTTGTTCCAGGAAGCGCACCAGCAGGTAGCACTGCAGCAGCAGGAGGAAGATCGTGGCGGGTTCGCTGAGGGCGCTGGTGGCCAGCCAGGCGGTGATCGGACTGAGGGCGAACAGGGCGGGCCCTGCGAGCCGCTCGGGCCCCGGGGAGATGCGGAGGGCAAGCCGGTCTATAAGAAAGATGCTTCCAATAGTCAGCGCGAGGTTCGGCAGCAGGACGTTGGCGACGAGCCCGAACGGCAGGACAGCCGCGGCGATGCCTTGCAGAAACGTCGTTGCTGGCAGCCATCCCCACTCTCCCCATGGATGAATTGTAAAGAGGTGGGGAAACGCAAAGCGCGCATAGGTGAGGCGTATAAAATCGTCCTCGAAGATGAAGAGCCGTTCGAGGCGGAATGCGATTGCAAAATAGACAACCTGGAAGAAAACGAGGAACAGGAGCACGGCAGGCGCGAAAAGAATTTCCTTTCCGCGCCGGAAGCCGGTCTCCGCTGCTTCCTGTTCAGTCAACGGCGGATTCCCTCTGCGGCTTCGTATAGACAGGGTGCCGGCGAAGCGGGGGCGGGACGCAAAGAGGCATCGGCCTGTTGGTTCCTTGAGGGAAACTGGCGGCGGGCGGTCAGCCGCCGCCGGAGAGGATTGTGGCTGCTTCGGCGAGGACGGCGTCGAGCGCCTCCACGTCCTTGGCGCCGGCTTGGGCGAAGTCGGGTTTGCCGCCGCCCTTGCCGCCGAGCCGGCCCGCGATGGCGCCGATGAGCTTGCCGGCGGGGTAGGTCCGTTGTGCCTCCTTGCCGGAGGCGAGGGCCAGGGAGACGCGGCCGTTGGCGGCGCTGGCCACGAGAGCCACCCCCTGCTCGCCGAGCTTGTCGCGCAGCGTCATGGTCACCGAGCGAAGCTGCCCTCCGTCGAGCCCATCAAGGCGCGCGGTGGCGAGGCGCGCTCCGCCGGGAAGGTCCACCGCGGCGGAGGCATTCTTCTCCAGGTCGCGCAGGGCCATCTGCTCGCGCAGGCGGGAGGTTTCCTTCTCGAGTTCCTTGACGCGCTGGAGCAGCGACTGCGCCCGTGTTGCCAGCTCGGGGCCGCGCGCCGTGAGGACGCCCTGGAGCGGTGCCAGCACCTCGTACTGGTCCTCCAGCTCCATTTCGAGCGCGCGTTCGCCGGTCACCGCCTCGATGCGGCGCACGCCCGAGGCGATGCTCGATTCCGACACGATGCGGAAGCGTGCGATCCGGCCTGTCGAACTCACATGTGTCCCGCCGCAGAACTCGATGCTCGGGCCCATCTGGACGACGCGGACGACCGGCCCGTACTTCTCCCCGAAGGGGGCGATGGCGCCTTTCTGCCGCGCCTCCTCCAGCGTCAGCGTCTCCGTCGTGACCGGATCGTTCTCCAGGATGAGGCGGTTGACCTCCTTCTGGAGCGCCGCCAGCTCTTCCCGCCCGAGCCCCTCGCTGTGCGTGAAGTCGAACCGGGAGTGGTCCGGCCCGACAAAGCTCCCCGCCTGCGTGACGTGATCGCCGATGAGGCGTTTCAGCGCATTTTGCAGTAGGTGGACGGAGCTGTGGTTGCGGCGTGTTGCGTCGCGCTTGGCCGCGTTCACGGTGGCGTTGACCGTGGCGCCGGTGCGGAGTTCGCCTTCCTTCACCCGGCACTTGTGCAGGTGTATGCCTTGGGGGCTTTTCTGACAGTCGGAGACAGTGGCGCGGGTGCCCTTGGTTTCGAGCACTCCCGTGTCGCCGATCTGGCCGCCGCTTTCGGCGTAGAAGGGAGTCTCGCGCAGGACGGCGAAGCCTTCCTCGCCTTCGGAGAGCGTGTCCACGGCGGTGGCGCCCTCCTTGCCGCGAAAGAGCGCGAGGACCTCGCTCTCTGCCGGTCCCGTGGTCTCGTACCCGAGGAACCCGGTGGCGCCGTGGGTCTCGTATAGCTGGTTGAGCTGCTCTTCGTCGAACTTGAGCTTTGCGCCCTTCCAGGCCTTGCGGGACTCCTCCTTCTGTCCTTCGAGGGCCTCTTCGTACCCGGGCATATCGACGGTGAGCCCCGCCTCCTCGGCGATCTCGCGGGTGAGGTCCACCGGGAAGCCGTAAGTGTCCCAGAGGCGGAAGGCATCGACGCCGCGGATTTCCGTGCGGCCTTCGGTGCGTGCCTTGTCCATCAGTTCGTTCAGTATCTGCATGCCGCGGTCGCGCGTGCGCAGGAAGGTTGCCTCCTCGATGCGGAGCGCCTTGCGGATGAATTCCGGGTTCTTGAGGATTTCGGGATAGGCGCCGCCCATGGCCTCTGCGACGGCGTCGTATAGACCGCTCATGAAGGGGCGCTCCACGCCGAGGAGGAAGGCGAACCGCAAGGCGCGGCGCTGGATGCGGCGGACGACGTAGCCACGGCCGATGTTGCCCGGGGCGAGCCCCTCCGCCAGGCAGAACACCAGCGCGCGCGTGTGGTCCGCGATGGCGTTGACCGCGTGCCGGCGGAAGGTGGCTTGCTCGCTGTCGTCCTCGGCCACCTTCTTGTAGGGAACGCCGAGGCTTTCCGCCACTGCGCTGGTGATCGGCCACATGAGGCTTGTTTCGTAGGGCGTGGCGGGCTCGCCGGTGCGGGCGTAGTGGAGGGCCACGGCCATGCGTTCGAGCCCCGCCCCGGTGTCGATGCCGCGGTTCTTGAGGGGTGCGCGGGTGCCGTCGCGCTGCTGGTCGAACTGGGGGAAGACCATGTTCCAGATTTCGAGGAACAGGTCGCCCTCCTCCACGATGCGGTGCTGGAGCTGGTCCATGGGGAGCTTCTGCACCTCGGCCAGTTCCTCGTCGGTGCCGAGGAAGAAGACCAGCTCGCTGCACGGCCCGCAGGCGCCGGTATCCCCGGCGGGGCCCCAGAAGTTTTCCTTCTCGTCCAACGGCACGATGCGGTTCACCATTCCTGGCTGGTTTTTCCAGAAGGACTCGGCTTCGCGGTCCACGCTTTCCTCGTCCGGCCCGTAGATGGTGGCGATGAGGCGCTCGGGCGGCAGGTTCATGTACTGTTTGCTGGTGCAGAACTCCCAGGCGAAGCGGATCGCCTCTTCCTTGAAATAGTCGCCAAAACTGAAGTTGCCGAGCATTTCGAAGAAGGTGTGGTGGCGGCGTGTGCGGCCGACGTTTTCAAGGTCGGAGCCCTTGCCGCCGGCGCGCAGGCACTTCTGGCAGCTCGCCGCCCGGGTGTAGGGCAGCGGGTCCACGGCGCCGGAGTAGAGCGCCTTGAACTGCACCATGCCGGCGCTTGTGAAGAGGAGCGTCGGGTCGTCGGGCGGGACGAGCGGCGCGCTCTGGACGATCTGGTGCGGGAGGTCCGGGAGTGTGCGGAAGTACTCGAGGTAGGCGCTTCGGAGTTCCTGACCGTTGGAGAGCATGTCGTGGTGTGAAGGGGCCTTTCCTGTGGCTGGGATTCCTGCGGGGGCCTATGGATTCGGATGGGGCGGCTTACGGCAAGCGGAAAGCCGGGCGAGGCGCGTCCACCGGCGGCTGGCTTCCATAACGGATGACGGTTTGGGCCGTCGCGCCGTCGCGGTCCAGCGGCGAACGATTGACACGCGCCCGGGAAGGCGAAGATAATGCGAACACAATCGCCGGAATGGGAGCCCAGAAGCCCATGAGCCGGGAACAGCCCGACACTCCTCCAGTCCCGATGGAGGCCATCACTGAAAGGATTCACCACGTCCGCGGCCAGCGGGTGATGCTCGACGAGGACCTGGCAAGCCTCTACGGGGTGGAGGTCAGAGCCCTCAACCAGGCCGTCAGCCGTAATCCCGGCCGTTTCCCCGAGGATTTCACGTTCAGGCTGACCCCGGAGGAATGGGAGCGTTTGAGATCACAGATTGTGATCTCAAAGAGGGGACGCGGCGGCCGGAGGTATCCCCCCTTCGCCTTCACGCAGGAGGGTGTGGCGATGCTCTCCAGTGTGCTGCAGAGCGAGCGGGCGGTGCGGGTGAACGTGGAGATCATGCGTGTTTTCGTGCGGTTCCGCCGGTTCCTGGCGGGCCAGCAGGAGTTGGCGGCCAAGCTCCGGGAACTGGAGAGCCGCTTCGAGGGGCACTTCACGAACCAGGACCGGCGCATCCGGTTGCTCTTCGAGGCGGTGCGGCGCCTGCGTGACGAGATGGAAAAGCCGCCGCCTCCCCGGCCGGGCGGGGTCAAGCGCCGCATCGGCTTTCACACGGAGGAAGAGCCCGAATCCGGCGGTACCGGGAAGGAGCGTTCCTCCAAGCCCGGCCGGCGGCGGAAGCCCCGCACCACGTAGCGGTCCGAGGCCGGTTGACCACGCCTCCCCGCCAATGGCGGATATCCACAGGCCAACTTGATCCGGGGGCAACGCGGTGGCCTGGTGGAATATTACACTCTGGGACAAGAAGTACGACCGGCGGATCGACCGTTGGGTGGGCATCCCCATGGTGGTCCTGCTGCTGGCCGTCCTGGGATGGCTGTACTACGAATCGCGGAGCAGGCAGGCCCGGTCCGAGGCCTACTGGGACGAGTATCTCGACCAGCGGGACCTGCTCATCGATCTGCTGAATGATCAGGGGATACTGTTGCTCGGGAACCCCCGTATGGAGGGGGAGGACCTGGTATTCTTCCACGCAGGCGCCGAGGTTGGGTTATTCTGGACCGATGACGAGGGGTGGCTGCCGGACTCCGATGCCGCCGGGGAGTCGGGGTTTCCGGCCCGCGTCTATCCCTATCGCGGGCGGCAGGCGGACATCTGGGGCGAGGAGGCGCTGGTGG
>SLMS01000047.1 GCA_007133495.1 Candidatus Sumerlaeota bacterium | reverse complement strand
CGCAGCGCCGGCATCCTTGGCGTCCCGGTCGAGGAGGACGGGCCGCACCTGATCGCCGCCCGCTCCCGCGGCACCCCCCGGATCGCCAACCGCCTGCTCCGCCGCGTGCGCGACATCGCCGAGGTCCGCCACCAGGGCACCGTCAATGCCACCGTCGCCAGCGAGGCCCTCGGCCTGCTCGACGTGGACGAGCTGGGCCTCGACGCGCAGGACCGCTCCTTCCTCCTCGCCCTGATCGAAAAGTTCGGCGGCGGGCCCACCGGCCTGAACACGCTCGCCGTGGCATTGAGCGAGGATGAGGAAACGCTCGTTGACGTCGTCGAGCCCTTCCTCATCCAGGCCGGCCTGCTCGCCCGCACCCCCCGCGGCCGCATTGCCACCCCCGCCGCCTACCGGCACCTCGGCCTGCCCGCCCCGCCACCCGGCGGAGACAGCGACCTGTTCAACACCCCGGAATAGCAGCCGCCAGGCGGAAAACTTTTGCCGTGACCCCAACGCCGGCTTGCCTCAGCGGATCGGCTTGGGGATGCTGCTCCCCTGCAGTAGTATCAATCCCCCTCCCGGAGGGAAACGGCGCACCGGCGTATGGCCAACACCAAAAAGAACACCGGAGCGGAGGACACAGTCCCCCTTGAGCGGTTGATCGCCCGCCTGGAGGAAATCGTCACTGCCCTTGAGTCCGGCGAGCAGGGGCTCGAAAAGTCCATCGACCTGTATTCTGAGGGCCGCCGGCTCGGCAAGGAGGCGCTCACACGCCTCGGCCAGCTCGAGGAACGCATCCAGATCGTTACCCGCGCCGAGGAAGGGGAAGAACTCGAAACTGAGCCCTTCGATTCGCAACAGGACTGATCGGTCCAACATTTGCCCCGGCAAATCCGGGCGGCAAAAAGCGGCTACGCCCCTGCGGGCAGAGAGACAACAACATTGGGAGCGTCATGAGTACCCACGCGGAAAGACTCACCACGGCAGGCCTCGCAAGAACAGACAGCAAAGCGGGTGAGGCCGCCGGCAGGAAAGGCACCTCTCTGCTCGAGACCCTCGCCCTGCCGGACGGCATCGCAGCCCTGGAGCCCGCCGAACTGCGCGCTCTCGCCGCGGAAACGCGCCGGCGCATCATCGAAGTCATCGCCGTCAAGGGCGGCCACTTCGGCGCACCGCTCGGCGCGGTGGACATCGCCGTGGCGCTGCTCCACGTTTTCCGCCCGCCCGAAGACCGGATCGTCTGGGACGTCGGCCACCAGGCCTACGCATGGAAAATCCTGACCGGCCGGAACAGGGAGTTCGAATCCATCCGCCAGTACGGCGGCCTTTCCGGCTTCCTCAAGCGCGCCGAATCGCCCTACGACGCCTTCGGCGCCGGGCACGCCTCCACCTCCATCGCCGCCGCCTACGGCATGGCCCAGGCGCGCGACGTGCAGGGCAAGAACCACAACGTCGTGGCCGTCATCGGCGACGGCGCCATGACCGGTGGGCTCGCCTACGAGGCCCTCAACAACGCCGGGCTGCGCCGCACCAACATGACCGTCATCCTCAACGACAACGAGATGTCCATCAGCAACAACGTCTGGGCCGTGCAGCGGGGGCTCTCCAGCCTGATCACAAGCCCCGCGTACAACCGCGCCAAGGCCGAGTTCAAGAAGGCCGTCCGCACCCTGCTCGGCGAATCGGTCATCCACGCCGCCCACAGCGTCGAGGGCGCCGTCAAGGGCGTGCTCGTCCCGGGGCTCTTCTTCGAGGAACTCGGCTTCCGCTATATCGGGCCCATAGACGGGCACAACCTCGACGAGCTGGTGCCGCTCCTCCGCAGGGCCAGGGAACTCGAAGGCCCCATCTGCATCCACCTCGTCACGCGCAAAGGCAAAGGCTACAAGTACGCTGAGGACGACCCGATCAAGTACCACGCCGCGGCCAACATGAAGATCGAAACGGGCGAGATGACCAAGCCTGCCGCACCCCCCGCCTACACGAAGGTCTTCGGCAAGGCCCTCGTCGAACTCGGCCGCGAACACCCCAACCTTGTCTCCATCACCGCCGCCATGCCCGGCGGCACCGGCACCGACCAGTTCGCCAAGGAACTACCCGAACGGTTCTACGACGTCGGCATCGCCGAGGAATGCGCCGTCACCATGGCCGCCGGAATGGCCGCGGACGGGCTCATCCCCGTCTGCGCCATCTACTCCACCTTCCTCCAGCGCGCCTACGATCAGATCATCCACGACGTGGCGATCCAGAACCTCCCCGTCCGCTTCGTGCTCGACCGCAGCGGCCTCGTCGGCGCCGACGGACCCACACACCACGGCTCCTTCGACCTCTCCTACCTGCGCATCGTCCCCAACATGGTCGTCATGGCACCGCGCGACGAACAAGAACTCCGCCGCATGCTCCGCACGCAGGTGGAATACAGCGCCGGGCCGTCCGCCATGCGCTACCCGCGCGGCAACTGCGCCGGGAAGATGAACCTCGAAGCCTTGGACTACCCCCCGGTCGAAATCGGCAAGGGAGAAATCCTCCGCGAAGGCAGCCGCATCGCCCTGCTCGGCATCGGCCGCATGAGCGCCACCCTGCTCGAAGCCGCCGACATGCTCGAGGCCGAACTCGGCCATCCCGTCACCGTCGCCGACGCGCGCTTCGTCAAACCCCTGGACGAGGACCTCATCCGGGCCCTCGCCAGCGGACACCAATGGCTCTTCACCGCCGAGGAGAATACGCTCCGCGGCGGATTCGGCAGCGGAGTGAACGAGTTCCTCGCCGAGGCGGACCTCCCCCTGCGTGCCCGGTGCTTCGGCCTGCCCGACCGCTTCGTGGACCACGGGCAGCCCAAGGAACTCCACCGCGAATGCGGTCTGCTCCCCGGCCAGATCGCCGAGAATATCCTTGAGAAGCTCGCGGTACCCGCCCAGCCTGACCCTCCAACACCCTCCGGGGGCCGGGCATAGTTCTGGCTCCCACCGCGGGGTGCCGAGGGGGTGGTTGGCTTCTGGCGGAACAGCGGAAACCGCGCCCGGAATCGGTCCTCCCATCATGACAGCGAACAGCGGAGACCGCTCCGAAGAGTGCAGTTATGGCAGTAAAAACACCGGTCTACATGGATAACCATGCCACCACCCGCACCGACCCGCGGGTGGTGGAGGCCATGCTCCCCTACTTCACCGAGGTCTTCGGCAACGCTGCCTCCCGGAGCCACCTTTTCGGCTGGCAGGCCGAGGAGGCCGTGGAGCAGGCCCGCAAGCAGGTGGCCAGCGCCATCAACGCCGACCCCAAGGAAATCGTCTTCACAAGCGGTGCCACAGAGTCCAACAACCTCGCCATCAAGGGCATCGCCGAGATGTACGCCGAAAAGGGGAACCACGTCATCACCTGCGTGACCGAGCACAAGGCGGTCATCGACCCCTGCAAGAAGCTCGAACGCCTAGGCTACAACGTCACCTGGCTCCCCGTACAGAAAAGCGGCCTCATTGACCTCGAACAGCTCAAGGACGCCTTCACCGACAAGACGATCCTTGTGACCATCATGCACGCCAACAACGAGATCGGTGTTATCCAGCCCATCGGCGAGATCGGCAGGATCTGCCAGGAGCGCGGCGTGGCCTTCCACACCGACGCCACGCAGTCCGTGGGCAAAATACCCGTGGACGTGCGGGAGCAGAGCATACACCTGCTCTCCCTGTCCGCCCACAAGCTTTACGGCCCCAAGGGCGCCGGTGCCCTTTACGTCCGCCGGCGCAAGCCCCGCACCCGCGTCACCCCGCTGCTCGACGGTGGCGGCCACGAACGCGGCATGCGCTCGGGCACGCTCAACGTCACCGGCATCGTTGGCCTCGGCAAGGCGGTCGAAATCGCCATGGAGGAGATGGAAACGGAAAGCGCCCGCCTGCGCGAACTCCGCGACTATCTCCGCAAGAAACTCTTCGACAATATCCCCGAGGTGCACGAAAACGGCGACCCGGAGAACAAGCTCCCCCACTCGCTCAACGTCTCCTTCTCCTTCGTGGAAGGCGAATCGCTGCTCATGGGCATCAACGACGTGGCGGTCAGCTCCGGCTCCGCCTGCACGAGCGCGAGCCTCGAACCGAGCTACGTCCTCAAGAGCCTCGGCGTCGGCGACGAACTCGCCCACAGCTCCATCCGCTTCGGCCTTGGCCGCTTCAACACCAGGGAGGAAGTAGACTACGTCACCGGCAGGCTGACCGCTGTGGTAGAGAAGTTGCGGGCCATGTCCCCGCTCTACGAGATGCACCAGGAAGGCATCGACATCACCAAGGTGGAATGGGCACACCACTAATCAAGCCCGCTCCCGGCACCCCCCTGCACCCAGGAGATGGAATTTCATGGCTTACAGCGGCAAGATCATCAAGCACTACAACAACCCGCGCAAGGCCGCCTCGTTCGGCAAGACGGCCGGGTCCGGGAGTAACTCCTTGCACGATTCGGCCCCCAACCCTTACCATACAAAAAACTCGGCAGGAGTGGAGGTTTGCCAGCCATGATCGAACTGACAGAACCGGCAAAAAACGAAGTCAAGCGGCTCCTCACTCAGGAGAAGAAGGAGGACTGGGGCCTGCGTGTCGGCGTCGTCGGCGGCGGATGCTCCGGCCTCAGCTACACACTCGCCTTTGACGAAAAGCCCAACTCCAACGACTCGGTCTTCGACATCGACGGCATCAAGGTCTTCGTCGATCCCAAGAGCTATCTGTTCCTAAACGGAATGACGCTCGACTACTCCACCGAGCTGCTCACGGGGGGCTTCAAGTTCGTCAACCCCAACGCCACCCGCAGTTGCTCCTGCGGCAGCTCCTTCTCCGCCTGACCCCGCCCCGTAACCGATAGCGCAGGCTCCACGAAACAGGCCGAAGCACCCGATGTCTATACGCCGGAGCGCGCCGCCGCAGAAGAGCTCCACTTTGATGGCGCCGCGCTCCGCCGGCAGGTTGCCGAGTCCCGCGAGGACCTTCACCGCACCCTCTTCGCCCGGTTTGGGCGCGTGGACAGCCTTTTCGGCCAAGGCCACGTCCCGGACTCCGGGGCTGTCCTCGCCCCCCTGCGCAACACCCGCCTCACCCTTCACCGGATGAACCACCTCCGCACGGTGCTCCGCAACCCGCACTGACCGGCGGGCCTACTCCTCCTCCTGTCCGGCCCTCTCCAGCCTGTGGAAGCTGATGTTCCCGGGCCCCTCGGAAAGCGCCACCCAATCACCGCCGAGGAATATCCCCTCGCGTACTTCCCGGCCCTCCGTGCCACCGGGCCACGACTGAAGCACCGTCGAGTCCCAGCTCACCTCCCCCCCCTCGTCCACCGACTTGTCCAGCCGGACCAGCCGCGCGCCGGAAGCACCTTCGCTCACCAACAGCTCCCCCGCGTCGTTGTAACGAACCCGCTGGACCATCCCCGCACCTGGCGACGGAAGCGGGAGGAAGTGCACCCGCTCGGGGTCTTCCGGCGCCGCAACGTCAAAGAACACCACACCGTAACGCCGGAAACCAGCCGCCACGATTCCCTCGTGGCCGTCCACCGTATCGATGAAATCGCCCGTGCGGTGCACCACGTACTCGGGCCGTTCGGGATCGGAGAGCCGGAGCAACTGCATGCCGTAGTCGAAATTGTCCGCCAGCATGAGCAGATCATCCTCGCCCGGGATCACCTGCTTGGTGAAGTCCACAACAGGGTAGCGGGCGCGCAGGTGCAGCTTGAGGTCCTCGCCCGGCCAGTCATAGACGAGCAGCCCCGATGGCCCGGCTGCCACCAGCAGCAGGTCCCCCCGCCGCATCAGATGAGTCGGCATTCCCTCGGAGTCCCACTCCGCCAACGACCGGATGCCCGGCGTGCGGTCCTCCCCGTTCTCGGGCACCTCTATCTCCACGAGCTCGATCGTTCCCCAACGCCGGCCGAGCAGAAACCGGCCATCCCCGAGCGAGAGCGCGTCGAGCGTCGGCCTGTCCGCATCGAACAGCACCGCGGGAGCCTCGGAGGAGCCCTCCGGCAGGTGGACAACACTGATGCCCTGGAGCGCGTGCGATGCCACCATCAACCTGCCTCCCTGCTCCCAGGATAGCGCCCGGGCCGCCGCCTCCAGCGGCACTTCGGCGGGAAACGGACGGGCCGGCACCTGCGCCGCAACGCCTCCCCACACCCCCACCACAAACCCGGCGAAAAGAGCTGCGCAGGCTTTGCGGTTGACGAACCGGCGGCCCCGGACGATCCAAGACGCCCCTTGCGGGGGGAGCCCTCTCCACACCGGAAAATCATCGCTTCTCATATCACGTGCCTCCTGCTCGACTTCCCCGGAAAACACCCGCACAAGCGCTTGGCTACTGTGCCGCCAACTGGCTTGTCCCCGGGCTCGGGTTTCTGCTCGTCCGCGACTACCAGCGCGGTATCAGCCTTTTCATCGCCATCAACGCCTGCTTTGCAATAGGACTTTTCCTCGGCGGATATGTGCTCGCCCCCGCCAGCTTCCACCCCCGCGGGGAGGGCTTCAACCTCGTCGGCCTGCTCACCTACATCGCCCAGGCCTTCCACGGCGGCGGGTGGCTCGCGCTCCAGACCGCCCAGAACGCCGCGGCCGAGAATCCCGCCTCCTTCTTCAACCTCCACAACCTCGCCGCGCGCACCTACTCCGACCTCGGGGCATTCCACCTCGTTGTCGCCGGATGCCTCAACTACTTCGCGACCGTGCGCCTCTATGACCTGATGGCCGGCACCCCGGAGCTGACCGAGGGCTCCCCCGGGAGTGCCGACCCCGAGCGGCTCCGCCAGCGCCAGAACGGAGAGAGCCCCTCCTGAGGCGCCCACCGCGACCATGTACGGAACGCCCTTCCTCATCTCACTCATCTACCTGACCCTGCTCGTTGCGGCAGTGGTGACCGTGCTCGAACGCGGCTACGATCAGCAGTTTGTGCGTGAGACGGTGCGCAGGTGGGTAAAATTCTTACTGCTTTTGCTGGCGCTCGCCCTCGTAGTGCAGATTCTCACCGTTTTGGCTCCCTGATTTTTGAACGAACGTTTTTTTGACCGCACCTTTGACCTTGACCCATGAGCCGGTGCGCCCGACGTTCCAAGGACCCTCAAGAGGCAGCCATTACCGGACTGCCCGACTCCAACCCAGAAAGGAGGGAAAACGCAGTGAAGAAACTCCGCGGTTTTACCCTCATCGAGCTGCTGATCGTGGTGGCGATTATCGCCATCCTGGCGGCGATCGCAGTTCCAAACTTCCTTGAAGCCCAGACGCGTTCAAGGGTCTCTCGCGCACAGTCGGACATGCGCTCGCTGGCAACGGGGATCGAATCGTACTTCATCGACTACAATCAGTATCCCGCTGCCACAGCCCAAGCCGACCTGACGCACGACTGGGACCAGCTCCAAGACGTCAGCGGCGACGCCAGCAGGTTTGGCTCCACGTTCGCCCGCAAGGACTTGCAGAGCGCGGCCAACCCCGGCGCCAACTCCATGACCACACCGGTCTCCTTCATCACCTCCATCTTCCCGGACCCGTTTGCCAGCCCGCGTGGCCTCAGCTTCCGCTACTGGACGGACGGACGCGGATGGATCCTGGGCTCCTACGGGCCCAACGGCAACGCAAACCAGGGCGGCAACCTGCGCTGGGATCAAATCCAGATGACCAACGGCTACGCCCGGATTACCGCCGCGCGCATCGATGGCGGCATCGAGACGGTTTACAACAGCGCCGTCTCCCAGCCCTCCATCCTTCTCCTGACAGGGGCTTCCCAAGGCGGAGCTGACGGTGGCCCCGGTGGCTCCTTCACCTACGACCCGACCAACGGGACGACCTCTCCTGGAGACCTGTGGCGCGTCCGTCAGTAACGCCAGACTGACAGAACAGACCGCATTCCCTCCGAGCTTGACCGCCTTCTCCGGAAGGCGGTCAGCTTACTTTTATGAGCCGCGAGATAACCGGCCCCACCGTTGTGCGGGTCATCACCTGGCTGCCCCCCGGGGGAATTGAGCGCCGGTTGGTGGCCGTTGCGCCGCGCCTGCGTGACCTCGGGTGGTCAGTCCGTGTCGTCTGCATCCGCGAGGAAGGCCCCTTGGCCGCCGAACTCCGCGGGCAGGGCATCCCCGTCTCCGTGATCCCGTTCCGCTCACGCCTCTCGCCCGCGGGTCTCCGCGAGCTGGTCCGCTTCTTCCACAAAACCGGGGCGCGCGTCGTGCACTCGCACATGTACCGCTCCAACCTGCCGGCCACCGTGGCCGGCCGCCTTGCCCGCGTCCCGGCCATCTTCGGCCAGATCCACAACGTCGGCACTTGGGAAACCCGCCGGCAGGTCCTTATGGACCAGCTCGCCGCCCGTTTGCGCACTGCCACCATCGCTGTCTCCCGGGCCGTGCAGCAGGACATCGTCGAGCGCCTCCGCCTCCCACACCGGCAGGTCCCCATCCTCTACAACGGAGTCGATCTCGACCAGTTCCGCCCCAACCAGCAGGTCCGCGAACGCGTCCGCGCCCGTCTGGGCATCGAGCCCGGCCGGCTCTTCTTCCTCGTTCCCGCCCGTCTCCACCCGAACAAGGACCCACTCGGCACGCTGGCCGCATGGGAACGGGCTCTTTCCGCCGCCCGGGAGCCCCTTCCCTTGCTCGGCTTTGCCGGTGCCGGCATTCTCGAAGGCGATGTGGAGGCTGCCATTGCCGAACGCGGCCTCTCCAATACTGTCCGGCTCCTCGGCCATCAGGACTCCATGAACGATATCTACAACGCCGCGGACTGTGTCGTGCTCTCCAGCCTCAAGGAGGGATTCTCCAACGCGGTCGTCGAAGCGCTCGCCTGCGGCAAGCCGGTCATCGCGAGCAACGTCGGTGGCAACGCCGAGGCCCTCGACCGGCCCGGCATCGGCTGGATACATCCCGCTGGCGACACCGGCGCCCTGGCCGCCCACCTCAAGGATGCCATCCTCCTCGGCGGCGCGGTGCTCTCCGAACGTGCCAGCGCCTGCCGCCAGCGCGCCCAGGCCTTCAGCCTCGACGCGCTCGTCGAGCAGACACACCAGCTATACGCACAGGCATTGGGCCATGGCCCCTGAAACAGTCCAACACCCTCAGCCCCAACTCACCTCCCCGGAAGAGCAGGCACCCGCACACCCGGAGGAGACGGATGCAGGCGCTCCCCCGCCGGACGCCTTCCCCCCCGAGGCCGTCGCCTACCTTCAGTGGCTCTTCGCCTTCCACCTCCTCACCATCAAGCAGAAGCTCATCGCCATTGCCCAGAAGTACCACGTCTTTGACGAGTACGGCGCGCCGCGCTTCTACGTCGTCCGCCCGCCGAAGCTCGGCATGAACGCCGTCGCCGGCTTCCTCCGTACCGTCTGCTTCATCGCTGTCTATATCCTCGCGGTCATCGTCTTCTTCCAGACCCGGAGCGTCCTGCTGGCGATCGTTGTCTTCTTCGCGGGCATCAACCTCGCCAAGCTCATCCGTGTCCTCCTCACTCCCTACCGCGATATCCGCGTCTATACGGACGAGACCGAGCAGTGGCAGGTCCTTCTCATCTCCCAGGACAACAAGTTCGGCCTGTACCACTGGTACACCCTTTACGACACGGCCGGGCAGCCCGTCGCCCGCGCCAAACGCAACCTGCTCAAGGCCATCTGGCGCCGCGGCTGGACCGCCGAAACGTTGGACGGGCGGCCCCTCTGCCTTGTCCGCGAGGACTCCCTCCTGCTCGCCATCCTCCGCCGCTACCTTGGCCCGCTCTGGGGGCTCCTCCGCACCAACTTCGACCTGCTCTTCCCCGATGGCACCCCCTTCGGCGAATACAACCGCAAGTTCACCATACGCGATCACTACCTGCTCAATCTATACGGCGATCCGGAGTTCCTTGTGGACCGGCGCGTGGTGCTCGCGATCTCCATCCTTCTCGATACCGGCGAAGGGCGCTGACGTGCCGCCCCTTCCCCCGCGCCTGATCGCCATCACGGACCGCAAGCTCGCCGGCGGAACCGCGCCGCTCCTCCGGCGGTGCGAGGAACTCCTCGAAATCGGCCTCCCCGCCATCATGTTGCGGGAGAAGGACCTCCCCGCCCGCGACCTCTACGCAATGGCGGTGGAACTGCGCGCCGCCACGGACCGATATGGCGCGCTTCTGATCATAAACGGCCGCGCCGACGTGGCCATGGCCGCCCTTGCCGACGGAGTGCAGCTCGGCCGCGACGCCCTGCCACCGGAGGCAGCACAACCCATCCTCCCCCAGCAGATGCTCCTCGGCGTAAGCTGTCACAGTGTGGAAGATATACACGCCGCCGAGGCCGCGGGAGCCAGCTATACGCTCCTCGCGCCCATCTTCGACCCCGCGAGCAAGGCCCGCGAACGGCCGCCGCTCGGCCTCGAGGGCCTGCGGCATGCCTGCGCAGAGGCCACCCGCCCGGTGCTCGCCCTTGGCGGAATCGGCGCACAGAATGCCCCCGCGGTCCGCGAGGCCGGAGCGTACGGCGCTGCGGCCATCGGATGTTTCTTCAGCCCGGGCGCGCAGCCAACTGAAGCGGAAAGGCTGCTGGAGGTCTTCGCCGAAGACCCCCGGCAGCCATGACACACGCCCGTCAGCCCAGCATCTCGAAACGCCGCGCCACGCGGTTCCAGTTGATCACCTGGGGGAACGCCTCGACGTAGGCGCCCCGATTGTTCTGATAGCGCAGGTAGTAGGCGTGCTCCCAGACGTCGTTGCACATCAGCGGCACCACACCCCACTGCGTCAGGAGCTGCTGGTTCTGCGCCTGCAGGATCGTCAGCTTCCCCGCCGCGAGCGAGTACGCCAGGATACCCCAGCCGGAGCCCTCCACGGCATTGGACGCCGCGGCAAAGTGCGCCATCATCCCATCGAAGCTGCCGAAGTCCCGCACGATGGCATCCATGAGCGGCCCTTCCGGCTCGCCGCCCATGCCACCGTCCCCCGGGCCGATCGAATCCCAGAACACGGTGTGCAGAAAGTGCCCACCACCGTGGAAAGACGCCTGGCGGGACCAGTGCTGCACGAGCCCGAAGTCACCCGTCTCGCGTGCCTCTGCGAGCCTCTCCTCCGCATTCTTCAGCCCGTTCACGTAGCCTTGGTGGTGACGGCTGTGGTGGAGCCTCATCGTCTGCTCGTCGATCGCCGCGTCCACGTCCCCGTACTCGTACTTCAATTCGGGCAGCGTGTACTCCCCTTGGGCGTTCACGGCACCGGGGAAGAGCGCCTGGAGCATTTGCGGCGAGTGGATCGGCTCGTCCGCGCGGGCCCGGGACGTCCCGAGCGCTCCCAGCGCAATGGCGGCGCCGCCCGCGGCGGCGGCTCCCGTGCTCAGAAAGTCACGGCGGTTGATCTCCGACATGGTCGTTGCCTCCTTATCAGAGTTGGTGCCCGCCCGTCCGGAGGTGGGGAGGCGAGCATGAGGAACCTGCCCCGCGAACGGAGTGCCGGGCAAGGCCGTAACTCGATCTTGGCTTGCCGTTCCTCGCCCCCCCGCAGGAGCAAGCCCACATGAGCATTCCATGGGACGACATCACGGCCTTCATTCAGGCAACCGACTGGCTTCCGCTCGCCGCGGGCGTGGTTCTGCTGCTCTTCGGGTGGTTGCTTTACTGGATGTCGATCCATGCCGCGGGAGCGGGGATTGTGGGGGGGAGTTGCCTGCTGCTGGTCGTTCTGTTGGCGGAGAGCCAGGAGTGGACGGGCGCCGGCGCCTTCGCGGTCAAGGCAGGTGCCACGATCATCGGCGCCGCCGTGGGCATCTTCCTCGTGCGCCAGGTGCACCGCATCCTCTTCTTCCTGTTCGGAGCCCTTACGGCCGGCCTGCTGGTTTTTTTCGGCCTTCAGTGGCTACGGGAGAACGTGGAGGACCTGCCGGCCTGGCTGCAGGGAGACCTGGCGATCGCGTTCATCCCCCCGCTGGCCGGACTGGCCGGCGGGGCGCTCCTGCTGGCCGCCCACCGGATCGTGGTTGCCGGATGCACCGCCACGCTTGGCGCCGTTCTGGCCGCACAGGCGCTCGGTCTCGGCACCGAAGCGATCCCGGTCCTGCCCATCGCCGCCTCCGGGTTTATCTTTCAGATGATTGTGGGAAAGATACGAAAGGAAAGAAAGAAAAGGGAAGAGCTGGACAGCGAGGAGGACTGACCGGCGCCCCGCCTGCGCCTCCTCACAGCATCTGCTGCGCTGCGCCGGACTCCTGTGCCGCCTCGATCTCCTGCAGCTTCTGCATCTGCTTGGGGGTCATCCGGCCGAGCATCCGCCCCAGCGCCTTGTTCATGTCGATGAAGGCAATGTGCCAGTCGACCAGCAGCCGGCCGTAAGTCGCCTCCGGCGTTTTCTGCACCACTTCAAGGGAGGGGGTTTCGGCGATGATCTTGAGCACCGCCCCTGCGCTCCCCATGTCCGGTCCGCAGAGCTGCTCGAACTTGTAGTGGTTCACCGAAAGCAGGCTGAGGATGTTCTGAAACTCCTCCTCTTCCTCCTCGGTGAACTCTTTCTCGTGCAGGCCGTCCTCGCCGATGAACTGGAAGTACGTCTGCCAGAGGTCTGCGTACTCGCGGCAGACGAGGATGCGGTTGGTCAGTTCGAGGTGAGGATTCTTGGCCATTTTCTTTGCAGAGAGACGCCGGGCGGGAGTGGCCTTGCAGGCAATTTGGGCCTGTACCGGCGGTGGTTTCTTCCGTTACTCCTTCTTCTTCAACAGCCCCAGGGCATTCAGAACAAACAGGACAAAGACCACGATCGAGAGGATCGCGAGCCCTTCCATTACGTAAACATGATTTACGTTCTCCAGAAAACCAAAGAACACGATCAGGTGTGTCTCCCGCGGTAATTAGGGTGCCAGCAACAGGTTGGTGTCACGCCAGACTCCGGGGAGGGATTAATCGACGAGGATGGAGGAACCGGCCTGCACGAGCCGGAAGCGCACCTGTCCGTCGAAGAGTTGCTCCTGTGCCGCGTTCATCAGCCGGTTCGAGCGGTTCTGCCGGGCGTACGCCTGTGCGATCAGGTTGTCCGCTTCGGCGCGCGAGACCCGGTCGAGCAGCACAAGCTTCTCGAAGTGCATCGCCGCGAGGCGCCCTTCGGCAAAAGCCTGCACCACCGCGTCCTGAACACCCGAAAGCCTGCTCGGCGCTTCAAGATCCGCAGCCCTCGTGTATAGCTCGTCCATCTTGCGGCGATAATCCATCGGGGTGTACTGACCCGACACTGCCACTGCCTGGCGCCCCCCGCCCGGTCCAATTGCGATCTCTCTGAGCTGCGGCGCGTCCAGCCGCAGGATGTTGCGGAAGCGGTTCTGCGCCTGCACGTACTCGTCGAAAAGCTGCGATGCCTCCGCGGAGTACCCCTCGTGTCCCTGGCGGAACTCCGCCTCCTCCACCAGCGCGAAAGCCTGGTGCAGGTTCCGGTGCGCCGACCGGTAGTTGCCCCGCCGGTAGTCGATCTGCGCGAAGTGAATCTTCTCCCGCGCACTGCCCAGCTCGTCCCGCGCGTAGGAGCGGGCACCCGCTTCCACAAGGTTGTTGATCCGGCCTTCGAGGTGTTCGGCCAGCTCCAGCACCCGCTCGTCCGTCTGGTCGAGCGTGAAGCGCAGCCGCGCTTCCAGCCGCTCCACCCGGTCCATGATCCGCTCGTACTGGGCGTCTGAGTACTCGGCCTGCAACTGGTTCACCTCGCGGCGGATATCCTCGGACTCCTCGCGCTGGAAGAAGTTGATCCCCTGGTCGGTTCCCTCTTCCAAGTTGTTGTTTATCGCGCGAATCCGGTCGCGGAAGTTTGCCCGGCGGGACTGCACGGCAAGGCTGCTGGCGATGTCCGCGGCGCGGTCTGCGCGGCGGGCGCTCTCGTCGAACTGACCGTCGTCCAGCAGCGCGCGCGCTTCGCGCACCATTGTGTTCGCCCGGGCGAACCGGTCACTGTCCCGGTCCCACGCGCCCACGGCACGTGCGGTGGCAATTTCGGCATCCGCCTCGTTGATCTTGCGGAACAGGGCGTCGTTGGCGCGGCGCTCGGAGATCGCTCCCAGCTCCTCCGCCTTGAGGTAGTCGCCCGTGGCGAAAAGCGTCCGCGCGGTGGAGAGCAGCCGGCGGGAGTCTTCGAGTTCACGGCCGGCGTACAGTTCGGCGCGGGCCTCCTGGGCGCGAGTGATCATGGAGGTGGCCGCTTCGATCTGGTTGTCCGCAACCTGGCGGTTGGCCTCCTCTTCGGCGGCGCGGGCCAGTTCCGTGGCGCGCTCAGCCTTCTCCACGGCGATCCGTAGCCGGTCCTGCCGCAGGTCTGTTTCTGCTTCTTCGATGAGCTGACGCACTTCACCGAGCTGTGCGGAGGTGTACCGGCGCGTGCGTTCGGAGGTCACCTCCCGGAGTACCTCGCGCGCTTCGCGGATGTTCTCGCTCGCCCGTCCGGCGATTGCCTGCGCCATCAGCTCCACATCGGCGCGTGCCTCGGCTGCCTGCTGCACCGCCCGCAGGTACTGACCCGCGGCGATCGAGCCCTTCACTTCCTCGAGCTTCGTTGTCGAGCGCGCAAGCTCGTCCGGCGCGTAAATCCGGGCGCCTTCGCGTTCGTAGCGCGTGATCAGCCGCGCAAGCTCGATCGAGGTGTTGTGCGCGACGACGTGGTAAACCTCGTTCAGCACCACCTGGGCAGTTTCCTGAGCCTGCTCGGCCAGGATGATCGCCCGCCGGAAGTTGCCGTCCTGGAGTTGGAGGTCCGCACTCACAAGGCTGTTTGCCGCCTCTTCCAGCTCCTGCCCGAGGCGGATTTGCCGTGATTCCTTCTGCGCCTCGAAGGCCTCTTGCTCGGTCGTCATCTGCTCGTAGGTGATCGGCTCGAAGATCGCCTCCATCCTGTCGAACACCGCGCGTGCGCTGTCCACGGCAGTGCGGGCGGAGCGGATTTCGTCCTCCGCCAGATCGCTGAAACGGCCGCGCTGGCGCTCGAACTCGTCTTCCGCCTCAATGCTGATGTCCTTGATCTCGTCGAAAACTTCCTCGGTGTCCTCGGGCCGGAGTTCTTCCACCTCCGCGAGGAAAGTGCGCATGCGGTCGAGGGAGCCTGGCAGGTACTCTTCGATGCCTCCCTCTTCGAGGTCGCGTATGTTGTTGCGCATCGAGCGGATGCGGTCGTCGCTCGCCAGCCGCTTGGTGTCCACCACCAACTCTTGGGCGCGCGGGCGCAGGGTGTCCGCCGCCTGGAGCACTTCGCGGTAGCGGCCCTCCTGGTAGTTGACGTTCATATCCTCCAGCGCGTCCGCCTGCCGCTCGTACTCGGTCGCCATGTACACTTCGGCCTGTTCGAGGAGCGCCTCAGTCAGTAGCGTCTCGATCTCCTCGATCCGTTCGCGGGACTGTTCGCGCAGGACAAGGACGATGCCCTCCTCGGCGCGCAGCCGCGCCTCGTTGAACCGGTTGGCGGCGAGGACGTAATCGCGGTCGCGCTCGACGATTCCCAGCGCGGCGTCGAACTCGGCCTCCACGGAGCCCACCACCTGTGGGGCGTAGATGGGGCCGCCCTCGGCCCGCAGTTCGTTCAGTGCCTGCTCGGCGTCGATTCGCGCCCGGTTCGCCGCGTTCTGCAGCGTGGAGAGACCGGTCTCGACCTCTCGGATGACCTCGTTGCTCAGGTTGATCACGTCGTCGTAACGGTTTTCCGCCCGTGCCTCGTCCGCCTCCTGCCTGATTTCGCGGATGCGCTGGTAGCGCTCGGCGTCCCTGCGGGAGAGTTCGTTGACGTCGGCGACGGCGATTTCCTCGCCAGCCTCGTTGTAGATCGCATCGGCGTGGCGCGGGCGCACGGACTCGAGAATCTGCTCGGCCTCGGCGCGGGCCTGACGGGCCACCGTCCTTGCCTGGCGCGCGTCGTCCTGAGCGAGGAGCTGATTCGCCTCGTTCATCAGTTGGCGGACGGATTCCATCCGCTCCGGTTCGTACTCAAGGCCGCGATAGTTCTGCTCGATCTCGGCGAGGAGCTGGGCGGTGTTGTTCAGGGCGCTTTCCGCCTGCGGCCGTGCGCACGAGGAGAGGCCGAGAGCCACCACGGCCAGAATCATCAAAACCCAGGCAGTACCGTATCTTGCACGCATCCGAAGTGGAGCCTCCGAGGAGTTCTTGGTGACCAGTCCCGATTCTGTCAGGCGCGAGGGGCAAGGATTGGCTTCAGGTCCGGCCAATGCTCCACCTGACGGAGGGGAGGGCAATTGAATAATCCACCGGCCAGGCGGGTGTTTTCGCCCCATCCATGCCGGCTTGTACCGCGCTCAGCGCAGGAAGAAGTACCACCCGGCCCCCAGCAGGGCCGCAACAAGGATGATGATCGTCCATGGCAGATTCTTCAGTTGGTCGGCCGGGCTCTTCCCCTTTGCCTTACGTGCGCGCGGTGGCACGTAACCCTCGTTCAAAAACTTCAGTCCCCCCATCGCCCGGCTGATATAAACCCGGCAGACGTGCCAGTCCTTGTAGAACACCGTCCGGTCGTAGTCGGGCAACTGCCGGAAATAGGCGATCGAGGTCGTCGCGCGCAGAAGCTGCGCCACTTCGGTGCGCTTGATCGGGAAGGTCTTCTCGTCGATCCGCTGCCCGAGCTTCCGGCTGTTCTGCGCGATCGCACTGGTCGTGTCCAGAAAGTCCGCCTCATCCTCCCCGGTGATCTCCTCCTGGGAGATTCCGTGCAGGTAGTACTCTCTGTAGCGGAGCCACTGCTCGAGGAGTGTTTGGGCGAGGTCCAGCAGTTCGGGGATTTCTTTTCTGTTCATGGCCGCCTTATCGGAACGCGGAGCCGCCCTGGGGGGCGGCTCCTGCGCAGGACTTCACTGCTGCTTGCCGACTGGGGCAATCATTGGGGCCCGCGGGGGGGCCGGGTCCATCAGAAGTAGGCAGCCCCCGCACCTGCACCGCCGCCCATGCCGCCCATTGCCGGATCAAAACCACCACCAAATCCCGCCGGGCCGAGGCCCTGCTGGAACTGATCGAACTCTTCCGGTTCGGGCATGTGCGGGGTGAAGCTCATCGGCATCGGGATGTTGGGCGCCCTTGGCGGCACCGGCAGGTAAGTCCGGTACATCTCGCTGTCCGGATCGGCCGGGTCGATGCGGTACTCGCGCAGGAACGTGTCGATCCAGTTGCGCATGCGCGTGTCCTTGTCCACGGCCAGGTCCTGCATCTTGGGGAAGGGGTTGCGCGGCTCGGTGGTTGCCACCGGCAGGAGGGCGAACTCCCGCGCGTCCAGCTCCTCGGCCAGCTCCAGCGCCCGGATGAGGCGCGTGCGCACGAGCTGCGATTCGGGGCTCACCCACTCCCGCGAGATGGTGATGTTCGTGTAGATATTGTCGTCCGCCACCGCGTCGTGGCCCGTCTCACCGTCGTCGTAGTACGCGCCGGCGTGCTCGGCCAGGATGCGGATTTCCCGCGCGTCCTGAAGCATGACGCCCGTGCGCTGGCAGAAGATGCGCTCGCCGCCCCAGGCGACCAGCGTGTCCGGCTCCGGCTCGACCATCATCTGCTGCTGCTGGCCGAACTGCCCGGGAGGCCCAAAGCCCCACGGATCACCCGGGTACTGAGTGAAACCCATCGCCGGGTCGGTGTACTGGTCGAAGGCGCCCATGGCCGGGTCGTCGTACATCATGCTGGGCGGCTGCTGCTGAAGGCCTCGCGCCCGGTCGAGAGCCACTTGCCCGGTCCCTCCGCCGCCGACCGGAGCGCCGGAAAGCTCGTCCATCGCGTCCGGGGGTGCATAGAACCCCGCGCCGATCTGCGCCCAAGCGCCCGGCGCGGCAAGAACAAGCGCCGCAGTGGCCAGTCCGGTTATCGTCTTTGGAAGGATGCCTCTCATGATTGCAACTCCTTGGGTCCTGCCAACTGGGGAAAGACTGCTCCAAACCGCCGGGGCATGGCAAGGGAATGATGGGCGGAAATCACTCCAACATGCCTGCTTTTCGTGCGTATTCGAACACGTTTCCCGCCTCCAGAATCGGAAGCACCTCGCCGAGCGGGGTCAACGCCGTTTCCGTCCCCCGGGTGTGGTTCACCAGCCGGTTGCCCTCGAGGTCCACTTCCACGTCGTCGCCCGTTGCCACCTTCTCCATAAGGCTTTCCGGCGTTTCGTAAGGGATCAGGTACCCCCCGTTGATGCAGTTGCGGAAGAAGATTCGGGCGAAGAACTCCGCGATGACCACCCGCGCCCCGGCCTCCGCCATGGCAAGCGGGGCGTGCTCGCGCGAGGAGCCGCACCCGAAGTTCTTCCCCCCGATGACGATCTGGTAATCGCTTCTGTACTCGTTCTCGCGCACAAACGGGATGTTCCCCTCGGGGAGCCCCGAATCCGCCGGCGGCACGCCGCAAAGGGCGTAGCGGCCGAACATCTTCCGCTCCTCGGGGTCCGAGGGGTTGTACACGAGGTGCTCGGCGGGGATGATCTGATCAGTGTCGATGTTATTCCCGATCACAAACGCTTTTCCGCGGATCGACTTCTCCATACCGGAAGGGCCTTTCCTCTTATCTTGAGATTCTGAAGGCAGGGTCCGCACGGCGGACCTGCTGTTCGAGCGTTTCGACCTGTCCCACCACCTTGCGCGAGGTTGTCCGCGCCATCTCCGCCAGCGCCGAAACCTCCCGGTCCCTCGACACTGCGGTCAGCGTTGCCAACTCCACGCCAAGCCGGTTGAACTCTTGCAGGTGCTCTTCAAGCCGCGCCAGTGCCCCGCTGCCGCCGTGCTCCTCCATGGCCTCGCTGAACGGTGCGGCGGCAAGGGCCTCGCACATCTCCGCCACGTCCTCCTGCACCTGCAGCCCGGCGCTGTGGAACTCCCGCGCCAGCTCGACGGCCTTCTTGCGCTCCTCGCTCGTCTCCCGAAGGCCGAGCATCAGGTCCTCGGAGAGCTTGTGCTCCTCGGAGATGGTCACGTTCAGCGGGACGGCGCCCGGGCTCCGCCGCCCCTCCGGGCGGATTTCCAGCCCGGTCACTGCGGACTGGGTGTTGGCCAGGATCGCCAGCATCCCCGGCGCGGCGAGCACGTCGCCCTCGCGCCGGCGGTAGGACCGCGGCGAGCTGGTGTCCGCCACCTCAAGCCGCTGGCGCCGCGTCTGGCTTACGCGTTCGGCAAGCGCGCTCTCCCGCCGCTCGCCCATCACGTTCACCACCCGAAGCCCCCGCAGCCGCTCCTGCGTTTCGCCCCGCGGGAAGGTGTAATCGAGCCCCACGATCTCGTCGATCTTCCAGTCTGCAATCTCGAACCGGTGCCCTTGGGGAAAGTCCGTGGACTGGAGAGTCACGTAGGCGGTCTTCCAGTGAATCCCCGAGGCGTTCTGGATGGCGATCTCCACGTTGATCGTGTCCGCGGTCGGGTAGGTCCGCCGGGCGATGCTGAAGGGGTAGAGCTGTGGCAGCGGGGCCATGTGCGACTGCGCCGATGTTTCCGGGCCCACCGAGCGCCCCTTGCGGCTGAACCGCACGGCCTGCGCCGCCTGCTCAAGCCGCGCCAGTTCCTCGCGCGTGGGTGGACGGTCGGCCGTCTCCTCCGGTTCCGGTGCGCGCCGGCGGTCGAACCCCTCAGAGGCTTCTTCCGTCTGTGCCGGCGCCGTGGCGGCGGTTTCCTCCGCCGGGGCTCCGAACCCGAGCAGCTCGCCGGCTGCCACAGGGTCCTTGATTACGTAGATCGCGCCGCCGGCGCCGGCCAGCAGCAAGACCACTGCAAGGGCGATGAGTGCTTTCTTCACGGGTCTTTTCCCCGGGGAGCTGATTTCGGACAGCACTCCCCATTATTCACCTGCAACGGTCCCGCGGAGCGTGCCCCCGCGCAAACAAAAACGGCCCGCTCTCCACCACTTGGTGAAAAAGCCTGGCTGGCCTTGGCCTTCCGGCTCAGACGAACGAGCCGACCAGCTCCCGCGGGTCGGTGATGACGCCACGGATGGCGCTGGCCGCCACCGTCAGCGGCGAAGCGAGGTAAACCTGCGCCTGCTTGTTTCCCATGCGGCCCGGGAAATTGCGGTTGGTGGCGGAAATGCACACCTCCTCCGGGCTGTTGAGCCGGCCAAGCGTGTCCGCCGGCCCGCCCAGGCACGCCGCGCAGCTCGCCGGGCCGATGATCGCTCCCGCGTCCCGGAAGACTTCGCGCAAGGACTTGCCGTCGAGCTTCTCCGTGTCCAGCGCAGCGTCCACCTCCGTGCTCGCGGGGACGACGAACGTCGGGATGCGGACCTCCTCGCCCTTGAGCAACTGCGCCGCGGCCACGAAATCGCTGATCTTCCCGCCCGTACAGCTTCCGATATACGCGCGGGTGAGCTTCGTTCCCTTCACCTCGCTCACCGTTGCCTTGTTGTCCGGCGAGTGGGGCTTCGCCACCATGGGCTCCAGCTTGTCCAGATTGTACACCTTCTCGAAGATGAACTGCGCGTCCGGGTCATTCTTGTGGAAGCGCATGTTCTGGGGCGTTCCGGCGCGCGCGGTGCGCTCCTGCACGTACTGGCGCGTGAGTTCGTCCGCCTCGACGACGCCGTTCTTGCCGCCCGCTTCGATGACCATGTTGCAGAGAGTCATGCGGTCTTCCATGGTCAGGCGGTGCACGCCGTCGCCATCGAAATGCATCGCGCGGTAGGTCCCCCCGTCCACGCCGATGTCACCGATGATGGCCAGGATCATGTCCTTCGCCATCATGTAGGGAGGCAGTTCGCCCTCGAAGACGAACCGCATTGTCGGCGGCACCTTCAGCCATGTCTTGCCGGTGCCGAGCACAAACCCCGCGTCCGTATTGCCGATGCCCGTGGCGAACTGCCCGAAGGCGCCGGCCGTGCAGGTGTGCGAGTCCGTGCCGAGCAGAATCTCCCCCGGCCGCGTGTGGCCCTCCTCCGGCAGCGCGATGTGGCAGACGCCCTTGTAGGAAGTGCGCGTCGGGTCGGCATACGGCGAAGGCATGCCCTCGGACTGGAGAAAGTCCGGGTCGTAGTAATACTTCAGCCCGTGCTTCTTGACGAAGGAGCGCAGAATCTCGATGTTGCGGTGCGCCTGCTCGTTGGCCGTGAAGATGTAGTGGTCGGGGATGATGACGACCCGGTCGCGGTTCCACACATTGGCATCCTTGCCGAACTCGCGCTCGAAAATGCCGATGGTGCCGGGGCCGCAGACGTCGTGCGTCATGAGGATATCCACGTCCACCCAGATGTTCTCTCCGGGATCGACGCGCTCCTTGCCCGCATGTTCAGCCAGGATTTTTTCGGTGATGGTCATGCCCATGGGAACAGTTGCCTCTCCTGTCTCAGGTCGCCTGCCGTGGGAGCGTAGAGGTACGCCGCCCGCGCCTTGCCGCGCAAAGAGAATCTCCGCTCCGCGGCGGACGGGGGCGTATGAGCCACTTCGCCCCACCCACACGTGGATGAAGCGAGGACGGGGCCGCTCAGAACACTTGGACCGGGCAGGACCTCGAAGGTCCGGCCCGGTCCAACCGCTCCGTTTCAAAACGAATGCCAACCGGGTGTGCCGCGCCGGCTCACCCCCGGCTCAGAACCAGGCTTTCTTTTCCTGGACGTAGATGCGCTCGAACTCCTCGTCGGACTTGGTCAGGTAAATGATCCCTTCCACCAATCCGACAATCGCACCGAGCCCGCATGTGACCACGGTGATCACGATCCGCAGAACGCCACCAAGGGCGTCACCCAGAATGAACCGGTGAATCCCGAGGCCGCCGAGCAGAATCCCGAGCACGCCAACAAGCACACGATTGCTGCCGTTACCTTCCGCCATGTACTTCACCCCCTTCCGGTTTGAGGTCCCTCAAGATGCGAAAGGGGGTGCAGCCCTGTCCCGGAGGTCAACAGGGAACAGGCGCTTCACAGCCGCGAAAGAATATCCCGCGCCTCTCCGTCCTCCGGACGTTGCCGGACCAACACCTCCAGGTGCCGGCGGGCCGAGGCCGAATCGCCCCGCGCCTTGTACCAGTGTGCCAGGTGCCCTCGCAGCCAGTGCTCCGGGTTCGCGGCAAGCAGCTCCTCCCCCGCCGCGCACGCCTCACCCAGGGTGATCCGGTCCATCGACTCCAGAAGCCGGCGCGCGAGCACCTCCGGGTGGGCCGGTTCCGACACCTCTTCAAGGCACTGGCGCCGCCAGTCCTCCGCCTGGCTGGAGAACGCGGACATCGGATGCAGGGTCTCCGGGAGAAAGCGCTGCAACACGTCCGCGTCCCGTGAGAACAGCCAGTTCTCCAACACTGGCCGCTCCCGTCCGCCGCGGGGTGGACGGGCCGTCACCCGCGCGCCCTCCTCCACGCGGACGCCTAGGAACCCCGCATCCTCAAGAAGTGCAGCGATGTGCGAGCCGAAGTACCCCTCGCGCATAAGCAACGGCGAGTTGTACTCGAGCAGGATATTGCCGATCATTCCGCTCTCCAGCAGCCGCCTGGCTCCCCGCAGGACCTGCAACTCGTGGCCCTCCGCATCGATCTTGAGCAGGTCCACCGTGGCGTCCAGCCTGCCCAGCAGTTCGTCCAGCGGCACCGCCGCCACCGGCGTACTGGGCGCACCGCTCCTCATGCCCAGCTCCATGAGCCGCGCATGGCCCACGACGTCGTCCAGCAACAGCGGCAGTTCCCGTTCGCGGTCGGAGGCGGCCAGCTCCAGCAGGTCCACGCGCAGGCCGCGTCCCTGGAGCTGGCGGGCATGGTCCCTCAACTGGGGCAGGGCGCGCTCGTCCGGCTCAATAAGGACCAGACGTCCCTTCGGCCGCAGAAGACGCCCGGCGCAGACGGCCGTATAGCCGATCTGAGCCCCCACGTCCACGAACGTGCCCCCCGGGGAGAGCACCGCCCGGAAGATACCCTCCATCCAGCGCTCGTAGCAGTCGAGCGCCATGAAGAGCTGGAACCGCATCGTCCCGTTGTAGGTCATCCGGATGCTGTGCTGCGGAATCCGGAACCAGGGCGATGGTGCCCGCTGCGCCAGCCATGCCAGCGCGGGCACGAAACGCCCCCGCCCCTTCGGCAGCAGGCGGAGCAAACGGATGATGGCGGCAAGACGGCGGTCGAGCTTCAGCGTCCGCACCTCCACGCGTAAAGGATGGGCTACCGACCCAGAACCAATCGCGAGAGCACGGTCTGGGACAAGGACTGTCGGAGGCACCGCCGCACGGTGAGGCTGTTCTCCCCCGCCGGAGGTAGGACCGGCGGGGGGGGATTCGAATTGGCTTGCCGCCCGTGTAACCGGTTGCAAAATCCCCAAAACAACACGAGGGGGAACCAAACGTCCGATGCGCACGACCCGCTCCGCCATACTGCTCGCCACACTGGCGGCCCTGACCGCCGCATACGCGGCCAACTCACAGCCCCAAACACCGCCAAGGTGGGAAACGCACTCGCCCTTCGGCTCGCAGACCGTCTGGCCCGTGAACCCCCACCTGGAGTTCTACGCAGACCAGCTCCAGGCCGCCGGCGCCGGATGGGCGCGCTCCGACCTCATATGGTGGAGCCTCGCCGAGGCGGAACCCGGCGAATTCAACTTCACCAGCCCGCCCTTCCCCGACTGGCAGAACTGGAACACCGACCACGGCATCCAGGTGCTGGTGGAGCGCGGCATCGAACCGTTCCCCATCCTTTGCTATGGCAACCCGCACTACGACGGCGGCGCGGGGCCCTCCACCGAAGCCGGCCGCGCCGCTTTCGCCGAGTATTGCTATCAGGCCGCAAGCCGGTACGCCGATTCAGTGAAGTACTGGGAAATCTGGAACGAGCCGAATCTTGAGATGTTCTGGGGCCGGGCGCCGCACCCCGAGGACTACGCGCTTCTCGCCCAGGCCGCCGCGCCGCGCATCCTTGAGGCCAACCCCGACGCCGTCATCGTCGGCGGAGCGGTCGCGGGCATCGACCTG
>SLMS01000327.1 GCA_007133495.1 Candidatus Sumerlaeota bacterium | reverse complement strand
CCTCTTCGGCATCCACAGCGAGGAGCACTCCCAGATTGTCTTCGTCGATCTACCCGGCGTTCTTGAACCGGCCGACCGGCTCAATGAGTGCCTGAGCGAAAACGTCCGCTCCGGTGTGAAAGACGTGGACCTGATCGTCCATCTTGTGGACGTGGCGGACCCGGAGCCACTCACTCCCCCCGTGGAGCGCCTCCTGCGCACCATGCGCTGTCCGGCTGTGCTCGCGCTGAACAAGCTCGACGGCAAGCGCGCACGCACCGACGCGGGCTCCTGGGCGGGGGAGAAGCTGCCCCTGGATATACGGAACCGGTACGCCGCGATCCTGGGCACCTCCGCAAAGGAAGGGCATGGAGTTCCGGAATTGCTCGCCGCGATTCGCGGCCTCCTGCCCGAAGGGCCGCCGCTGTACGATCCGGAGATGCTCACCGACCGCGACCTGCGCCATCTGGCCCAGGAGATGATCCGCGAGAAGGCGTTCCTCCACCTGCACGAGGAACTCCCCTACGCTGTGGCCGTCGAGGTGCGCGAGTTTCAGGAGCGCGAAGCCGGCAAGTGGTACATCGCGGCCGACCTGTACGTGGAGCGCGAATCGCAAAAACCGATCGTCATTGGCCGCAAGGGAGAGACGCTGCGGCGCATCAGCTCGGAGGCCCGGCGCGACATCGAGCGGCTTTGCCAGGCGGGCGTCTATCTCGAACTGTGGGTCAAGGTCCGCCCCAAATGGCGCAAGCGGGATGCAGACCTGCGGCGCTTCGGGTTCAAACCCCCGAAAAAATAACCAGCCCCGCGGGGGCGATACTCAGGAGGAAAGCAAAATGCACTTTGTTTTGATTGGATGGGACGCACCCGGCTCAAAGGAAAAACGCCCCGGCGCACGGCCGGACCATCTTGCCTACTGGAAACCGTGGGACGACGCGGGGAGGATACTCCTCGCCGGGCCCATGACCGACTTCGCCGGGAGCCTGTTCGTTGTCGAGGCGGAGTCCGAGGAGGAGGCCCGCAGTAAAATCGGGAACGACCCCTACGTGAAGGCCGGTGTCTTCGAGCGGACCGAGGTGCACCCCTTCAAGCCGGTGCTCCCGGCGAAAACATGGGGGGATGTATAGACGGGTGAGGCGGGCGTCTATACGGACGCCACCTTTTTTGCCAGGCTCGCGCAGCCCTTGCACCGGCCGCAGGACTCGATGCGCTCGGTGAGGATGTCCACGGAGAGTTCCGCCTCGAAGAGCAACTCCTGCTCCTCGAAGGCGACCCGCGAGGCACTCACCGGGTCGGAGGCGCCTGCCGCTTCCTGGCCCAGCAGCGCGCGCAGGCCCGCCTGCAGGCCGAACAGGTGTTTCAGCTCGAGGAACTGCTCCACCTCGTCCGTGGTGCCGAACTCCCAAGTCTCGCCGGAGAGCTCGAGAATCTCCGCCGCTGTCTTGCCGGAAAGCCGGCCGGCCAGCAGGCCGCTGTCGCCGACGCCACGGCCACAGGTCCGCTTGTGGAGGGTATAGGAAAGGAGGTGCTCCCCTTCGTCCAGCCGAAGAGAGAGCACCTCCGTTACATCGGAACAGGGCATTGAAGCCGGGCCTTCCTAATGGGCAGTGTCAGGAGCCGCTGCTGCCCGCGTCGGCGACCCGCGGACGCTCACGCCTCGTCGAATCGAGAATCATGTATATCTTCATCTGCTTGAGCGCCTCTTCGAGAAGGATGTCGGTGAAGTCCTCCTTCTCGTCGATCTGGGGCCGGCTCACGCCGGAGTAGAAGGGCTGGGCGTCGTTCCCCTCATCGAGTGATTCCTCCTCCCCGCTCAAAGGCTCTTCGTCCTGTTGCGGCTCCAATTGCTGCTGTTGCTGGCGCTGAATGCGCAGGCCGTTTTCCTCTTCAAGGTCGGGGCGAACCTGCTGGAGTTCCTCCTCGCTCAGCGGGATATGCGTGTCGCCGAGCATGGCGCCGAGGCGGATCAGCTCGCGCTCGTGGTTGTCGGGAAGCGGAATACCAACATCCGGCGTGATTCCGGTCTTGTCGATCGACGTGCCGGAGGGGAGGTAGTACCGCGCCGTGGTGATGCGCAGTGCGCTTTCCATCCGGTTGCCGTCCTCGTCATCGTACATGGAGTAACGGAGCGGCTCGATCGTCTGGACCGACCCCTTCCCGAAAGTGTTCTTTCCGGCCGGGCCGATGACGACGGCAATGTTGTGGTCCTGAAGCGCTCCGGCCACGATCTCCGAGGCCGAGGCCGACCCCTCATTCACCAGCACGAAAGTGGGCAGGTTGACGATCGGTTCGGTCCTTGAACGGTACTCGCGGTTCTGGCTGCGCAGCCGGCCCTTCTGCGAGAGGATCAGCTCGTTACGGGGGACGAACAGGTCTGCCACGTCGATCGCTTCGCGCAGCAGCCCGCCGGTGTTGAAACGAAGGTCGAGGATGAGCGACTCCGCCCCCTCGGCCTTCAGGTCCAGGACCGCCCGCTTCAGGTCGTCGGTCGTGTTCCCACTGAACCGCGCGATGCGGATGTAGCCGATGTTGTCCTCCTTCATCGTCGAATGAACCGACTCGACGCGGATGCTTGCCCGGGTGATGGTGAATTCGATGGGTTCGGGCGCATCTTCACGGAACACCTTGATCGTGACCTCGGTACCTGAGGGGCCCGTCAGCCGGTCCACCGCCTCGGTCAGGGTCATGCCCTCGGTGGTCTCGCCCTCGATCTCAATGATCCGGTCCCAAGGCAGCAGCCCAACCTGGGCGGCCGGGGAGCCCGGGATTGGCGCGATGACGGTCAGCAGCCCCTGGCGCTGGGTGATGTGGATGCCAATGCCGCTGAACTCGCCCCCCGTGTCCTTGTTGAGCGACTGCAGCATCCGCGGGTCCATGTACTGGCTGTGCTCGTCGAGGGCCATGAACATCCCGCGCAGAGCGCCCTCCAGCACCTCGCGGCCTTCCACCTCATCCACGTACTTGCCCCGGACTTCGGTGTAAATCTCCGCGGCCATATCGACGAAGCGGAGGAATTCCTCGTCGTTCGCCGCCGAAGCACGCACCTCACTGCTCTTCACGGCGAGCAACGAAAGCGAAAGGACCAGAAACACGGATGACCAGAGCAAAAGAAGCCGGTCGGACTTGGTGGCTGCTTTCCAAAGCTTCATGAACGATTGTCCCTCGATGAGTTGGCCACGGCGTGACGCGGCACTGGAGGCGCAATTTTCGTGCACGCGCGCTCCCAAGCGCCGCAAACATCGATGAAGAGGACAACCCTCCCTGTCAAGGACAGCGCGCTCTTGCGGACCTCCCGGTCTCCTTGTCCTTGCCTCACCCTGCCCCTTCCTCCGAGCATCCCTTATCCCAAGTGCCCACAGCGCACCCTTCTGGAGAGCCGGCCATCATGCAAGCACCCTGGATCACCTATCGGCCCGAAATCAAGGTCCTCGACTGTACCATCCGTGACGGAGGGCTGATCAACAGTCATCAATTTACGGACGATTTCGTCCGCGCGGTGTACCAGACATGCATCGATGCCGGCGTGGATTACATGGAAATCGGCTACAAGGCCTCCACGCGCGTCTTCGATCCCACAAAGCACGGGCCCTGGAAGTACTGCCGCGAGGAGGACATACGCCGCATCGTGGGCGAGAACCCCTCCGACCTGAAGCTGGCCGCCATGGCCGACGCCGGCGGAAAGACCGACTGGAAGACCGACATCATTCCCCGGGAAAAAAGCGTCCTGGATATGATCCGGGTCGCCTGCTACGTCCACCAGACCGCCGAAGCCGTGGAAATGATCAAAGACGCCCACCAGAAGGGCTACGAGGTCTCCTGCAACATCATGGCGATCTCGACCGTTCAGGACGCCGAGATCGATCAGGCGCTCGAAGTCATCGCCCAAACCCCGGCTCATACGGTCGTGGTGGTGGACAGTTTTGGCGCACTCTACAGCGAACAGGTCGCCATGCTGGTCGAAAAGTACCAAAAGGCCGTCGAAGGCACCGGCAAGCAGATCGGCATCCACGCCCACAACAACCAGGAGCTTGCCTTCGCCAACACCATTGAGGCGATCATCCGCGGAGCCAACCGCGTGGACGCCACAATGGGGGGCATCGGCCGCGGGGCCGGCAACTGCTCCATGGAATTGCTCCTTGGCTTCCTCAGGAACCCGAAGTTCGATATCCGCCCGGTGTGGAGACTGCTCCAGGAGCACATGCCCAAACTGCGGGAAGAAGTCGAATGGGGCCCCCTTCCTCCCTACATCGTCACGGGCCAGCTCAACCAGCACCCGCGTGCGGGCATCGCCTGGCGCGCGGGCGAGGACCGCGAGCGCTGCCTTGACTTCTACGACAAGTGTATGGCCGATGTTTGACCATAACGCATGACGGAGGAGGTTCCTCCAGCCCGGGACCCGGAAAAGGACGTATGGCGAACATACTGGTATTCCTCCTGATCGGCGTGCTGGCCGGCTGGCTCGCCGGATTGATCATGCGCGGCTACGGCTTCGGCATAATCGGCAACATGGTGCTGGGCATCGTCGGAGCGGTGATCGGCGGGCTGATCTTCCAGTTCGTCGACGTCCAGGTTGGCGACGGCTTCCTCGTCAGCCTGGCCACGGCCACGCTTGGGGCCGTTGTGCTTCTCGGCATCAGCAAAGTGGTGAAGAAAGCCTGATCGCCGGGCAACTGTCCGGCGGGAGTGGCTCATGGAACCGCGCGAACGCGCACTCACGCTCCTCAAGGGCGGACAACCCGATTGCGTGCCCTGGTTCGGCGATCTGGACTACTGGGCCAGCGCGCTGATCTCCCGCGGGGAACGCCCCGAAGACTTCAAGCTCTCCGGCGGCTATCTCGACTGGCACCGCGACCTCGGCGTCGGCTTCTACCTCCAGGGCCCTGAGCCCTTCCGTCCCGTCCCCCATGGCTATACGGTGCGCAGGTGGCGCGAAGGGCTCGACGACTTTCGCGAAATCCGCACACCCCGCGGGACCCTGCGTGAATGCTGGCGCGATATCCCCGGCTCCTTCACCATCGCCCCCGTCGAGCACCTGATCAAGTCGGTGGACGACCTGCCCGCCTACCGCTTCATCCACGAGAACACCACTTATGAGCCCGAAGGGACCGTTCTCGAACTCCGGCGCCGCCAGATCGGCGGCCAGGGGCTCCTGCTGGCCTACTTGCCGAAGAGCCCACTGATGCAGCTTGTCGCCCTGGACGCCGGCATCATGGCCGTGGCGGAAATCCACGCCGAGGACCGGGACGGGCTGGAGGCCACGCTCGCCATCATGGCGGAAAGCCAGGCTGCCGCCGCGCGCCTCGCCGTGGAGAGTACCGCAGAAGTGCTCATGATCCCCGAAAACCTCTCCGCCGAGATGATTGGCAGGAACTGGTTCAACGCCTACCTGCGTCCATGGCAGGAGCGGTGGGCAGCGGAAGCCCGAAAGGCCGGCAAATTCTCCTGCATCCACATGGACGGGACCCTGCGCGGCCTTCTGCGGGAGGAATGCACCGTCGGCCTGACCTTCCTGGAGGCCCTGACCCCCGCTCCAGTGGGCGACGTGGCCGTCGAGGAGTGGGAGTCCTTCCGCGGCGGCAACGACGTGGTGTTCTGGGGCGGGCTGCCGGGGGTTTACTTCTCGCCCACGGTCCCGGACCGCGAGTTTAACCGCCACCTGCTCGCCACCCTGGAAGTCATGCGCCGCGAGCCGCGCTACGTGCTCGGCGTGGCCGACCAGGTGCCCCCGGACGTGGTGGAGGACCGGGTGCGGCGTGTGGCCGGGCTGGTGGAGGAGTACGGCCGCTACTGAGCGGCTCCCACTCGCGAAGCCATGCATTTGCTCGGCAAAATTGCTCCCTTCCGTCTTGACAGGGGGCCTGCTCTGGCGGACCTTGCCGCGCCTGCGTGACGGGCATCATGGCCGCCCGCGCGCCCCGCGCATCCGCCGCAAGGCCGGAGCGCCCACCTAACTTCAAGGAAATCAAGCCGCCATGTACGCTGTTCTAAGGCAGGGAAGTCACCAGTACCGCGTCTCCCCGGGAGACGTCATCCAGATCGAAAAGATCGACGCAGAGAAGGGTCAGGAAGTCGAACTGGAGGACATCCTCCTTCTCAACTCCGCCGACGGCGTCGAAATCGGCGAGCCCCGCATCCCCGGCGCCGCCGTCAAGGCCCGGGTCCTCCGGCAGGACCGCGGCAAGAAAATACTCGTTTACAAGTTCAAGCGCCGCAAAGGCTACGAAAAGCGCAAGGGACACCGCCAGGACTTCACCGAACTCAAGGTCCTCTCCGTCAGCCGCGACGGCCGCGAACTCGACTGACCGGCCACCTCCGAGAAAGCCCAACGAAAGGATACCGATTCAATGGCTCACAAAAAAGGTGTAGGCTCCTCCAGAAACGGACGCGACTCCAACGCCCAGCGGCGCGGAGTCAAGGAACCCGACGGCAAGCTCATCACTGGCGGCTCCATCATCGTCCGCCAGCTCGGCAACAGGTTCTACCCCGGCACCAACGTCGGCCAGGGGCGGGACTTCACCCTGTTTGCCAAGATCGACGGCAAGGTGAAGTTCGACCGCCGCAAGTCCGGCCGCACGTACGTCCACATCCTGACCGAAGAGCCCGCCGCCCTGAACTGACGGGCCGGCCTCCCCCGTTTCCACCTTCCGGAGACCACGAACCGGCTTCCCTTCTGGCGGAGCCGGTTTTCTCGTGGTGCCCCCGCCCAGACGCTGCCTCCCGGACAGTAAACGACCCGCCCAAGCAGGGCGGGCGGGTCATTTACAGCTCAGCCTAGGTGGACGCAAACAACCTAGTTCAATTCAAACTCTGGAAACCGGATTGCAGGCGGGCAAGGACAAAATCATGAAAATCAGCAAACTCTTTTCAGGGGCTCCCGGTCTCTCTCTCAGTCTTCGGACAGCTTGAGCACGGCCATGAAGGCCGCCTGCGGGATTTCCACCTTCCCGAACTGTTTCATCCGCTTCTTCCCCTCGCGCTGTTTCTCGAGGAGCTTGCGCTTTCGGCTGATGTCGCCCCCGTAGCACTTCGCCGTCACGTCCTTGCGCAGCGCCGGCACGGTCTCCCGCGCGATGATCTTCCCACCGATGGCCGCCTGGATCGCCACGCGGAACATCTGCCGGGGCACGATCTCCTTCAGCTTCTTGCACAGCAGCCGGCCCCGGTACGCCGCGTCCTCCCGGTGGACGATCATCGACAGGGCGTCCACCTGCTCCCCGTTCACCATCACGTCCATCTTCACCAACTTGCCCGGCCGGTAGCCCGAGACCTCGTAGTCGAAGCTGGCGTAGCCGGAGGTGACCGACTTCAGCCGGTCGTGGAAGTCGCTCACGATCTCGTTGAGCGGGAACTCGTAGTGGACCATTACGCGCTCGGGGCTGATGAAGGACATCTCATGCTGAATGCCCTTCTTGTTCTGGCAGAGCGCCAGCACGTTACCCACGTACTCCTTGGGAAAGAAGACGCGCGCGTCGATGTAGGGTTCCTCAATCGACTCGATGTTCTGCGGGGAGGGCATTTTCGAGGGGTTTTCGATCTGCAGGGTCTCGCCGCTCGTCATGTGCACGCGGTAAACCACCGAGGGGGCGGTGAAGAGGAGGTTCTGGTTGT
>SLMS01000210.1 GCA_007133495.1 Candidatus Sumerlaeota bacterium | reverse complement strand
GGAGTCCACGATGCGGCTGGCGCTGACGCTCGATCCCACCTCGGCTTTTCTGCCCTCATGGCGGATGACCGACGACGGGCCCGAGCCGATCCGCAATATCTTCCGCAATTATCGTGGTTATATTTTCGACAGCATCAGGGTCGATCGGTTCGAACCGGCGTATATGGAATACCTTGCCAAGAACAACTTCGATCTGATGGACGGCATGTTTCCGGTGTGGTCTGCCTCGCAGGACAACGTTCTGGCTGTTCAGCCCTTCGATGACGGGGAATTCCACGTGAGCACGCTCGTCGTGGCGGACACTCACCCGCGGTACCTGGCCGATCGCGGCAGCTTGGCGGAGGTCTTCCGCCGGCCGCCCATCGGCCTGATGGAGTCCTTCGACCGGGTCACGGGCTTCAAGTCCAACCCCCTGATCGAAGAAATCCTCATGACAACCATTGGCCCCTCCGGCGACCATCTCTATCTGATCAACACCGATGGTGCGATGCAGACGCGGGTAATCGATTCCTCCCTGACGGAGGGCGCGCGCGACCCGAGCTGGGCCATCAACGGCCGGCAGATACTCTTCTCCTCGGACGATTACATTCGCTCGGTGAACCTGATCGCCGACGAGGATGATCCCGAGGTGGAGACGGTGATTCAGCCGGGGCACCCGTTCCTGACGGAGTTCCGCTCACCGCTTTACGACCGCGACGCGGCGGTGATCATTTTCGCCGCGCGGCGGACCGATGAGGACGCCACGGATGCCAGCCTCAATCTTTACGTGAGTTCGCGCGTGGGCCGGGTGGTCAACTTCCGCGAGGACCCGCGCCTGCCCTTCCTGGCCGGCTGGGAAGGTATCGATATGTATGACTTCGATCTGACGGTGAGCGGCCGGCGGCTTGTCTTCGTGGCGAACGCTTCTGCGCCGCCGGAGATCGACGAGGTCGATCCGAACATGGTGATTGCTCCGGCAACCCCGTCCTCCGGGACGTCGATCTTCACGGTCGAGAATTTCGAGAACGTGTTGCGTTACGGCGACCCGCCTGTCTATTCGCAGATTCCGCTGCTGCCCGAGGACCCGGACTTCAGCAACTCGGCGCGTTGGCCGCGGATCGCTCCGAACCGGCAGGAGATCGTCTATATGGCGTTCCGCGACCCGGTGAATATCAACCAGCCGATCCGCAACGGCCGGATCGTGCGGCAGCCGATCGACATCGACCAGGCGTTCCCGCCTGTCGGCCCGGTGGACCCGTCGCCGCCGCCGGATGTGACCCCGATTCCCGAACCGACTCCCACTCCGGTGGACCCGGGCCGGGTGACCTTCTCCGGTGCGTACAACTTTGTGGATACGCGGCAGGGGTGGACTTTTGTCTCCGCGGAGCCGGACCGCAAGGCCCCGATCCAGCAGCACCGGCCGAACGAAGGGGCGCTGACCCTGCGCTCGAACAACAGCCTGAACACCTTCGGGTTCTGGAAGTCCCCCGGCGCCGCCATCCAGGCGCAGGAAGGGTCGCTGTTCCTTTACCGGGCGCGCACCCGTGCGATGGAAGGTACTCCTGCGCAAATGTTGCCCACGACGCGGCTTCGCGTGAACGCCGGGAACCTGGAAAGCGCCTTCACGGCCGAAACCAACAGCGCGGGCGACCTGTCCCTTGTCCCCACGGCGGAGCAGTCGCGGAACCTCGATCTGCTCTTCCGTGCCCCGCGCTCGGTGTATCCCTCCGGGTTGTTGAGCGCACGGCGGTATGAACTCGCGTTCGATATGATCAACACGCTGCCGGACAATGATCCAAACGGCGGGTTGATTCTCGATGGGGTGGAGATATACCGGCTGGACGAGCAGGCCAAATACTACAGTCTGTTCTGCTTCGAAGTGGTCACCCCGAACACGGACCTGACGCTGACGGCGTTGGGGGCTGACGGCGTCCGCGGCGGGATCGACCTGTCGCTACGCCGGTGCTGCAACGATCCGCAGACCGAGGAACAGTGCATAAGTGGCAGCGCGCGCGAGGGGGTCACGCTCAACCTCGCCGGCCTCGACGCGGGCTACTATACGGTGGTCGTTGCGGTCGATCGCGAACAGGACGTGATCCTGGAGTGGAACTCCAGCTCGCCTCTCTCGCCGAGCTGTGACGACGGAAGCTGCAGCCCGGTGAAGTCGGATTTCGAGGACAGCCGCACCGCCTGTGAGGAGGAACGCATGCCCTTGGGCGGGACTTCCGGCGTCGAAGTGCACAGCACCTTCCATGACGGAATCGGGATGTTCCCCACGGTGCAGTGCACGTCCCGGCCGAACCAGAGCGTGATAAAGGCACGGGAGACTTTCTTCGAGCAGTCCTTCGACGAGCCCGGCGCACGGGATATCTGGTTCTCCGGGCCGGAGGGATCGGATTTCACCCTGCCGCAGTTCGGCGAGACCGCCGATGCGCTCACGCTGACCGCGCTCGATCCGGGCAATACGTTCGGGTTCTGGTCCACTGACGGGACGACCATTCCGAGCGGGCTCGAAGGCGTGGAGGAGCTGCCGGCCGGGCCGCTCATCTATCGTGCCCATTTCCGCATCTCGAACGAGCAGGAGACCAATCCCTTCCGGGTGCCGGATATACGGGTGCGTCTTGGGACCAATGACAACCAGCGGTCGGTGTCGGGCCTGCTGCTCTCGAACCTGCACGGGCGCACGGTCCCGATGCCCGGGCGGCCGCGCGAAATCGAAGTCTATATGGTGCTTGAGGAAGTGCCGGAAAGCTTCGACGGGTTGATTGCCGCAGTGGATGTGCTCTCCTTCTTCGAGGAGCGGACTCTCACCACGGCGCCGATCAAGTTCGAGGCGATCCGCATCGAGCGGCTCGACATTCCCAACTATCCGACGGCTCCGTAACAGGGAGCCTGGCGGAAAAGTCGAACCATCCATGCAGCAAGACCCTGTTTCCCCCGCCGCCGGACACCGTGGCGGGGGAGGCTTTTTCCCCGCGCAAATGTTTCTCCGCTCCCGCCAGCCGCTGCTGACGGTCCTTTTGCTCGTTGTTATGCTGCTCCCGGCGCTGCGGACGGCATCCCCTGGGCAGCAACTCCCCGGTATTCCAGCCACGCCCACGCCTGCCGCTCCCGGGGAGGAAGAGCCGCGTCAGCCGCGCCTGTTCCCGGACGTGCCACTCGATACACCCCGGGAGGCGATGCGCGTGTTCCTGGAGAGCATGCGCGCCGAGCGGGAAGGCAACTGGGGGCGCTGGCGCTTCGCTGCCGCCACGCTGTCGCTCGATCACCTGCCCACCGTGGGGCGCGAGGCCGCCGCCCGCCGCATCGCCTCCGAGCTATACGCCATCATCAACCGGCTGGAGTTCGTCAACATTGAGGAATTGCCCGGCGAGGAGTACACCGAGCAGGAGTGGGTGTACTGGGAACTGGAAGCCGCCAACATTACCCTCGTTCGGCAAGAGGATGGGAACTGGCGCTTTTCCCGTGATACCACCGAGGCCATTCCCGAAATGTTCGCGGAAGTGCGCGACCGGCCGCTTGTCGAGGGCGCACCCGTGCTGCGTTTCGTCGATTCGCCCACTGCCTGGTTCCGCACCCACCTGCCCCAGTGGCTCTTCACGCGGACGTTCATCCTCGAGAACTTCCAGTGGCTCGGCATGTTGCTCGTTATTCTGGCGGGGACGGTGCTGGACCGCGTTGTCCGTTTCGTGATCGAATACATCCTGCGGAGCCGGTTCCGGGAAAGCGACTACGAATATAATTCGGAATATCTCCGCGCGTTGGCGAAATGGACTGGCATCGCCTTCGGCGGGATCGTGTGGATCATCGGGCTGAGTTGGCTCGGTCTGCCGGAGTTGCTCCACATTATCCTGCATATCGCTGCGGTGTTGGTGGCCACGGTGGCCGGGGTGCTCGCGATGATCAAGGTCGTGGACCTTGGGTGTTTCGTGCTGGAGCAGCGGGTTGCGAAAACGCGCACGAAGCTGGACGATTTGCTCGTGCCGCTGCTTCGGAAGACGCTCAAGGTGTTCGTCACCGTCTTCGGCATTGTTATCGTTGCGGACAACCTTGAGGTAAATATCACCGGTGTGATTGCGGGGCTCGGACTAGGTGGCCTGGCGTTTGCCCTGGCGGCGAAGGACACGGTGGAAAACCTCTTCGGGTCGATTACCATTCTGCTGGACCGGCCGTTTCATATAGGCGATTGGGTGGGAATTGGCGACGTGGAGGGGACTGTGGAGACGATCGGGTTCCGCTCGACGCGTGTGCGGACTTTCTACGATTCGTTGGTGACGATTCCCAATTCCAACCTCATCAAGGCCAACGTGGACAACTACGGTGCCCGCCGGCGCCGCCGTGTGCGCTGCTTCCTCAGCATTACCTACGACACACCGCCGGAGAAGGTGGAGGCCTTCTGCGAAGGCATACGCGAAATCATCCGCAATCATCCCTATACGCTAAAGACCAATTATCATGCGTGGTTCAACGAGTTCGGCTCGCACTCATTGAACATTCTTCTCTGGGCGTTTCACGAAACCCCTGACTGGGCGACGGAGTTGCGCGAGCGCCATAGGCTTTTCCTGGATATCATGCGGCTCGCAAAGCGTCTGGGCGTGGAGTTCGCTTTCCCCACGCAGAAGCTCTATCTCGAACGGGGGCGCGGTCCGGCGGAGTCGGACAGCACTCCTTTCCAGCCGTGGAGGGATGTTGCCCGCTATACGTCGGACACACGCGGGCAGGTGCGCGAACTTGTGGACATCGTCCACAAGAGCGGCGGCGCCCCTTTTCCGCCGCCGCCGGTCACGTTCAACATCCCGGTCGATTTCGATTCGAACGTCCCCCTCGCTCCGAGGAACCAGGGCGGCAGCAGCGGCGGCGAGGACGGCGGAAGCGGCGAGGCGGGCAGCCGCTAGACACCCCGGCCGCTCACGGCCCATTCTCCTCTCCAGCAGGGAGTTCCCACGGCCTTGGCCACCATCTGCTTCAGCATGTCGGGCGAAGGGCGCGGCCACGCAACGCGGGTGCGGGCGCTTGCGGACCTGCTCCGCCCGCGGCACCGGATTCGTCTATACGCGCCGGGGGACGCGTATGAGCTTCTCGCGCCGGCCTACGAGGGAACGGACGTCCCCGTGCACCGCATCCCGTGCATGATGTTTCACTACACACCGTCGGGGAAACTGGACATCCCACGCACGGGCTGGCAGGGTGCCAAGTATATATGCCGGTTGCCGGGGCTCGTGCGGAAGCTCGAACGCCATCTGCGCCGCGCCGCGCCGGACCTGGCCGTGGTGGACTTTGAACCGGCCCTGCCGCGGGCGGCCAGGCGGTGCGGCGTTCCCTACGTCAGCGTCGATCATCAGCACTTTCTTGTGGCGAACGACCTGTCGGAGCTGCCCGGGTGGCTGCGCCGGCGGGCGGCGCTTATCAGCGTGGTCGTGCGTCTATACCACCGCGGCATGGCGAAGACGGTCGTCTCGTCGTTTTACTCGCCGCCGCTCAAGCCTTCTGCGCGGGACACCGTCCAGACGGGGGTGATTCTGCGCCCGGCGGTGCTTTCCGCGCCGAGGGACCACAACGGACACCTGACTGTCTATCTTCGGAAGTTCTCGGGCCACCGGGTGCTGCCCGCGTTGAAGGAACTTGGCATGCGGTGTTTTGTTTACGGGCTTGGGGGGCAGCCGGCGGACGGGAACCTTGTCTACAAACAGGTCTCGGAGGAGGCGTTCCTGCAGGATCTCGGCACGTGCGAGGCGCTTGTCTGTACGGCGGGCAACCAGCTTGTGGGCGAGGCGCACTACCTCGGCAAGCCGGTCTTTGCCATTCCCGAGCCGGCCAATCACGAGCAGTACATCAACGCGTGGTTCCTCGCGCGCGAGGGAACCGGCGAGTGGGCGGAGATGGATGAGGTGAGCGGGCGGAGGCTTGGAGGGTTTCTCGAACGGCTGGACGATTATCGCGGGCGGATCGATCCCGATCGGTACAACGGGAATTCTCTTGCATTGAGTGCCATCGAAGAGTTACTTCCCCCCGGGCGCTGAGCACTCCCGCCTCCACACCCGCCGGCGCCAGAGGAGGCAAGATGAAGACCTTCAGGAGGCTCCCCGGCTTCCTCCGCACCCTCCACAGGACCCGCAGGCGCCTCCCCGGGCCTCCGCGCCTGCTCACCCATATCGTCACCTTTGCCTGCAACGCGCGGTGTATCATGTGCGACTCGTGGAAAATGAGTGCAAAGGGCGACCTCGAAACAGGCGAGATAGACAGCATCTTCTCCCAACTGCCGCGCATGGACGCGGTGCGGCTCACCGGCGGGGAGCCTTTCGTGCGCAAGGACTTTCTCGAAATTGCTCACCTTGCGCAGCGGCACCTTTCGCCCTTTTTTCTGCATGTAACCACGAACGGATTCCTGACAGACCGGATTGTCCGGTTCTGCGAGGAACGCGACAAGTCGATACCGCTCCAGTTGCTTGTCTCCGTGGACGGTACGAAGGAAAAGCATAATTACGTGCGCGGCCGCGAGAGCGCATGGGACAGCGTCATGCGGACGCTTGCCGCACTGGCGCCGCGGCGAAAGGAGTTGCGGCTTACGCTCGGCGTGAACCAGACGGTCGTGGATGCAGACGGAGCGGAGGAGTACCGGAGGCTCCACAGCGTCCTCTCGGAACTCGACGGTGTTCACCACCATTTCGTTATGGCGTATGACGCCAGTGCGACCTACAACTTGGAGCGCGAAAAGGACGTGGCGCCGAGTGAAATCGGGCAGTTCTCCACCTTCGGAGAATTCCCGCGCGAGGTACTGGAGGACCTTGTCGCGCAGGTGGAGCGCGATCTTGCCGAACTGCCGCCCGCCATGCGTCTTGCAAAACGATACTACCTGCGCGGGCTTGCGGCGCGGCTACTCGGGAACGGCAAAGCCGGCATTCCGAACCCCAAGTGCGTCGCCCTGCACTCGCACCTTCGTCTATACCCAGAGGGGAGCGTGCCGACGTGCCACTTCAACAGCCGCACGGTTGGCAACCTGCGCCGCCAGTCCTTCCGTGAGGTGTGGTATGGAGACAAGATCGAAAAACAGCGGGACTGGGTGCGGCGCTGCCCCGGCTGCTGGGCGGAGTGCGAGGTGCTGCCGAACGCGCTCTACTCGGGGGATTTGATCAAGGACCCCCTGCGCCCGCGGGCAATGGAACACACCGGGGGATGAGTGAGCCGGTCCGTGCGGGTGGGCCGGTAGGGAGCATTGCCTCCACCCCCGCTTGACCCGAAGGCGCGTGGGGGCGGAGTTGTGGTTCCCGCAGGCTATTCCACGGCGCGAGGCCGCGAGGTTCGACACCGTGCGAGCCCAGACACTCACCCAACCCGTCACCGAGACCGCCCCGCGCCTGCGCCGCATGGCGTTCTATCAGGGCGTTTTCCGGGCGAACTTCGACGGGACGATGACGACAATGAGCCGGGTGGTGGAGGGGCTGGCCGCGCGCGGTGTGGAGCAGCTTGTCCTGACGCCGCTGCCGCCGGCGCCGGAGGAGGAATCGCCCACGCGGGTGGTGCCGGTCCGCAGCCTGCCGTTTCCCTTCTACCCGCGCTACCGGGTGGCGCTGCCACCGCGGCGGAAGGTCTGGCGCCTGCTGGACGAGTTCGAACCGGACCTTGTGC
>SLMS01000318.1 GCA_007133495.1 Candidatus Sumerlaeota bacterium | reverse complement strand
TGAACCCCCAAAGTACTAGGATAGAGCCTCCATCAATGTCTCCCGGAGAGAATTGATGCTCGTCGACCCTCGGATAAAACTCGTTCCCCTCTTCGTACTCCACCGTCATCTTCATGGCTACCTCCTGAAGGGTGGCCTTAACGCGAGAGTCGTCAGAAAGAATCGCCTGCGAGGGAAGGGTCAGGCAGTCCACCAAGCAGAAGCTAAACCCTACACTGAATTGCGTCCACAAAAGAACTACTGGCGTCGGGCTGAGGCCGGCGATCTCCCGGTCCACCGGGAGCGTCAGCCGGCGGTCGGACTCCTTGTCGTCCGACGGCGAGACCGTCACCCCATGCGCCAGCACGTACTCCCGCCCTCCGGGGATATGATCATACCGCCACCGCGAGGCGTACACCGTCCCCGGCGGCACGCCCTCGGGAGCCGGAAGATTCGCCGCCACAGACCTCCACGAAGAACTATGCGTCACCTGCTGGCCGTCCTCGAACAACGCCTCAACTTCCACGGAGCCCTTACGGCCCCCCATGGAATGGTGAATGTCGTCGCCCCTCATCAACATGGGGAACGAGCGCAGGCGCACGACGGAGGATGCCGTGCCCTTCTCCTCCTCCGCGTCCGCCCCCTCCGGGCCGGAAGCCTCCCCGGCCTCCACCGCCCCGCCGGCCAGCGCCACCCCCGCAAGCAGCACCGTCAGAAAAGACCCTAAAAACGCCGTCGCCACACGCATTGCACATCCTTTGCCCTCGCCCGGCGACGTGGTGGAGGAAGCCGCAGAGCCAATGAAGTCGTTCGAGTAAAGCGTGTGGCACGCCCGGCGAAGCGTCAACAGAATTGATGGACCGTAGCGCGATTGCGTCGTCTACCGCGAAAGGAGCCTCACGCCACGGCGCCACGACGCTACGGCCTCGTGGCCTGCACTGCGGTGCGACCGGTGTCCCTTGCCCACACTTGCGCCGTTGCGGTGTGGCGTGCCCGCGTTTCCCTCCGCAAGGCTCACCCGGGACGGGATGGGGGGGGAATTAGGAATTACGAATTTGGGTGGTTGGGGGGAGCGGTGGTGTTGGGGGAGGTGAGTGTGCCTGGGGTTCCTGCCGGGAGGGCGGTGCGCCCATGGAGTGCTGCGGCTGGGGCTGTGGAGAGCCCAAGTCTGTGCCGGGTTTCCACTGGGCTGGTGGTCAGTGGTGGGATGTTTTGTCGCGCGCGCTTTCGCGGAAGCGGCCGGGGGTCATTTTTGTGTGGTCGCGGAAGACGAGGGAGAAGTAGCTGGGGTCTGAGAATCCGACCTGCCGGCCGACCTCGGCGATGGGTCGTTCTGATGTTTCGAGCAGGCGGCGGGCCTGGCGGATGCGTTCCTGGTTTACGTATCGGCTGAAGGTCGTTCCGGTGAGTTCGCGGAAGAGTGTGGAGAAATAGGTGGGATTGACGCCGCAGCGGCTGGCGACTTCGCCGCGGGATATTTCGCGGTGGAGGTTGTTCCGGACGAAGTCGAGTGCGTCGCGCAGGCGGTTTGCTTCGGATTGGCGCATGGTGTAGCGGCCGAAGGCGGTGGCGATGAACTCGAGTGTGGCTTCGGGTTCTTTTTCGCGGGTGAGTGCCTTGTTGATCTGCTCGCGGAGGGTGCGGGTGAGGCGGTGGTAGTAGGGGATGCTTCCGCGGCCGCGGGCGCGGGCGAGGAGTTCCGGGAGGTCCTTGTAGTAGGGTCTGTGGCGGAGGACGGTTTTGTTTGTATAGACGGACCGGAAGGGGGGGCAGGTCCAGCCGTGGATGGAGATGGCTTCGACGGTTTGCGGGGAGTGGAATTCGCGGTGGAAGTCGAGGAGCAACTGAGGGTCGGGCACCGCGCGGGGGACGACGTAGCAGAAGCCGCCGATGACGCCGCGGGAGGGCACGCCTTCGGCGGAGGGGAGGGGCGCGATGGAGCTGTGGGCGGTGGTGTGGGCGGGGTCTGCGCCCGATCCGGCAAGGTGGTTGGGCCAGCTCCGGAGGAAGAGGAGGTTCCCTTCGCGGAAGCTGCGGGAGACGTCTGCCTCGGTAAGCGTGTGGGTGTCCTGCGGTGAGATGGCCCATTTGTGGACCAGGTTGACCATGCGGGTGAGGGCGGCGGTGGCGGCCTCGTCGCGGAGGCGGAGGTGGTTGAGTTCGTCGAACACGTCGCCGCCGCTGTTCCAGAGGAATTCGAGGAAATTGCAACTGAGGGCTTCGGCGATGGCGCCGGCGAATCCGAAGCCGGACATGTTGGTTTTGCGTGATTTGCGCAGGAGGAACTGGCATGTATCGACGAGTTCGTGGTAGGTTGTGGGTACATTGATGCCGTGGCGGCGGAGCAGGTCTTCGCGGCAGATCATGACTCCGGAGTTGATCCAGTGGGGGATGGCCCAGAGGGTGCCGTTGATGCGGCATTGGTCGAGGGCGGCGGGGAGGAACTGTTGCTCCCACTGCTCGTCCACGAAGTCGTCGAGCGGATGGATGAGACCTCGCTCTATACATTCGCGCAGGCGGTAGATATCCACGATCATGAGGTCGGCGACGTGTTCGCCGGCGCGGAATGCTTCGAAAAGCCGGTTGAATTGGAGGCTATTGTGGATGCGCTGGGGATGGGGACTGAGTTCCCACCTGCCGCTCTGGCGGTTAAGTTCCTTCAGCCGGCGCATGACGATGCGCTCGCTCTGTTCGTTGCAATAGTAGAGTTCGGGAAAGACGGTGAGTTCGGGGGTGGCCGGCACGGCGGCGGGAGGAACGGGCTGGTAGGCTTTTGATGGTAGGTCGGTTGGTGCTTCGTTGGCCCATGTGATTCCGTCTGTGGTGATGGAGTAGCTCTGCAGCGGTGGGGCGAGTGACGGGGGCGTGGCTTTCTCGACGGCGAACCTGTGGCGGCGTTGTCCTTCCTCGTCGAAGTCGAAGAAGCAGCGGAACAGGTAGTTGAGTGGTTCGAGTGTTTCGGGTGGCAGGTGCCTGCCGGCCGGATCGCCCTGTATGTCGGAAAAGAGCAGGAGGGCCGTGACGTTCTTTTTCCTCAGGAGGCGGTATATTCTGAGGGGGAGGATGGGGTCGCCGAGGCGGCTGAGCAGGTCGGCCCCGGAGATGACGGCACGGAGGGGTGCGCTGCCGCCCAGGGCGCGGGAGAGCACGGCGATGAGCGGCTCGGGGGAGAGGTCCTCGGGGTCGGGGGTGATCAGGCGCAGGCGGTGGGATTCCGCTGCGGTGTGGAATTGGTCGTTGAGCGTTGGGGGGAGGCGGTAGTCGCTTCCGAGCAGGTCGAGCCAGAGCCCTTGTCCTTCGTGGCGGCCGGCGGCGAGGAGGAAGTGGGCGGCGAAGACGCGTTTGCCGGCGCCGGTGGGGGCCATGAGTCCGGCGAGCGTGCCGGAGGCCAGCCCGCCGTCCAGGAGGCGGTCCAACTCTGCGAGTCCGGTTTCCAAGTGTGTCTTGTTGCTGGTTGGGCTCATGCGTCACCCCCTGAGTTCCTTTGCAGATAAGAAAATTGTCTGGTGCATGACAAGGGAAAAGCTCGTCCGGCCCCCAAGGCTGTGACTCTGATGCGCTGTTTGTATCGCGCCGATGAGGTGGCGCTTGGTGGCGAGCAGTCAGTCCTTCGGGAGCATCGGTCAGTAAATTCTGTATTATCAGTGCTTTACGCCTTCGCGTGCAGGCTGGCCGCAACAGCCTGACACTCCGCTGCCTCGGAGCGTTCAAAGCCGCCACACGATTTTTACAAAAAACGCACAATATTCACTTGACCATGGCGTGGGGGTTCGACTGAGCTTGGGGGAGCGGTGGCCGAGGATTAGGGCCGAGCGAGAAGCCGGAAGGCATCCAGCCTGCTTGGCCCGGTGCAATTCCCCAGCCCGCGGCAAACGAAATCGAAGGAGTCATGCCCCATGGCCCGCAGCCCACGCGGTTTTACCCTGATTGAGCTTCTCATCGTGGTCGCCATTATTGCGATCCTGGCGGCGATTGCCGTCCCAAACTTCCTTGAGGCGCAGGTGCGCTCGAAGGTTTCGCGGGTGCATTCCGATCTTCGGACACTGGCGACGGCGATCGAGGCCTACCACATCGACAACAACTCCTACCCGATGCACGCGTTGATCAGCCAGACGACCGGCATTGAGGCGGACCCGTGGATTCCGGGTCACCCCAGCTTCGGTCTCACGCCGGGGGCGTTCAACGAGTTCCACTTTTCTTTCCGGCTCGGGATCACGACGCCGGTTGCCTACATAACGAGCATTCCGCAGGACCCGTTCTTTGAGGTTCGACGGCCGCTCAACCCGTTTGGCGAGCAGCTTCACACGAGCGACAACCCGCGGCACAGGTATTACCTTTACGGCAACTCACGAACCGGGGCCGCGTCCGAATCAACCCGGCAGGCCATGCAGGAAGTTTACGGCGGCTGGCGCACGTGGAGCGGCGGCCCGGATGGGACGCGCCGGGATATTTACCTGCGCAATCCTCCGACCGATGCGATGCGTATCTACGACCCGACAAACGGGACGATCAGCATCGGGGATATCTGGCGTACCCAGCGGAATCAGGACGGCAGCCGGCCGACCGTTCCGGGGGTCGTTGAGTAGGGGCCGGCCGGGGAGTCTGTTCGAGCCGGCGGAAGCGTGACTGCAATCCTCCCCCTTGCGGCGGAGCACTGTCGATCCACCAATCCGAAACCGTTTTCCACCCCTCGACGTTCTATCCAAAACTAGCCAAGGAGGCTGAAGCGATGATGCGACGTTTGCTGCTGGCCGCGGGAGTTCTTGTCCTGCCGGCTTTTGCCCTCTCGCAATCCGTAACCGTTCACTCGGAAGCAGGCCAAGGGGACTACCAGTCGATTAGCGACGCTCTGGCCGCGGTTCAGGGTGATGGGGCCGGGCCTGACGTGATCACGATTCTGAACGAAGGCCCATTCCATGAACTCGGACTCAACATCACTGGCGACGCCAACGACAACCCGCTTACGATTGAAGCTTCGCCGGGCGTCCGCCCGATCGTGGTTATTCAGTCGGGTGCCTTTTCCCCGAACCCGATCAGCAAGACCGGTGAACTCACGATCCGCGACCTGATTGTGATTCCGCTGGCGGGTGTGGGGCCGACAGACACCGCCTTCCGCGCATTTGAAATCACCGCGGACATACCTGGCGGCATCGATTACTTGTTCGAAAACATTCTGATTTCCTCCAACGATGGGAACGACCAGCCGGTGGCCTCGCTTGACGGGCTGACCGATCCACAGCTTGACCCGGACAATCTGGGCGACGTGACAAGCTTCCGTGGCAACGCCATCAAGATGCGCTCCCAGCCGACGGATGAAGTGAACCGGTTCATTCTGCGTGACGTCGTGATCTCCGGTCTGGTGAATGGCGCGACCACCTCCGGCGGATTCGGCATTCGCGGCTTTATGAATGGCGCTCCCGGTTCGGAATGGGTGATTGGAGAAGGGTGCGTGATCTCCTACAACACGAACATTTCCGGCAACTTGCGCGGTGCTATCCAGCCGGGTGGCAATGAAGGAGCCATCGATATCTTCCGCGTTGAGGGCACCGAAGAGAAGCCGGTAAAGATCATCAACAACACCAACTACTACGGCATCCACATCACCGCGACGCAGATCGAAGAAAGCATCAAGGACTTCTCGTGGATGGTGGTGGCGAACAACACCGAACACGGCCTCTGGTCACAGGATTCAGACGAGCACTATAACTTCGAGAACGTGACGTTCGTGAACAACGGGCGTAACGCGCTCAACCTCTCGCCGGCCTACGTCGTGCCACACACCGCAGTGGATTCGATCTTTGCGGGTAACGGCACGGAGGACGCCGAGAACGTGCTGTCCATTCTGACGAGTGAGGAGGACGACGGCTCGTTCACTTTCACCAACAGCGCGGTCGTCATGGACGGGCCGTACAGCTTCAACAGTGCCATGCTGGATGATCCGCCCGACTACCTCGTGTTCGAAAACTCCATCACGGATGATCCGGAGTTCGGCTCCACCGATCCGTCGAGCGCGGAGTTCATCAACGTGAACAACGAAGCCTACGGCGCGGCAGGCCCCGGTGGCGATCCGCTCCGTGGCGCGGGTGAGTACACGGGTCCGGAACCCACGTCGGTGATGGACTGGACTCTCTACTAAACCGTACGTAACTCCTGAATCCTTAACACTTGGCATCCCGGGGCCGGACTTGAAACCGGTCCCGGGGGTGTCACCCCTGAGCCCACTCGTATTGTGTGCGGGCCTGTTGGCCGTCTCCAAAAGGACCTGACCAGCTTTCATGATCCCGCTCTTCCGCTCCACTTTCTGCCTGCTGGCGGCACTGGCGATCGGAATTGCCGTGGCCACCAGCCCGGCCTCCGCAGAGCCGGTTCTCCGCGTCGGTGTGTATAATATTCACTACGGCGAAGGCGAGGACGGGACGTACAGTCCATCACGGATAGCAAACGTGATCAGGCCTTCCGTGCCGGACATTGTGGGGCTGAACGAAGTCTATCATAACAACCCATTTTACGGCGGCCATCACACCGACGCCCAGATCGCGGGCCATCTCGGACCCGAGTGGACGTCAATACATGGCAGGAACTTCACCGTGTTCGGGTTTGTCCATTATGGCAACTCGATCCTGACGCGGCTGCCGGTGCTATCGAGCGAGAACACCCTGCTGTCGCAAACCGACGGCTTCGAGCAGCGCGGCGTGCTGCGCGTTACCGTCGAATGGAACGGCGGCCCTCTTCATGTCTTTTGCACGCACCTTGGGCTGAACAGCCCGGAGCGGTTAAGGCACGTGGACGAGATTCTTGCCTTGGCGGAGGAACTGGAAGACGGACCGGTCCTGATTATTGGAGACTTCAACGAGCAGCCTGCCGGTTCGGTGGTCCGTAATTTCAAGCTCGCCGGCTACGCGGATAATTACCGGCGCCACGGAGTTGAGCCGGGTCACACGTTCGGAAATCCGGATCCCTTCTGGCGTATAGACTTCCTGATGACTGATCCGCGGTTCAAGTCGCTGTCAATTTATGTGCCGGACGATCCTTTGACGGAGATAGCATCCGACCACCGGCCGGTGTTTGCGGAGCTGCTCTGGACCGGCGACGGCCCGCAGGAGAAGGAGGAGCCGGACGGGGAGGTCCTCTTCGATTCGGAGGACGTCTTCGGGTTTTCAGAGGCATTGGAAGCCAATATCGATCTGCCCCAGGGCCCAGGCGGCGGCGCTGCCTCGCGGTTGCGGTACGTGGGCGGGCGTTATCACTGGCAGTTGATGTCCTCGGCCACCATGGAAAGCACTTTCGAGCTCCCTCCCCTTCAGGCGGGCAGTGACGTGCTCACGTTTGATATAGGCGCACGCGTGTTCCGCACTTCTTCGGAAGGCCTAAGTTTCGCTCTCGGGTCCGGCGGTGGGCCGCTCGGCGCCGGCTCGGCCAAGCTCAGCCTGTCGCGCAACAACGCCGGGTCATGGCTTGCCACCGGGTCCGTTGGCGAGGAGCAGGGCGACCCGATCAATGTGACGGACCTTGGCATCGATCCTCTCGCCCCGCAGCAGTACCGGTTCGTGGTGGAGCACAACCAGGACGAATCAGAATTCCTGATTACAGTGTCGATCGGCGGAGTGGAAATATTTGCACAGGAAATTCCGGACGACGGGATGTCCCTGACCGATGAGCACGAATATACAGTTCGCGGAGAACTGTTTGGGAGCAGCGACTGGCCTGCAGAAGTGCTTGTCT
>SLMS01000016.1 GCA_007133495.1 Candidatus Sumerlaeota bacterium | reverse complement strand
TCCGGCTCAAGAATGCGCTGGCGGATGCGCTCATATCCTTCGAGCAGAAGAAGTATCCCCGCCTCCGGGGTATGCGTATCTCCGAGGCTGCTGGTGAACATGTGGAGGTCATCGTCCCAGACGTACTCCTCATCCTCCGGCGCCTCGTGCAGGTCCGGGAGCATCCCCCGCATTTCGAGACCGGAGAAGCTGACCGGCCTGCCCGGGTTTTCCGCGCGGAACCGGGCCGCGGCGGCGTTGAGCAACTGGATATTCAGGCGGGAAGGCCCGGCCGGATCGTCCGGCCTGATTTCCACCACGTATAGACCCTCAGTGCCGTAACTCTGCTCGAAACGCGCCAGCCATGGCGAGGGTCCGGCGTCCTCCTGGGCACTCAGGAAGTCGTGTGGCAGCATCAGAATGATTGCCACAGCCGCCGCGAGCAGAAGCCGCAGCGGCATCAGGTAAGTGCGGAAATGCGCTTCAAACATTCTATCGCCGTTTCCCGGATTTTGCTGACCTTCTCCATGTCGCTGATCTCCGGGTGGATATACGGGTTGCGGTAGTGTTGCAGCGACACGAGAAGGTGGGCGAAGTGGAGGGTTTCGTCGTCGGAGTCGAAAGCCTTGATGTTGAGCGGATTGGCGATCCTTTTTTTGGCCTTCATGGTGGGGACTTCGTAGGTGCGCCCGAAGCAGACGATCATAATACCGAGCGCCTTCAACCCGTCGGGCTTGTAGCGGGATTCATGCTCTAGGATGCGCTGGAAGACCTGCCGGACGTTGTCGATCGTGAAGTCGAATTGTATATTCTGCTGCAGGCGCAGAAGTGCCTGGTGGTAGAAGAGATCGAGCTGGCGTGTTTTGGGGTCCAGGAGGTCCTTGATCATTTTGATGCTGCCCGAATCGGAGAGGAAGCGGTTCAACTTCCTGCGCAGGCGCGTTTTGGCCTCGTTTTCCACGGCGAAGCAATAGGAGAAGCCGACGTTGCGGGAGAAGTCCGCCTCGGGCTGTGGATTGTCGCCCCCTTGCCGGCGAAAGAAATACTCGGCGGTCTTGAGTTCCTTGACCGTTTCCGGTGCGAAGCGGCGCAGCTCGGGCAGCTCCTCCTTCAGAGCCGCCTCGATTTCCTCCATGCTGATTTCGCCGCCCTGCTTCTGTATTTCCTCTTCGAGGGCGCGGCGTATTTCCCGGGCATTTGCGGCGGTGAGGGCATCGTAGGCCTCGGCGAGCAGCACCGGATGCTGGCCCGGCGTGGCAATGATTTCGCGCAACTGGGCGATGGAATCGGCGGAGGCGGTTTCCGGATCGCCGGAGATCGACTCTATTTTGCCGCGAAGCTCCCGGTGGCGCGCGCCGGCGGATTTGGCCTGCTCGATGGCCTTGTAGAGTTCCTCGATCTGCTCGTCTATACGCTGTTTTGTGAGGACTCTCTCCGCGCCGAACTCCTTGGCCAGCGACCCCTCCTCGAAGGTCCCGACGGCGGAAATCATTACGACGGGGATGAGCGGGTCCACCTGCTTGATCGAGCGGATCAGGTCGAGCCCTTCGGTGGGCGTCCTCATGCTGAGGTCGGTGACGACGATATCGGGTTTTTCCTGCTCGTGGACGCGGACGGCCTCCTCGGCGTTTTCCGCCTCAACGACATCATAGCTCTGAATGGTCAGGTTCCGCCGGAAAGCGGTGCGGTATGGTTCGTTGTCGTCAACGATAAGGACTTTTGTGGTCATGTGTGGCTGGGCTCGGCCTCTCTTTCTTTTGTGGGGGCGGGGGCTTCCGGTCCGTTACTTCCTCCGGATGGTTCGTCTTTCCTTTCCAGCGGAAGCCTGATGGCGAAGCACGCGCCGCGCTCCTTGCGGTTGTAGGCAATAATATCGCCGCCGTGGAATTCGCGGACGATTGTCTGCACCCAGTTCAGGCCGAGCCCCTCTCCCTCCTGGTTTTGTTTTGTGGAATAGCCGAGGCGGAAAATCTCCGCGATGGCGTCCTGCTTGACGAGCTTGCCGCTTTCGTCCCGGATGCCGGTGCCGGTGTCCTCGACGGCGAGTTCGACTTCGGTTCCCTGCCGGCGGAGCCTGGCGCGCACCCTGATGGAGCCGGCGGGCTTGTCGGCGGAGGTGGCCTGCTTGATTGCGTCGCTGGCGTTCGTAAGCAGGTTGAACAGTGCCAGACGCAACAGCCGCGGTTCGACCCGCGCCACGGTCAGTTTATCGGGCACGTCGGTTCCGATGTCAATGTTGCGGGAGAGCGACAGCTTGTACAACTGCACCACGTCCCGCACCAGGTCGGCGATTTCCGCCTCTTCGAACTTGGGTTTCTGGAGGTAGCTGAAGCTGCGGTAAAGATTCACAATTTCCTGCAGGAAGCGCGTGTTGTTGAGCAGCGCTTCGAGTGATTCGCTGAAGACCTGCGCCTTGGCGGGCGATTCCTTTACCTCCCCGGGGCTGAGCGAAAGGAATGTTTTGACCGACATCAGGTCGAGCTTGCTCGTGGCGATGATGTTGGTGAGATCGTGGCCGAGGTTCCGGGAGAGGGAGATATTGGCCTTGGACTTTTCCTGGAGGATGAGCCGGCGCTGGTCCTCGACACTGCTCAGGGCGAAGCGCAACTCGGTGGAAAGGCGTGTATAGAAATCCTCCTTCCACTGACTGAGCGGCGGTGCGCCGGGCGGCGCGGCAATGAGAAGCAGGGAAAAGCGGTCCGAACCCATGCGCAAAAGGTCGGTAAAGCAAGCCCCCGTCCTGTCCTTTCCCCCCAGGGAGGGTTTCACGACGCCGGACCACTCCTCCGGGTGGTGCACGGGATCGTGCTTGGCGATGGCCCTTAGGAGTTCCTTTTCGAGCGCTTCGGCGCGGTCCTCCTCGCCCGGTATTGTATAGACGCGCTCGAACTGCCACTGGGAGGTGGAGACGCGGCGGGTGAAGGTCCATATCTGGCAGCCGTCCACGCCGGTAAGGCGGAGGATCAAGGCCGGGACCTGCTCCAGCACGGGGTCGGCGTGGGAGAGACCGCTGCCACTGATCAGATCGCGCAGTTCCTTGGAGAAGCGGGTGAGAGTGGCATCGCGGGCGAGCAGGTTATAGACGCGTTCGAGAAGCGAGCGCGGATCGTCGATAATCGGCGAGCCGGTTCCCTCCGCCCCCTGCATCGAACCGATCACCCGTGTGACCGGCAGCAGCACAAAGTGCAGCAACCCCCAGTAAACGAGGGTAATGAACACGACGGCACCGATCATCAGCCAGCGGTAGCGAGCGGTGACCGCCTCTATTTCCGGAACGCCGCGGGCCGTGGTCACGTGAAGCTGAATCACACCGAGCGATTCCAGCTCGCCCGCCACCTCGCGGGTGACGGACTGGCGGGCGGTGCGCTCGAAATCGCGCGTCAGCAGGCTGTTGCTCAGGTCGTGCTGGGTGCGGATGCGCTCGCGCCGTTCGACGGAGAGGAGGGTCTCCTCGGTGCGGCCGTCGAGGACGGTGATGGCCGTGATGTGGTTGTGCCCGTCCGCCTCGACCATTCTTTCCATGGCCTGCTGGGCTCGCTGACGGGCGTTTTCGACCTGGGCTTCGGTGCGGCCGTCCGCCCGCCAAATGACGTACTCGCGTGCGGCGCGGGACATGCTGGAGGCGAGGGCCTGATCGTAGTACTCGCCGTTGGTCATCAGCTTCTGGACGACGTCCCACTTGGCCGGATTGTAGTAGGCCTGCTCGAGCGTATAGAGCGTGCCGGCGACGGCCGCCAGGTACAGCAGCGTGGAGACAACCAGCAGGCTCGGCCCCAGCAATCGAGTCGGGAAGGTGAGACGTCTCGGTTGCCGGTCGCCGGTATTCATGGTAACTCTGTGGTTGGAAAGGGCGGTCTCAGAAGAGGCGCAGTTCGGACCCGCGGATGCCCGCCCGGTCGAGGGGTGCGAATCCCGGGTCTGTCTCGACCTCTTCGGGCTGTTCCAGTTCTCCGGTCAGCAGTTCGAGCACCACCTCGCGGGCGAACTTGCGGTAGAGTTCTTCCTTGCTGCGGGGCTCGGGGTCGAAGGTGGTGCGGCGGGGGTCGGCTTCGTAGAAGTGCTCTGCGCGCACGGGACGGAAGTCGCCGATCTGCGGCCGGCCGGGGATGTTTTCCTCCAGCAGGATGTCCCCGTGCAGTTCATAGATGCGGTTTGTGGCAAAGCCATCGATGTCGAAGGTGAGCGGCCGGTCGTAGTATTCGGTGAGGAAGATGCGTACCTGCGCGTCGGCGCGGCGCCTGTTCTCCAGGCGCAGCCGGCCGTCGGCGAGGATTTCCTCCTGCACGGCGACGACGATGCGCTCTTCGAGTCCCGGCTCGGAGGTGCGGTTGACGATCATCGGCACGTACACTGTGCGGATCGAAGGCGGCAGCGTCCGCTCCCGGACCAGCGGCGCGCAGGCGCTCAGTGCCCCCGCGCCCAGCACGGCGGCAAGAAGTGCGGCCATCCAGCGGACCGTTTGTCCGATTGCCGGGGATGTCTGGCTCAATGGGCTACCTCCGAGGTGATGATCAGAACCGCGAGCGGTCCACAACGTCCACGTCCTCGGGCCAATCCAGCTCGAAAACGCTGTCCCGGATCGTGGGGTTCACGCGCACGCGCCTGAGGTCGATAGTGATGATCGAGACCCCGTCGTCGAGGACGATCCGCCGCGGCTCGGCTTCTTCTTCGTGAAAATGAATGACGACTTCCTCAAATTCGAACCGCTGGCCGTCCTCATGCGGGATGAACTCGATGGCGAGCCAGTCGGGCTCTTCTGCTTCGGGGAGAACACGCACGTCGAAGTTCCGCTCGATTTGCTCCACCTTGACGCCGAAGCCGAGCAACCACTGGTGGATCGAGGCGTCCTCGCCCTGCGCTTGGGGGACTACGTCCACCTGCCGCAGGTCGGGGATGTACTCGTACATGTTGCCGTCGCGAATCCAGATTTCGGAGTCGTGCTCGCTGCGTAGCGTGGCGCGGAAGAGTTCGGGCTCGCGCCACCAGAACTGCCCCTCGCTGCGCACCTCCTCCAGGAAGACGGTGTCCTCACGCACCTGGACGAACTGCGCGTGGAGCGAGGTGGTTTCCTCGTGTTTTTCTTCGAGCTTGGCAAGGAACTCCAGCGCCTGCTCGCGCGCGGCGTCCTCCTCCGCCCAGATCAGGGCGGGAGCGGCAAAAAGGGCAAGCAGGAGGGGAAACAGCCGGAAGGCGGACATACGGTTTTCTCCGGGGGCAAAAATCGCGGTACCCCCCAATCAGAGCAAGAGCAGAATCGGACGGGGGGTCCTCTTCCTTGATTGACTTCTGCGGGAGAGGGCAGGTTTACCGCCCGCAGCAGATTGGCGCCAAGTCCGCCCTCCCGGGAGCCACCGTTACTTGGAAATCACGGTCTTCACACTTTTCCCGGAATGGTTCGAGGCCGGGCCGCTCGGCGGGTCGATCATCGGCCGCGCCCGTGAGCGGGGAATCCTCGATCTGCGGATTGTGGACTTCCGCCGCTGGGCCCCAGACCGGCATCGCACGGTGGATGCGCCACCTTACGGGGGTGGAGGAGGCATGGTCATTATGGCCGAGCCTCTCGCCGCGGCGATGGACGAATCGATCGGGCCGCCCGGAACACCGGACCGGCCGCTCACGGTCCTCACCAGCCCGCGCGGGGAGAGCTTCTGCCAGGAAACCGCCCTTGAGTGGGCCCGTCTGCCGCGCTTGGCCTTCGTCTGCGGCCACTACGAGGGTGTGGACGAGCGCTTGGCGCGGACGCGCGTGGACCGCGAGGTGTCCTTGGGCGATTTCGTCCTCACCGGCGGAGAAACCGCTGCGATCGCGATGATCGACGCCGTGGCGCGGCTGCTGCCGGGAGCGCTCGGCAACGATTCCTCCAGCGCCCACGAGTCCTTCATGGAGGGCCTGCTCGAAGCGGGGCACTACACGCGGCCGCCTGACTGGGAGGGGCTCGCGGTGCCCGAAGTCCTGCGCTCCGGCGATCACGAGGCGGTGCGGCGCTGGCGCGAGGAGGAGAGCCTGCGGCTGACGCGCGAGCGCCGGCCGGACCTCTACGCCGAACTGCTGGTACACCCGATGCAGCTTCGCCGGCTGGCGCGGCGCGCGCGTCCGTTCGTCCTGTTCCGGCGGGACCTCGCCGGCGGGCCTCCGGAGGTGCTCTTCGCCACCGCGGGGGTGCGCGCTCTGCCGGACTTTCCCGGCCTCCTCGAGGGAATCCACTCCGAACCGGGCCTGGGGCCGGAGGTGCGGCTTGCCGAAGTGCGCGAGGCGAAGGAGCTTGCCCCGTGGGGCCGCGGGCCGCTGCTGGAGGAAGTTCGCGCCTGGCTGGAGTGGGCGGCAAGAGTCCCGGGCGGGGAACGGCCACCGGGGCTGCGCTTCGTCCGGAACCTCCAGCGCGAGCTGCTGGCGCGCCAGGACGCGGACGGCCCCAGCGGAGCAACCTCCGGAACCGCAGGCCGCAATTTTCACGGGGGGAATACCACTTGACTCCCTTGCGATCCGGACGGTGCCATTGGCCAGAATGATGGCAACAATACGAAAACAAACGTCCCAGCACCCTCGGAGGAATGGCTTGTGAAATCTCTGACGCTACTGCCCGCCCTGATTCTCGCCCTCGCTCTGGTCGCGGCGGGCTGCGGAGCCCCCGAAGAGCCGGCCGCCCCCGCGGCAGCCCCGGAAACACCGAGAGAACAGCAGCAGCTCATCGACAACCTCGTGCGCGAGGTGGACGAGCTGTCCCGCATCGCTTCGCACCTCGAAGCGGAGAACGAGAGCCTGCGCCGGGAGGTCGGCGCCGCCAACGACCGGGTCATTCTCCTGCGCCAAAGCATCCAGGACCTGAGCCGGCGCACCGACAACGTCCGCCGGGCCGCAGGAGCCATCTCCCCCGAGGCCATCGCCGCCCCGCCCGCACCGGCGGAAGCACCGCCAGAGGAGCGCACCCGGAACATCTTCAGCCTGATCCTCTTCATCATCGTCATCCTGGTGATCATCTTTATCGTCATCCGGCTGATGCGCTCGCGCAGCGAGTTCGACGAGGAAGACGACGATTTTGACGACTTCGAGGACGATGACGACCTTGGCTTCGACGAGGACGAGGAAGAAGAAATCGCCCCCGCCGAAGAGAAGGGGAAGAAGGAAGGCGACGAGAAAAAGCAGTAACCACCCGCCTCACTGTCACACCGAAGCACCAACCGAACTCCCTCCGGCCTGCCCCGGGGGGAGTTTTCGTCTGAGGGGCCAGCCAACCACGTTCAACCATCTCCGGACCGTTCCGGACGTGGGACGTTTCCGTTCTCGACTATCCCCATCCCCAGGCTCGCTAGCCACAGACTTTGGTGTTATCCGCAGATTCCGCAGATTCTCGCAGATTCAACTTCACTCCACCCACGGCACCAGGCATCAACCCCCATCGGCGTGAATCGGTGAGATCGGCGGATGATTCTCTACGGCCGCAGCCCGCCACGTGGTCGAGCAGCAGAACGGAAACGCCCTGAGGCGCAGCACCCTCCTGGGATCGCCAAACTCCCGTTTGGCGCTTTGCCCCCGCCAGCGACCGCAGCACAGAAAGCCTCCATTCTTCTCGGGTTGATATTTGAGAGGCAGACAGGTGTCGCACCCGAGGACCCCGCCAAGGGGTCCAAGATGGTAGCCGGTGGTTGAGCGAAGCGACACCACCGGTAACCGGGACGAAGGTGCCCACGACCCCGGCAGGCGGTCGCAGCCAATTGGACGACCGG
>SLMS01000098.1 GCA_007133495.1 Candidatus Sumerlaeota bacterium | reverse complement strand
TCCACGGTCGTAAAGAATCGTGAGCCCTGACAGTGGCGGGTTCGAGAGCGGGCGGCATCCGTCTTCATGCTCCTCCGAGGGCGGTGATGATCCGGCTGAGAGCCAAAATCACAAAAATCAAGACGAACGGAAGGATCGGTGGGACCAAACACGCGACCTGAAATTGTGTCAGCGGTATCAGGGACTGCCGCTGCATGAATCGTATTGTCGCCAGCGCGAACTTGTCAAGCCTCGATGTCGGTTCTGAAATCTCACCGTATAGAAGTACTCGAAAAGAGGCAAGAGAATAGGAGCCAAAGAATACAATTGCGAGCACAACAAAGATGATGTCAAGGGCCAGTCCCATGGGTATCCTCTCAGGAGCTTTTCGTTCTGTTGCTCGAGCATGTGGCGGGCTCCGGCCTTGGGGAATCATCCGCCGATTTCGCCGACTTACTACCCCGATGGGGGCTGATGTCCGGTCCCGCTGGTGGAGTGTCGCCGTATCTGCGGGAATCTGTGGATAACCCTAAAGTCAGTGGCCATGGAAGCCAAAAAATGGGAGCAGTCGAGAACGGAAACATCCTGGGTATCCTCTCACAACGAAGAGTCATTTCTTAGTCCAGGCGGCCGGCGAGGCGTGGAACGATGCCTCCACTAAAATAGCTTGGCCCAAAGGCCGCCATCCCAGCTCTGGAGCGTGTTGCCGAAGGCGCCGGTGTCCTTCCGGAAGAACCGCGATGACCCGGCGAGGCAGCTACCTGAGATGGTCTGCGCTGCGGCGAAAGCCATGGTGGTCAGCTTTCCGCTTCGAGGATAATCCAAGGCCACCACGTACCGGACCGGCATGTCAAGCAATTGTGTACACGCCTGTGCGGCCCATGCTGCAGGTTGCCGTCTCAGCCGCCCGCCCGTCAGGCGCCCCACGTAAACGGCGCCTCCAGTAGTAGAACCTGTGCTGACCAATCTCCTCCCGGCGGCAGAACTCCGCCACCGAAAGCCCGCCAACCTTCCGGCCTCGCAGTCCTGTCCTGTGGCATCGCGGCACCGCCATCGAAGATGAAGATCACCATGCCTCAGCAAAACCACCACGTCTATATGGCCACCGCGGAACGGTTACCGCGCAAACGCACCCGCGCCACAACCGAACCGCATTGTCTTGCAAGAACAAGCACAGGGCAATTCACCCGGCTCCGCAGATTCCCTGCACCCAGGCCCCCTGGAAACAAAATGTCTCAGATCATGGGGATGGCGGAACGGTTACCTGCCGCCGGTTACGCTGGCTCGTCGGCGCGCAGAGGATACTGGGCGGTCATTTCCTCAACCTGGGAGCGGATGCGGCGCTGGACCTCCCCGCTGGCAGGGTCCTTGACCACCTCGGCGATCCAGCCGGCGATGGTCCGCATTTCGTCCTCCTTCATGCCGCGGCTGGTGAGAGCCGGCGTGCCGATGCGGATGCCGCTGGTGATCCATTCCTTGCGCGTGTCGAAGGGAATGGCGTTCTTGTTCACCGTGATGCCCGCTTCTTCCAGGGCATTGGCGGCGTCCTTGCCCGTGACGTCGTAGCGTGTCAGATCGACGAGCACCAGGTGCGTGTCCGTCCCGCCGGAAACGAGGCGCAGGCCCTGCTCCACAAGCGCTTCCCCGAGCACCTGCGCGTTGCGGATGACCTGCTTGGCGTACTCGGCGAACGAGGGCCGCAGCGCCTCCCCGAAGGCCACCGCCTTGGCCGCGACGATGTGCATGTGCGGGCCGCCCTGGATGCCGGGGAAGAGCGCCTTGTCCACCGGCTTGGCCCATTCCTCGTCCATGAGGATGATTCCGGAGCGCGGGCCGCGCAGCGTCTTGTGCGTGGTGCTGCTGACGATGTGCGAATGCGGCACGGGCGAGGGGATCGCCTTGCCCGCCACGAGCCCGGAGAAGTGCGCCATGTCCGTGAGGAAGACGGCACCAACCTCCTCGGCCACTTCGCGGAACTTCGCAAAGTCGATAAGCCGCGGGTACGCCGAGCCGCCCGTGATGATCAGCCGGGGCTTTTCCTCGCGGGCGATGCGCGCCATCTCGTCGTAATCGATCAGCTCGCTGTCCTTCGACAGGCCGTAGTTGACGATCCTGTAATACTGGCCGGCCATGTTGACCCGGTGGCCGTGCGAGAGGTGCCCGCCGTGCGCGAGCGAGAGGGAGAGGACCGTCTCCCCCGGCTTGAGGACGGCAAAGAAGACGGCCTGATTGGCAGTCGAGCCACTGTGGGCCTGGACGTTGGCATGGGCGCAGCCGAACAGTTCCTTGGCGCGCTCGATCGCGAGGCGCTCGATCTTGTCGCTCGGCTCGCAACCATTGTAGTACCGTTTTCCGGGATACCCCTCGGCGTACTTGTTGGTGAAGACGCTTCCGGCGGCTTCGCGCACGGCGCGGGAGGCGAAGTTCTCAGAGGCAATCATCTCGAGCGTATCGTGCTGACGCCGGACCTCCTCGTCCACCGCGCGGGCGGCTTCGGGATCGGCGCTGTCGAGCAGCGAGGGCGTGCCGGGGGTTATGCTCACGGATGGGCTCTCCTTTGGCGTTGGAGCGTGGAATGGGGAAGGGCGGGAACCACTCACCTTGCAGCGAAGGTAAGGATAGAGGCCCGGGCGCCCGACGGTCAAGACACCGTTGAGGACACCGGCGGCCAAGGACACTTGACAGCCGGGCGGCCCCACCTACCCTGCAGCAAGTCGGACTCTGTGCACTGCCCCCCTCAGGAGCACCCGCCGCACGGGGCAGGGCCATGCCTCCGGCGCGCAGCCGTGCAGGACCGGAAGTGGGAGGAAACCGGGTGGCATCCCGGAAACGATAGAGGAGTTTACAGTCAGGTATTACAAATAGTTCGACGCCGCGCCATCCCGCCGGCAACGAGGGACGATATTCGATGACCAGCGACGGCAACAACCCCCGTAAGAATGAGACACGGCCGCCAAGGGGCAGCGGATCACGCCATGGCAAGCCTACCCCGACCCCCCGGCGGGGCCTCGTCGAGGCCAGCGCCGAGGACACCATCTACTGGGAGCGGACCGACCGCATCACCCGCATTCGCAGGCTCTTCAAGCCCTTCGGTTCCGCTGTCTGCTCCTACGTCCTGACCCAAAGCCTGACCCACAAGGGCATCGCCCGCGTCGTCCTCAAGCTCGGCATGACGCCGCGGAACATGGAGGATTCGGACCTGACGCAGGTGCAGTCCTGGCTCCGGCGCAACGGTCCGGCTGAGTTCTGCCGGGTGGTGGGAATCCGCTTCGTGGGAGAGAGCACCGAAATCCGCAGACCCACCCGCGAGGAACTGGAATCCGATGGCGCCATCGAAAAGACCACCCGCGCCCCCTCCTCCGGCGCTGAAGCCTCGGCCGCAAGCCGCACCCGCTCCCCAGCGGCGGATACGACAAAGCCGGCACGCTCCCAAGCGGACGAGGCGGAGAACTCGCCCGTTCGCAAGGTGGGGCTCGATCCGGTAGGACTCGAAGGTCAGCCCCCGCCAAGCACCGGGACGAAGCCCCCCCCCTCGGCCGGGACCGGCAGGCAGACGCCCGCGGCTGAGCGCCCACAACCTGCCGATCCGCTCCAGCCCCGGTCGCTTCCCCGCCGCCGGCGGGAGCCCACTGCCAACGAGGAAACGCAGACCGACCCACATCCCTGGGGCGTGCCGCAGAGCCCCTCCAGAGACCGGGCGCCCCGCAAATCACCGGCTGACCCGCTCAAGCCGGTGGCATTGCCGCGGGACCGCCATCGACCCAAGGCACCTCCGCCGCCGCGCGGCCTGCCCACCAACGACCCCCAATCCACCAACGCCTCCGCGCAGGAGTACATCGAGAAAGAGTTGAATAAGGAATAGGGGCACGGGTCCCTGCGATCAGGCCGATGCACCAGGGCCGTGCCGCCGGCGGGCCAGCCTCCACCCGAGAACAGCGCCGCTCCCGGCAACGAGCAGCACGTTCAACAGTGCCACCAGCGAGGACGCCTGCATGGGGAACCAACGCGCCCCCGCGGCGCGCCAGTCCCGCCGCTCCTGCCACCACCAGAAGTCCCAGTCGAGGTCGTACTCCGAGACGTCGAAGACGAGCGGCTCGGGCAGCTCCTCCGGCGCGTCCCACGGCACATAGTTCTCCGCGATGGTGTAGGGGATGGACTCCCCGCCGCGTAGCCGGTTCGCCCCCGAACGGAGCAGGTGCACGTTGAAGGCAATGGCGTTCATCTCCGGCCGCCAGACGTTGTTCTGGATGGAATAGACGGGATGGCGGGCCAGCGCGCGGGCGTGGTGCGTATAGTCGTACTGGATGGCCGCCTTCTGGACGGCAACTCCCGCCAGCAGCACCGCCGCCGCCGCGGCAAGCGCCCAGGGCCGATGTCTATACGTGCGCCAGCGCTCCAGCCCCACCCCGAGCGGCAGCATCAGGAACGGCACGAGGAAATGCAGCCGGCGCGGGCCCCACGTCTCGTCGTGGAAGTGCGCCGACAGCAGCAGGTACCACACCGTCACGATGCCGAGACCAAGCAGCACCGGCCGCAGCTCCGCAAACCTTCTCCAGAATAGGGGCAGAAACACCAGCGCCAGCAGCAGTGGCGGGTTGAACAAAAAGATGCTCTTCCCCGGGCCGAGGAACGTGCCAAACAGGTTCTCCACCAGGTAGCCGGTGGTGAGTTCGGTTTCGATGTTGTACCGCCCCGCGTATAGCCAGCCGCCAAACCGCACCCGGTTCGACACGAGCAGGACGGCAAACGCCGCCAGCCCGATCGCCGCCGCAAGCGCTCCGTGCCGGAGCGTTTCCCCATCGCGCCAACGCCCCGCACGCCAAAGCAGCCAGCATGCCGCGATCGCCAGGACCAGGCAGTGCAGCAGCGCCGTCACCTTCGTCAGGGCCAGCGCCGACATGCCCACGGCGAAGGCCGCCGCGCTCCCCCAACCCGGCCGGCGCAGGTACCGGAGCAGCAGCCAGGCGCTCGCCACCGTCAGCGCGCTCTGCGGCGTCTCCATGCCGAACTTGGCGTATGGCCAGACCATCGTGCCGAAGGCCAGCACGAGCGTCAGCGCCACCGCAATGGTTCTGCGTCTATACAGCTCCCACGCCAGCGCATAAAACGCCAGACAGAGCAGTGTACTCCAGAGCGGCTGCACGGGGACGTAGAGAATGTTCTGGATGGATTGCAGGCGGCCGGTGGGTTCGAGCGCCACCTTGACGGCCGCGAAGGGGACGTAGCCGGCCAGCTCCGTCAGCCCGGCGATATACGCGTCCACCTGCTCGCCGCGCAGCCAGGCCTCCACCTCCCCGGCGTGGCGGCCTTCGTAGCCGTAAAGGCGCTTGGACCCCGTCAGGCAGAAGGCGGAGAAGAGGAAAATGCCGAGCAGCAGGGCGATGGGAAGACGGCCTGGATGCACCGGAAACGCGCTCCCGCGGCGTGGGATGGCGGCTTGCCTGCCGGTTGGCATCGTGCGTGGGAGCGCGGGCGGGCTCTAGCGCTTTCTCCGCTCGTGGGGGAGTTTGCGGTTCTTGATTTTCCGCTCGGCGCGCTTGCGGGACTTGCGGCGCGGGCGCGCGGTCTCCCCGGCGTCCTCGCGCAGGTCCTTGCGCAGCCGGCCCGAGCGGGTGAACGGATTCTTCTTCGCAGGGGCGGCGGGGCGGTCCCCCAGCTTGCGCGCGCGTGACCACTCCTTCCGCGGCCGCAGCAGGACGGAGTCCTCCTCCTCCGGAAAGTCATAGGGGAACCCCTCCAGCCGGCGCGTCGGGATGCGGCGGCGGGCCGCCTCCTCCAGCGCCGAGGCGAGCGCCAGCTCGTGCGGCGCCACCAGCGTGAAAGCCACCCCGGGCCGGTCCACCCGCCCCGTGCGGCCGACGCGGTGAATGTAATCGTCCGGCGTGTTCGGCACGTCGTAGTTCACCACATGGGTGACCATGGGGATGTCGAGTCCGCGCGCGGCGAGGTCGGTCGCCACGAGCAGTTGCAACTCACCCGCGCAGAACTTCCGCCAGGTGAGAGTCCGTTCGGACTGGGGTATTTCCGAGTGCAGTTCGGCGCCCAGCAGGCCGGTGACCCTCGCCAGCGCCGGCGCCACGGCCCGTGCCTTCCCCCGCGTGCGGACGAAGACGAGCACCTTCTCCACGCCCTCCTCGCGCGCCAGCAGCGCCTCCAGCAGCGCCGTCTTCTGCTCCTCCGGCACCGGGCAGAACCATTCCTGGACGGTCTCGCGCGGGGCGTGCCTGCCGATATCAATGCGCTGCGGCCGGATCAGGATCGTGCGCGCAAGCCGGTCCATCTCCGCGGGCATGGTGGCGGAGAGGAGCATCGTCTGGCGGCGCTCGGGGAGCTGGTCCACGATGCGCTCGATCTCCGGGAGGAACCCCTGGTCGAGCAGCCGGTCCGCCTCGTCCAGCACAAGGTGCGTCAGCGCGGAAAACCGCAGTCCCCCGCGGCGGAGATGGTCCAGCAGCCGGCCCGGCGTCGCGACGACGAGGTGCGGGGCACCGGACAGTTCGGTGTCCTCCGCGTCCACCGAAGTGCCGCCGTGCAGCACCGCTGCACGCAGCTTCGTCCGCGAGGCGAGCAGCGCAAAATGCTCGGCCACCTGCCGGGCGAGCTCGCGAGTCGGCGAGAGGACGAGGACCTTCGGCCGGAAACGCGCCGGCCGGCCCGAATCGAGCAGGCTTTCGATGATGGGAATCAGGTACGCCGCTGTCTTTCCGGTGCCTGTGGGCGCGCGGACGACCAGGTCACGGCCTTCCAGCGCGGCCGGAATCACCGCCTCCTGCACGGGCAGTGGCTTTTCGAAGCCCGCGGCGGCAATGCCGTCGAGCACGCGCCGGGCGAGGGGAAAGGCGTCGAAACTCAGGTGAGAGCGCTCCTCAGTGGAATCGCCGCGCGGACGGGCTTCGGCGGCGTGCCAAGAGTCCCCCCGCGCTCGTCCCCCCATGCAAGGGGGATTTGGCACATGCAGCTCGCTCGTGCGGCAGCCGGATCGGTTGAATGGAGCGGAATGCCGGCCACGGATATCGCTCGGGCAGGGAATTTCCGCTGGCTCGCCATGAACGACGGCAGGTTCCTGATTTCCTTATGTTCCTGCTGTCCCTTCGGTCCCTTCACCCGTCTATACGCACTCACCGCTTCCGGAACAGCAGCCACAGAAAGAACGGCGCGCCGGTAAACGCCGTCACCACGCCGACGGGCAGCTCCGTCGGGGCGAGCACCGTCCGCGCCAGCGTGTCGCAAAGCGCCAGGAACACCCCTCCCCCCAGCAGGCACGCCACCAACAGCACCCGGTTGTCCGGCCCGACCACCAACCGCAGCAGGTGCGGCACGATCAGCCCCACGAAACCAATCGGGCCCGCGTAGGCCACCACCACCGCCGCCATCAGTGACGCTCCGAACAGCGCCAGCCTCCGCGTCGAGGCCACCGGCACGCCGAGATGGTGCGCCGTCTGCTCCCCGAGGCTCAGCAGGTCCAGGTGCCGTGCCCGCCACACGATCACCACCGCAGCCGTCCAGCCAGCCGCCGCCACGAAGCCGACTATACGGTACGACCCGACGTCCACCCCGCCCATCAGCCAACGGATCATGCGAAACGTCTGGTAGGGGTCGCTCAGGTACTGCGTCAGCAGAATCCCCGCGCCGAAGAGCAGGTTGAGCGTAATGCCCGCCAGCAGGAACGTGGCCGGAGGCGTGTGCGGCCCGCGCCAGCGGCTCATGCCGTATATCGCCAGCACCGCCACGGCCGCCACGGCGAACGCTGCCGC
>SLMS01000089.1 GCA_007133495.1 Candidatus Sumerlaeota bacterium | reverse complement strand
CTCAACGGCGTGGTCGGCAACTTCCTGTCCATCGCGATCCCCTCGCGCATGATCTTCCGCCGCGTGGAACTGAACCGCAGTATCCGCGAGGCGTTGCGCTTCCTTGCCCCGGAGTTCGAGGCCGCCGGCATCCAGGTGGAGGAGAAGCTGCACGAAAACGCCATGATCGAGGGCGACGAGGAGGCCCTGCAGCGTGTCTTCGTCAATCTGCTGGTGAACGCGCGGCAGGTGCTGGAGCAGACCTCCCACGGGCCGCCGCGCGTCCGTGTCCGGGCCCGGCGCGAGGGCGCGTTCTGGGAAGTGCTTTTCGAGGACTCCGGCCCCGGCATTCCCCCGGGAAGTGAAGAGAAGATTTTCCGCCCCTTCGTGTCGAAGCGTTGCGGCGGGACCGGGTTCGGGCTCGCGCTTGCCCGCCGAATCGTCGAAGGCCATGGCGGGACGCTGAGCGCGTGCCGCAGCAGCCTCGGTGGAGCGTGCCTGACCATCCGTATTCCGGTGCTGAAGGGCGGGAGCGGTTCTTGGAAGGCCCAACTGGTACCGGAGGACGAGCAGGCCGCTCGGGTCAGCTAAACTCCTCTTTCAGCTCACGTGTCATAAGTTGTTCCACCGCTTCCTTGGGCGTCCACTCGCCGTCGAGGATACGGACGACCGCCTCGCCGACCGGCACCGGAACGCCGAGCTGCCGTGCCTTGGTCACCGCGGCGCGGGCGGTGGGTACGCCCTCGACGGTCTCGCCGATCGTGCGCAACGCCTCCTCCGGCGATCTGCCCTGGCCCAGCGCCTCGCCGAACCGACGGTTGCGCGAGTGCGGCGAGAAGCACGTCACGCAAAGGTCCCCGAGTCCGGCCAGCCCGGCGATGGTGCGTTCCTCCGCACCGAGGGCACAGGCCAGGCGGGTGATCTCCGCCAGCCCGCGGGTCAACAGGGCGGACTTGGAATTGGCCCCGAAGCCGAGCCCGTCGGAGATGCCCGCCGCGATGGCGATCACGTTCTTCAGCGCGCCGCCGAGTTCCACCCCAAGCACGTCGTTCTGGCGATAGACGCGGAAGGTGGGGGAGGCGAACCAGTGCTGCACCCGTTCGGCAGCGGCCGGGTCCCCGCAGGCCGCGACCACGGAGGTGGGAATACTGCGCGCCACCTCGCGGGCAATACACGGCCCGCTCACCACGGCGACAGCGGAGCGGGGCAGGTGTTCAGAGATGACCTCGCTGAGCGGGCGGAGGCTCTTCAGGTCGATCCCCTTGCTCGCCACGACGACAATGCCTGGGGGGCTTTCCAGCGCCGCGAGCTGCTGGCAGACCTCCTCCACCGCCTGGGACGGGACGGCGAAGACGGCCGCCTCGGCGCCGGAAAGCGCGCGGGCCAGTTCCGCCGTGGTCTGTACCTCCGCCGGCAGTTTCAGCTCCGGTACGCCGGGCGGGTGACCTGCCTCGCGGAGCCTGCCGAGTTCCTTCTCCGATGGCCCCCACAGGCGGACGCGGTGCCCCTTCGTGGCGAGCATGCCAGCGATGGTGCTCCCCCAGGAGCCGCAGCCAAGTACGGCGATGGTGGCGGAGGGCTGGTTCTCCGCCGGCGTGGGGTGGTTGCTCATGCGGTGGGGTCCCTCCCTGGATGGGGGTGAGTTGGGGGTTACTCGCGCATACGCTCGCGGATGGAGCCGATGTCGCGCTCGATGGCTTCGCGGGCGCCGCCCATGTCCTCCATGTACCACAGGCCTGTGCTGCGGCGCATGGTGAGTGTGTGGGGTGTGTTGCGGGTGGTGCGGACGGTAAGGCGCACGCGGCCGTCTTCGAGTTCTTCGGAATCCTCCACAAGGGCGAAGCCGTCGAGTGGCGGCCGGCTGAGCAGATAAAGCATCGCCTCGGCGCGGCGGGCCTGGGTGCTCATCGCCTCGAAGCGCTCCTCGTCGAACTGCAGGCGGAGCGCGGCCATGTAGGGGGCATTCTCGCGGAAGTAATCACGCGATTCGGAATCGAAGAACTCCAGGAATGTGCCCACGCTCGCCCGGTCGGGCCGGATGCCGCCTCGCACGGCGTAGGGCTGCACGATGTCGGTGTATCCGCGCAGCGTCTCCTCTGGCGTCGTGTACTGCCGGCGCGGGTCGCCTCCGATGAAGAGCATGTAGAGCACGAACACGGCTGCGCCTGCCAGCCCCACCCAGATGAGGACACCCCAGGTTTTCTTCGCGCCTTGCTGGAGGCGTTCCTTGCGCGAGACCTCCGCGGCTGCCTTGTCCTTCTTCTCCGCCATGGTAATGCCCTCCCGGGCGGTGCTTTTGCGCGGGGAAGGCCGCAAGCCGCGCGCTCCCCCTGCATGCACAACTCTTTCATAGCCCCGGCCCGGGCGGAAGGGAGAATTGACACGAACGGGTGCGATTCCATCGAATCCACCGGGTGACAGAACTCCGTCTCGCCGGCGCCCGCCGGCCCGGAGCAGTCATCCGGGGACGATACAGACGACGCTAGAGAGCCTGCCGTTCCGGCAACAAACGATCATGACGCCCAACGAACCACGCTCTGTCGGCGTCCTTCACGTTCACAGCGACGAAAGCGGGAGCGGTGGCACCCTCCAGGAGGTCGTGGAGGCGGCGGAGGATTGCGGCCTCGATTTCGTCATCCTTACCGACCGGGGCACGCGCGGTTACGGCGAGCGGCTGGAGGAGGGCTGGCACGGGCGGGTCTTCGTGATGTTCGGCGAGGAGGTCTCAACCCCCGATGGGCATTTTCTTGTCCTCGGCGGGAGGGAATCGGTCGGCCGGCAGGAGACGCTGTCGATGGCCCTTCAGGCCGCCCGCGGCAGGAAGGTCCTGCGCGCTTCGATCCATCATCAGCTCGTCGAATCCCCCGCGGGCAGGAACGGAGCCATCCCGCCGCCGGTGCCGTTCGAGGACGTGGACCTGATGGAGATATGGTCCTTCTACGATGACTTTCTTGCCCATGTCTCGGCGCGGTCGTTCCGCGCGGCGGCGGAGAAGCCGGAGAAGCTCCTCGAAGGGCCAAGCCGCCGGCTGCTGCGCGCCTGGGACGCGGAGCTGGAGCGCCGGCCCCTGCCAATCGCCGGCGGCCTCAACGCCCACAGGAAAAAGCACCCCCTGCTCGACTGGGCGATGCTCTTTCCCTACCGCACCTCCTTTGGCACGGTGCACACGGTGATTCCGGGGGTGCAGCTCGATCGCCGCGCCGAAGTGGCGGAAACGCGGCGGGTGATCCTCGGCGCCCTGCGGCAGGGAAAATGCTACGTGGCCAACGAGGCTCTCGCCCCGAGTGCGGGGTTTGACTTTACGTTCGCGCCCGGCCGGGGGAAGAAGCGCTGGCCGATCGGGGCACAAGCGGCGCTCGGCCGCGGCGGTGTGCTGCACGTTTCGGTGCCGGAGAAGGCGGAAATCGTCTTGCGGCTCGGCGGCCAGCCGCTTTTCTGGGGCACCGGCCGGCGCCTGGATTTTCCGTGCGTCCTGCCGGGGATCTATCGCGTGGAGGTCTTTCTGGAACGGCGGATGTGGATACTCACCAACCCGATCCGGATTCACTCCCGCAAGGGCGGCCCACAGCCCACCGTGAGCGATGTCACCTGACTTTCGAGGGATCAAACCTTAGCGCGTGCGTATAGAAATCGAAGACCTTCACAAATCCTTCGGCGACCTGACCGTCTTTGACGGGCTGAACCTTGTCGTGGAGCAGGGCGAAATCTGCGTCATTCTCGGGCGCTCCGGCCAGGGGAAGAGCGTGCTCCTCAAACACTTGGTCGGCCTGCTCCGTCCGGACAAAGGGAGCATTCGTATAGACGGCAAGGATATCGTGCCGCTGGCGGAGAAGGAGCTGTACCCCTACCGGATGCGTTTCGGAATGATCTTTCAGAATGCGGGGCTGTTGCAGTCGCTGAACGTGGGGGAAAACGTGGCACTGCCGCTGTTGGAGGTGCGCGGGCGGGATTACCACGCGACGATGAAAAAGGTGGCGGAGAGCCTGCGGTCGGTGGACCTGGAGGGGAAGGAACGCCAGCCGGTGAGCACACTCTCCGGCGGCCAGCAAAAACGCGTCGCCATCGCACGCGCGCTGTTGCAGGACGCGGACTGTCTGCTCTTCGACGAGCCGACAGCCGGGCTTGATCCCCTGATCAGCAAAACCGTGGACGATATTATCGTGCAGGTGAACCGGGGGACCGGGGGCACTTGCATCGTCGTGACGCACGACCTCGTGAGCGCCTTTGCCGTCGGTACCCGGATCCATCTGCTGGATGACGGGAAGGTCGCCGCTTCCGGCACACCGGAGGAAATTCGAAATAGTGACAACGATATAGTCAGGCGGTTCCTTGCCCGCTCGCTCGAACCGGAAGCCGGCCGGGCAGCGGGCGGGGCCAACGGCGGGTGATTATCCCCCCAGCGCCATAAACAGGAAGAGGGCGAAAAGCACAGCCAGGCTCAGCGCCCAGGCTATCACGCAGGCAATCAGTGCCTTTACAAAAGTGGTGTCGAACACGGCCATGGCGACAAGCACCTCCAGTAGAAACGCCGCGAAGGGTGCCAGAATCATCCCGATTTCCGTCCCGGCCAGAGCAAGGTGGACGGCACCACCGCCGATTGCACCCACGACCACCACTCCCACGGCCTGCCAGAAGGTGGCCATCTCTATCTTCGCTATTGTGGCGCCGGCCAGCAGGAACAACGCCTGAATGCAGATGAGCGCGATCGCAACAAAAGGGATGAACAGGCACATGGCGGTACGGGCTCCTCGCTGAGTGGAGTTTCCGCGGCAGGTGACTCTCCTTCATCTACTTCCGGCGTCCGGGGATACTCAAACAAAAATTCGGGGCGATGGCCTCAATGCTGCAGACGATAGACGTAAAGCGGCGCTGCAGGCCCTCTCACGGCGTATTCCGTGCCCTCTTCTATGCGGAAGTAGTCGGACGGCTCACCCGTCTCCAGGTTAAACGTGACGACATAGTAGCCGTTCCGCAGAGGTTGAAAAACACCCCGGCCCACTTCGATCACGGTATTGCCGTAATAATCGTTCGGAGCAATAGTGAGCCTGTAACGCCCCGGCAGGCTTTCGCGTTGGCCGGCCGGTCTTGAGAACCAGCGGCGGTGGATGGCGTCGGGGGCGGCGGCGGGATCGGTCTGCCTGGCTTCCCACGCGGGGCCCTGCCCATCCGGCGTCGGCAGAATCGCAGCATAGCGCACCCACCCGTCCCCCGGACGCGGCCCTTCGAGACCGTTCTCCAGCAGGATATTCATATACTGCGCGGGCAGGTCGTACGTCACCCGGCCCTGCGTCGCAATAACTACGGCGTCGCCCCGTCGGCGCGCCTCGCGAAGCGCATGCTCGGCGTCCTGCGGCCCGTAGCTCCGTTCGACCAGTTCGTGAACTGTTTCGTTTCCCCGGAGTTCATCCCTTGTAATGACAAGCCCCACCTTGTTTTCGCGCAGCCACGGCAGAAGTTCCTCGGCCGCCGGAAGGCTGTGTCCCCATTGCCCGGGAGGAGTCAGCAGCCGGCTGGTGCGCGGGTGCACGAAAACCCACCCGTTCTGGTGCATGTCCCCCGGCGGGAGGAGTATCTTCTCCTGACGGCCGAGCGGGACACGTGCAAGGGCGCGGTTCACGAGTGGACGCGTCTCGCGCACCTCCGGGAAGTTCGTCACCATGGGGGTCCGCGTGAAAATCACATTCATCCCTGCGAACAGTGCGAAGAACAGGAGGGCAGCAAGGTTCCTGCGGAGTCTGCCGCTCCTGCCGGTGCCTCCCGCGGCCCAGTCAGCGGCGCAGAGCGCTGCCGGAAAAACGAGCACCATGGTGAAGTAACCGAGCGACCGTTCGGGCACCACCCAGGCCACGCCACCCCGCGTCGAGAATACAATAAAGGCCAGAAGCGCAAGCAATGGCGGCACCGCCAGCATCGCGTACGGCACCGTCCAGCGCCTCGGAAAAAGAGGCACCAGCGCCAACACCGGCAGCCAGAACGTGTGATGCAGCGTTGCCTTCCACCCGGCGAAGAACGTGGCCTCCGGCCGGGCTCGGCCCGCCTCGTCTATATCAAAACGATGGTACCAGGCGAAGGGCCGCAGCATGTCATCCCACTCACGCTTGTGTATCGAAAGCCACCAGAGAATCGGCGCGAAGGCGATGATCACCCCGGCAAGCAGGCCGGCCCATTCTGCAAGACTGCTGCGATCCGGGCCGGAGTCTCTATTAATTGCCCGGAGTACAAGGAGAAGTCCTCCGGCCGCCAGCAGGCCCGGCGCGAACAGCCACGATTCGTAACGCGCCATGGCAGCGGCCGCCACGCCAAGTCCAGCAAGCACGAACGCTCCGGCAGCCCTCCATCCGCGGAAAAGCGATGCAAGCACAAGCCCCAGTATGCAGAACGACTGGCCCGCCCAGGCCAGTGGCTCCGCGTACCCCATGTGCGACAGGAACGTCGTCCATGGCGCACTTGCGGCGGCCAGGCCCGTCAGGCCGGCGAGCACGGAGGCACGCCTCATGCGCCGGCGCGTGGCAATGCGCCCCTTTCCATAATAGACAAGGGCGAACACCGCCGCCATCATCGCCCAGATGGAAAGCACCGTGGCGGCCGTGTTCGACAGCAGCGTCGCGCGCCAGAAATCGCCGGAGAGCAGGAGCCCCAGCGTTCCGTTCAGCACGAACGGCAGCGGCAGCCAGAGATAGTGGAAAGTCGAATAGTCGCCGGTCCTCGCAAAGATCGAGGCGAACTCCACCCGCACTGATTCGTCAGTCGATATGGGAAAGACACCGGCACGCTCCGCCACGACACGCAGGATGAGATGCACCACGAGCACCAGCAGGAACGGCGCTGCCGCCCACGCTGCCGGGGGAAAAAACCTCGCGATGCGTTTACTCTCCGTGGTGGTCACTCTCCCCGGTAAACGCTCCCGCATTCGGGGGTTTCATAGACGGCGATGGCGGAAAGGCCCGGCAGTGATTTCTTGAGCGGCTCCCAAAGCCACTTTGCGATATTCTCGCACGTGGGGTTTTCCAGCCCGTCTATGTCATTCAAATAGTGGTGGTCCAGCTTCCTGAGCCACGGCGCGAGCGCCTTGTCCAGCTCCGCGAAGTCCAGCACCCATCCCATTTTCGGATCGGTCGCCCCCGAGACGGTGAGCCGCAGGCGGAAGGAGTGCCCGTGCAGCCGGCCGCAGGGGTGGTTTGCGGTAAGGTTGGGTAGCCTGTGGGCGGCCTCGAAGGTGTATTCCTTGAAAGTTTCCATCTGAAGCTCCTCTTGGCGGGATTCTTCCCGGGAAGCATCCTCCCGGGCGGGGCGAGCCGGGGCGCAAGGGGGGACTCGGCCGCTGGCGTCGCCACGCCGGGCCTTGCGCGCACGCCGGCCTCTGGTGTTCAATATCGGGCGCACCCCACCTCCCGGCAAGCGGGAGCCCTCGGACGGAACGCCAGCCCATGCCGATTATCTATCTGAACGGACGATTTCTGGAGCGCGACGACGCGGCGCTCGATCCGCTCGACCGCGGCGTGCTCCTCGGCGACGGGCTTTTCGAGACCATCCGGTGCGAGGCCGGCCAGCTCCTCTTCCACGAGGCCCACTTCGCCCGGCTGGCCCGCGGCGCACGCACCGTGGAGATCGCCTGGAACATGCCGCCGGAGGAACTGCTGCAAATCTGCCAGCACGTGCTGGACGCCAATTCGCTGGAGCTGGCCCGCCTGCGGGTGACGCTCACCCGCGGGGAGCTGGGCAATTCGCCCGAGATCGGCGAGCCCGCCACTTCCGCCACGCTCATCGTGCACGCCGCGGCGCTGGG
>SLMS01000220.1 GCA_007133495.1 Candidatus Sumerlaeota bacterium | reverse complement strand
CCCGCGCCGGGCGTGCGGATGCGGTCGAAGTGAAGGCCGTCCACGTCGTAGTTGTCCACGACGTGATTGATCATCTTGCGGGTCCATGCCTCGGCGTCGGGGTGCCCGGGGCTGATCCAGGAGTAGCTGCTGATATAGTCCACCGGGTTGCCGTTGGTGTCGTGGATGACCCAGGGGTCGTCACTCTGCGCATTGTGCAGGTTATAGCGGTGTTGCGGCTCGGTCTGTGCCGGCGGCGTGTTCTGCATGAGCGTGTGGGTGTTGATGTAGGCGTGGAACTCGAGGCCGTTGGCGCGGGCCTCGTCTATGGCGAACTGGAGGGGGTCCCAGCCGGGGTCTGTCCAGTTGAATGGCCGGCCCCACGGCTCGTAGGGGCTCGGGTAGAGCACGTCGCACTGGCCGCGAATCTGGAAGAGCACGGCGTTGAAGTTCGCGTCCGCCAGTGTCTCCATGATGTTGGTGATGTTCTGGCGGGTCTGGGCCTCGGTTGAGGCCGGCCATTCGAAGCGCGTGACCCATGCGGCGCGGAATTCCTCCTCCGGGGAGGGGACCGGCTGGGCGGGGGCGCTTCCTCCGAGCGCCACGGCAAGGGCCATTGCTCCCCATGCAGCGAAACGTGTCTCCATTTCCTCTCTCCTCCGGGGTGTTCGGACGCGGTTGTCCTCTGATAATCGTCACCCTCAACCCTTGGGGGTGCGGGTGTCCAGAGCGAACCTGTCCCGGTCCAAAAAGGGAGCGGGCCGCCCGCAATGGACGGCCCGAGGGGGAGGGTGATGGTGTTTTTCCGCCGTGAGGGCGCGGGAAGGGTGGCTGGGGTGCAAGCTCAGCCGGCGCGGCGCTTTTTGCGCGCCTCGTCGAGCAGCTCGCGGACCTCCTGGTCGCCGGGCCGGAGGCTTGCCGCCACGCTGAGGCACTGCACCGCACGGGCGTAATCGCCGGACTCCAGGGCCTCCTTGCCGGTCTGGCGCTGGCGGTCGAACATGGAGGTCTTCTGCTCGCTCTTGGCTTCGCCCTCGCTGGGGGGCGTGAGCTTGGTCCTGTCCGGATCGTCGTCCGGCGGGGGTTTTGTCTCGCCGGGCTCGGCCTTTACGGTCTCGTCGGCGCCGCTGCCGAACATCATATTGGCGAACTGATCGTCGGACTGGCTCTTGCTGAGTTCTTCCTTGTCTGTTTCGGGTTTTTCCTTTTTCTTCTCCTCTTCCTCCCCGAACATGAGCGAGTGGTAGGTCTTCTCGTCCTCGTCTTTTTCCTCCTTGTCGGGGCTCTCGGGCTTCAGGCCCTCGGTCTTGAGTTCCTCGGTTTCGGAGTAGTCGATGCCAAGGGAGGAGCCGATGTCCTCGCCCTTTTTCTCATCTTCTTCCTTCTGCATGTAATCGTCGATGACGAGACTGTCGGAGGGTGGCGGCCCGGCCGGGCGCTCCTGTGGTTTCTCTTCCTTGGGTTCCGGCTCTTTGGGCGGAGGCGTGGCGGCCTGTTGCTGCTCTTGTTCCGGCTCCGGCTGGGGTTCTTTCGGCTCTTCCGCCTTCTTCTTCGGCTTGCGCAGTTCCCTTGTGCTGCGGCGGGTGACCTGCGTTTTGCGGTCGGCGGGCCGCTGGACCTGTGTGGGCATGTCGGACAGGGGTACTCCGGTGCGGCTTCCGCTGCCGGCGGCGGCCGGGGCGGGTTCACTCTGCGAGCGCCTCCATATCCACACGAACAGGAGGACCAGCAGGGCCAGGAGCACGGCCGCGCCGATGATGATCTCCTGGCGGTAGTCGGCGAGCAGGTTGCCGAGCATGGTCGTGGTGGTTGCGGGCCGGCGGGGTTCGAGCGGCGGTTGCGGCTCGATCATGGCCTCGGTGGCTTCCTGGGCGGCTTCGCGCTCGGCCGGTCCTCCGCGGGTGCGGATCAGACCCGGGCCTGCCGTGGGGGGGTCCAAGTCGCCGCGTGCGATCCGGCGCTCGGCCAAGGCGCGGAGCATTGTGGCGGTCGGGTTGCCGGGGTCGATGGCCAGCAGGTCGTCCGCCTCGTCGATCAGTTGCTGGTACTCTCCCTGTGCGAGCAGGCCGCGCAGGTCCTCCTGCATCTCCCGGATGTCGTTCCCGCCTGGTTGGGCCTGAACCGGGGCGGGCAGGGTGAGTGCTGCCGCCACCATGATGGCCATGATCCCGGCCATCAGCGGCTGCACCGCTCTAATTCCAGTGTGTGCGCGCATCGTCTCGGTCACGTCTCCTCCATCCGCAGGGCCTTACCCCGCGTTGCCTTTGAGGCCACAGGGAACCCCACGGTTCCCGGGCTCCGCAACGGATTTCTCTGTCCTCGCGCCCCTTGGCTCCCCTAGGGTCCCCTCAACTCCCATGCGCATCCACTCGGCGCACACTCTCCAGAAGGCAGGAACGCATGCGACCCGCTCAACTTGCTACCCGCTCTCTTGCCCTGCTTGTCCTCTTCCTGTTGGCGCCGCAGCCGTCGGCCGGGGAGGAAGGCACCACCCCGATCACTGCTCCCGACATGGAGCCGTTCGATTTCCTCCGCAACGCGGCCGCACAAGCCATCTCTTCCGGCATTGAGTTCGAGGAGATGGAGGCGACGCTCGTCCTCGAGGTAAACGGCGAGGAGATGACGCAGACGCGCCGGGCTGTGCTTGTCGAGCCGGGCGACCAAGTGCAGCTCCGTGCCGCCGTGCGCCCGCCGCGCGGTCTTTCCGGCAGGTCGGGAGTCCCCGAGAACGCTCTCTCTCCCCGTGGCATTGTCCGCCAGACGTCGCTCTCCGAGATCGTCTGGGAAGCCGAGCCGGACGATGTGCTCATCCCGATGGCCGACGGCACGGTCAGGTGGCGCGCCGGAGGCACGCGCGGCGGGGCCAGCTACGTCAGCGCCCGCGCCGCGGAAACCCGCGCGCATCGCTGGGCCGACGAGCTTTACAGCCCGCCGGAGGGACTCCGTACCCCTGCCTGGTCCGCCCGCGCCGGCGTTCTGCTCCTTTCCGGCGTGGCCTTCGATCGCACCGGCGACGGCATACTCCACGGCCAAAACATTGGCATCTATCCCAACGAGCGTTCCGACAACGCGCCGCGGCCCGTGCGCGAGCATTCTCATCTCTACACCCCGCCGCAGGTCTTCTACCGTCTGGACGAGCGCACGCGCCAGGCGCGCATTCTACCCCACCTAACCCTTGGGGAACTGATGCCGCCGGTCTTTCCGGAGGACGGCGACTCCGCGGAGCGCTACGTGGCCATCTCGCCCCGGTTGCTCACCTTCCTGGAGGAGTTCCACTCGGACTGGATCGCGGCGGGTCACGACCCCAGGCACATCGCGGTGCTGCGGGGATTCGTCTCGCCGACCGAGCGGCTCCGCCTCGAACGCCAGGGCGTCACCTTCGCCGAGTTCTCCCGCTTCCAGTACGGGGATGCCGTGGCGATCGTGTACGATCCCCGCCGCACCGACGAGGAGGAGCGCGGCGCCCCGCCCCGGATGGGGGACCTGACCGGCGGTGGGGAGGTCACCGTGGAGGATGCTGAGGAGCTGGCGGAAATCGTCAAGAGTACCATGGACCGCATCGGCATGTACGGCGGGATCGGCATCGTCGAGTCCTTCCAGGGCCCCGGGCCGAGCGAGGGCACTCCTTACGTGCACGTGGACCTGCGGGGTTGGTACACTACGTTCCGCGAATGAGGCTCCGGCCGGGGAGCTGGGAAAATCCGCTGGCACACCCGGTGCCCCCTGCTGCTCCATAGGGCATCGCGCCCCACGTTTTGTCCGTCCACCCCGAGGAGGCTCGCAACTTGTCCGGGCAAGAACACACCAACGCCACCAACCCCACCACCTCGCCGAAGGTTCCCCCGGCGCCGAAGGGGACGCTCAAGAAAGTCCGCATTGGCCATCTGCAGGAGATGAAGGCCGCCGGCCGGCCCATCACCTTTGTCACCGCCTACGATGCGCCCATGGCCGGCATTGCCGATCAGGCGGGGATTGACGCCATCCTCGTCGGCGACAGTGTCGGCATGACCGTCCATGGCTTCGAAACCACCCTGCCGGTGACGATGGACATGATGATCATGCACACCTCGGCAGTGGCCCGGGGTGCCCGGCGCCCGCTGCTCGTGGCCGACCTTCCCTTCATGGCTTTCCAGATCAGCCCGGAGAAGACCATGGAGAACGCAGGCCGGCTCATGCAGGAGGGCGGCGCGGAGGCGGTGAAGCTGGAGACGAACGACCCGCACGTGCTCGAATCGATCGAGCGGCTTGTCTCTGCGGGTATTCCGGTCATGGGGCACGTCGGCCTGACGCCGCAGTCGGTTCACTCCACGAGCGGCTACCGCGTGCAGGGCCGGGGTGAGGACGCCGCCAACATCCTGATCGAACAGGCGCTCGGGGTGCAGGCGGCCGGTGCCTTTGCCGTGGTGCTCGAACTCGTTCCGGCCGAACTCGCCCGCCGGGTGACTGCCGAACTCAAGATTCCAACCATCGGTATCGGCGCGGGAGTGAATTGCGACGGGCAGGTGCTCGTGCTGCACGATTTGATTGGGCTGACCCAGTCACCGCCGCGTTTCGCCCGCAAGTACATGGACATGCACGCGGGAGTGCTGCGGGGCCTTCGCAAGTACGCCCGCGATGTGCGGGAGCGCTCCTACCCCGATCCCGGGCACTCCTATGAGTGAGGAGCCGTTCCCTCCGCTGGAGGAGCGGGTCCGGCTTGCTCTCCGGGAGGACCTTTCCTCGGTTGGCGACGTCACCACCTGCGCCGTTTTCGGCGAAGCGGAAACCGCCCGCGCAACGGTCGTGGCGAAGGACTCAGGCGTGCTTTGCGGCGTGGAGCCGTTTCAGCTTGTCTTCACGATTCTGGGCGGCGTGACCGTCTATCCACTCAAGAATGACGGTGAGGGGATTATCGCGGGGGAGACGGTGGCCGAGCTGGAAGGCAACGTGCGCTCGCTCCTTTCCGGGGAGCGGACCGCGCTCAATTTTCTTCAGCGTCTATCCGGTATTGCCTCGCTCACGGCGCAATACGTGGCCGCGGCGGAGGGGACGGACCTGCGCATCTGCGATACCCGCAAGACGACACCGCTTTGGCGCGACCTTGAAAAGCACGCGGTGCATTGCGGCGGCGGGATGAACCATCGCTTCGGTCTATACGACATGGTGATGCTGAAGGACACACACGCCGACGGGGCCGGGGAGCTGGCGGAGGCACTCCGGCGCGTCGCGCATCTGCGGCCCCCGCTTTCCATCGCCGCCGAGGCACGCAACATGGAGGAGGTGCGCGCCGCGCTTGCCGCAGGAGTGGACCTGCTGATGCTCGACAATATGCAGGAGGACACATTGCGGGAGGCGATTGCCCTGGCCAAGGGGCAGGCGGAGGTCGAAATCACCGGCGGCGTGACGGTGGAGGCCGCCGCGAAGCTGGCAAAACTGGGCGCCGGGCGCATTTCCGTGGGGGCGGTGACGCACTCCGCCCCCGCTCTTGATTTTTCCATGCGGTTGGACCTGGAGCCGCCGCAATAGCACCGCCCCCTGGAGTTTCGTATAGACATGTCCACTCCACGCATTTTTCACGAAAACGTCGAGGTCTATCTTGCCCGGCTGGCGGTTTCCGGCCCGGCGCCGCACCCCGTTCTGCGGGAGATGGAGGAGGAGGCCGCCCGCCGCGCCTTCCCGATTGTGGGGCCCGAAGTGGGCCGGTTCTTCCGCCAGACCGCCATGCTGACCCGCCCGCGGCGCGTGTTGGAACTGGGGAGCGGTTTCGGCTATTCGGCGGTCTGGTGGGCGCTCGGTGCGCCGGAGGCGGAAATTCACCTTACCGATTTCAGCCAGCCGAACCTCGATCTCGCCCGCAACTACGCCGGCCGTGCCGGCATCGCGGACCGCCTCCATTTTCACAAGGGGGACGCGCTCAAGGTGGCCCAGGCGCTCCCCGGCCCGTGGGACATCGTTTTCTGCGATATAGACAAGGAAGCGTATCCCGCCGCGCTGGAATTCGCCGCGGAGGTACTCGCTCCCGGTGGTGTTCTGCTCTACGACAACATGCTGTGGGACGGGCGCGTGGCGCTTCCCGAGGAGGAATGGGACCGCGACACTGAGGCCGTCGCCACCACCACGCGGGCCATCTATCGGGACCCGCGCTGGGTGGCGAGTTTGCTGCCCGTCCGGGACGGCATCCTGATGTCTGTCCGCCGGTAGGCTGGCGCCTCAGCGCATGATCGATTCCCAGCCCTGCACGGTGGTTGGTTCGACGACGGTCGTCTCCTCCGTTGCCGTGTTGTCTGCGGGCACGATGTCATCCAGTTCCTGTTCAGCCTCGACCGTGAGCGTCCCTGCGCCGAAGCCGGCCGCTGTCAGAACAAGATCGAACGCGATTTCATCCCCCTCAGACAGGTCCTGCGGATCGAGCGTCATCCCGTCGCCGTCCATCGTATAGTCCTCGGAATCGAGCGTGGTGGACTCGAACACGAAGTTTTCCGGGAACGTGACGGTCACGACTGTGGACCCGGCGATCATGGGGCCCTTGTTTTCCACGGAAATAGAGTAGGTCACCTGCTCGTCCATCTCGACATCATCCGCCGAGGCGGAGATGGACGATACGAGATCGGAAGTGATGAGGCTGACGCCGGTGGCGCTGAGCGTTCCGTTGTTTCCGCTGGGGGAGAGGTCCGGCAGCGTGGTCCCGCCGGAGGTCAACTCGTTCATGTTCCAGTAGCCGACGAGGTTCGCCTCCGTGCCGGCCAGCGTCGTGTTCATGTCCGCGAGGAGTTGGGGGGCGGACTTCGCGACGTTCCACACGCGCAATTCGTCTATCACACCGAGGAAACGGTTGGCCGGCTGGCCGCTGTTGAGCGTCGCACCGATCATTACGGGGCTTGTTGTTGTCGAGGAGGAGCCGCGAGACTCCTGCACGTCAAGCACCCCGTTCACGTAGGTGCGCATGACCGAACCGTCGTAGGTGGCCGCCACGTGCCGCCACTGACCTGTGGGCACCGTGGTGTTCCCGTTCATCCACCAGGGGTTGACCTCCCGGTGAAATCCCAGGCTGTTGTTATTGCGGATAACGAACTGCCAGGCGCCAACCGATCCGGAGTTGAATTTCGAAATAATCGCCCGGTGGGTATCGCCACCTGTCCAGCCGTCCGGGCGCACCCAAGCTTCGAGGGTGAACGGCTGCGTTCCTCCGAACTGAAGCTCGCTCGCGGAACCGGCGTTTACCGATCCGGTCCTTGTCGAGTCGAAGTGCAGTCCCGCCTGCGAGACCTGCGCGTGGGTGACTCCTGCTGCTGCCATGCAGGCCAGAACTCCTGCCAGAATGCCTCTGCGTCCCATGTTGTGGCTCCGTTCTTTTTGAACTCTTTGTAGTATACGATCGTTCCGCAAGCCCCTTCCGGTGCAACAGGTTTCTTCACCTGCGGTGTGCCCGGATCGGGGCCGCCCGCATTGGGGGAACGAAGGGCTGGATGCTTGATAATATAGGACTTGCAGTGTCGAGAGAGGGCGCCGGCCGAGGAGGAGCTATCCTTCGCCTCCAATAATCCGGCGGTATTCACGCACGCCTGTGGCGAGGTCCCGGTGCCCGAGCAGCCCGCCCATAATGGCGACGAGCGCACGCGGGGCTGCCTCCATGAGGGCCGGCAGGTTCTCCTTGTTGATCCCGCCGATCAGCACCAGCGGCCGGTGATCGTTGCGCAGTACTGCTGATGCTTCGGTCGCCAATTCGAGCCCCACCGCCGGGTCGGGGTTTTCCTTGGTGGTGGTTCCGAATATGGGCCCAAGGGCGATATAGTCCACCGGCTCATCCAT
>SLMS01000267.1 GCA_007133495.1 Candidatus Sumerlaeota bacterium | reverse complement strand
CCCCCACATCTATAAGGTCTCCTACATAGAAGGTAAGATGCTTGACAAAGAGGTCATACGCAACGAACGAATACTTGGCAAATTGAATTTCGACCGCCACCCGGTCCTTTACGAAGTCTGTCTGGTTGTAACTGAAAATCGGGGTTTCACCAGCGGCTTGTATTTGCCGCTTTTGCTCCTCCGCCGGAACTGTCAGTGTTTTGCGTATCAACTTCTCGTTCTTCGTAACCCAATAACTTACCCGGCTCTCACTCCATGCCTTTTTCTGCAGCAACCGCCTGAAGGCATCATTCATGGCTTTTGGACTGAATAGTATCTTCCCCTTCATCCTCTTCTCTCTGGATTCTTTTGTTCGGCATTCGTTTGCGTCAACGTCAGCTATAACACCTTCTACTTCCTGCCAAAGTCCCTCCCTGTGGACCAATAAGAACTCCAGGCCATTCAAGTGGGAATAGGTCGCCGATATCTTCACTTGTTCCCGCCTTTTCCGTACGGGAGTTCCTCTTCCAGCAGAGTCATCTGCCCCGCATCTCTCTCCCACGGCGCCAGCCTGAGGCTATTGCCAGCGGCAGCCGGGTCGTAAACGGGTCTATCCATGGGACGCGTTTGCAGCGTACCTTCCATCTCCTGCCGGACTCTTTCACGTGCGAGCCTCGCATACTCGGGAAATATCTCTGCCCCGCCTCCCCGGCGCCCATGCCGGATGGCCGCGATGACAGATGTCCCTGTGCCGAGGAAGGGGTCAAACACCCAGTCCCCTTGGTTCGTGAGCGAGAGTACAAATCTTTCCACTAGTTCGACTGGAAACTGGCATGGGTGCCCAGTCTTTTCCACGTGATTATTCTTGACGTTGGGAATAACCCACAAATCACCCGGATTCTTGCCGAGAGGATTGCAGGAGTACTGACCGGCCTTCGGCCCCTTGAAGTATTTCTTCCCGGGATACTTCTGTGGAACCCTGACAGGATCAAGATTGAAGACATAGTCGTCGGTCTTGGTGAACCAAATAATCGTCTCGTACCTTCCGGAAAACCGGCGATTGCAGTGTAGCCCGTGCTCGAAATGCCAAATGATACGGTTGCGCATCTTCAGCCCCAAGCCCGAAAATAGAGGAAACAAAACTGTGTCCAGCGGAACAATCGCTCCCCTTTCCACGTAGTTCCCCACCTGCCAGCAAATGCTGCCCTTTGGAGAGAGCGCGCGAACACACTCAGCGATCACGCGCTCCTGCTGCGCGAGATACGAGTCGAGGTGCAGTCTCTTTTCATACTCCTTGCCGATGTTATAGGGAGGAGACGTCACAACGAGCTGTAGCGTGCCATCGGGGATTTTCGACAGCAGGTCCATGCAATCGCCGGAATAGACAACCGCCTCCTCCGAAAGGGCGAATTTGCTGGATATCCGCCTGGGCTTGCCAATCAGTGTTTGATCATTGCGTGCCATACCGGGTTGTACCCTCCTTTAACCGGGCGGCCCAACACCCCGGCGAGTTGCGCGTCGCGCCGCCTGGCAAGCAGCAGTTCCCCCGCGAGCACCACCCCGCCCTCCTCAACCGTCCCCTCAACAAGTACGTTGGGCCGCAACGGCACTTCCTCCTCCGCCGCGGCTGCCGCAAGTCCCGCTGACCAACGGTCCACCAATCCGATGCCCCGGCGCCGCCGAAGCTCCTCCAGCAGAAGCGGAGTGCGCACCGCGAACGGCACCGTGCCAAGACCCGGCGCGGCCTCCATGCCGTCTGCTGTCCAGACGGCGGCTTCAGGCAACAGCGGCCCGGGGTCCATGGGCAACTCCTCCGCCGAATCAGGCAGCAACCGCAGCAGCGGCAACAGCCCCGCCAGGTCCCACACTGCACCCGCCGGCCCGAGCGCCCCAACCGGAGCCTCCTCCGCCCGCACAGAGACCGCGCGCGCCACCGAAACCATAGCCTTCGCGCCGCGCCGCGCTGCGATGCGCCCGCCCGCATATGCCATGTCCGCGCCTTCCGTCACCAGATAGACAGCTGCGGCTTCACCCCGCCAGTTGCCCCGGTGCACGTGAAACGGCCCGTCCACTTCCGGCGTCACGGAAGTGAACGCCCGCGCGATGGCGGCCGCGTCCTCCGCCGTGCCGGCGAAAAAGGCGATCATGGCTCCCGCACCTGCAGGCGGTGAAGCTGCTCGTACAGTTCGTCCGCCCGCTCGGTGTCGAGCCGTGCGGCCCGTTCGTTGCCCCGCTCGGTGTGGATGCGCGCGCGGGTGCGCAGGTTCCGCCAGCCGTATGGCTCCTGCACCACCGCGTAGTTCGCGGCGGACAGAGCCCGCTCCCACTCCTCCTGCTCCGCCAGAATCTCCGCCCGCACGCGCCACGCCAGTGCATACGTCCCGTCTATACCGATCGCACGCTCGGCCGCCCGGAGCGCATCCCCAAACCGCCCGCCACGCAGATGATACCGCGCCCGGAGCGCCTCCAGCGCCGCGTTCTGCTCGAGCTTCTCGTCCGCCCGCTCCAGCAGACGCCCTGCCTCCTCCTCGTCCACCGTCAGGTAGAGCGCGATCAGCAACAGGTGCGGGTTCTCCGGAAAATGGACGAGCGAGCGGAAGACGTCCTGGCTGACCGAAAGGTAGTTCTCCGTTGTCACCGGCCGCGTGGGCAGGATCACCATCTGGTCGCCGCCATCGCCGACCTCGAACGGCTGGAGCACCGGAATAATCGCGTCCGCGCTCGCCGTGAGGAAGTACTGCCCCGCCGGAAGCTCTGTCCGCAGCGGCGTCCTGCCGAGCGGCTCACCGTCCAGCCAGACCTCCATCTGGAGACGGCCGGCCGACTCGAACCGCACGCGAAAGACGGGTGCCTCCTCCGGGACCTCAACGCCGGGCGGTGGTTCGACCTCCTCCACCTCCTCCTCCGGCGCGAGTCCCTCCTGTGCGTCCTCAGGCTGAGATACGGCTTCCCCGTCGCTCTCCGCCGCAACTTTTGCGGCAATCGAGAGCGCGACGATCAAACCGAGAAGCGCCGGGAAAAACCGCAGACTACTCCTCCTTCGCCTCGCCGCCGGCCGCGACCACCTCCGGGGGCGGAGCCCCACAGGCCGTGCGGATTTCCGACTCGATCTGCTCCAGCAATTCCGGGTTCTGCCGCAGCGTCTCGCGCGACTTCTCCCGCCCCTGTCCGAGCCGCTCGCCCTTGTACGAGAACCACGAACCGCTCTTCTCCAGCACGTTCATCTGCGCGCCGAGGTCCAGCACATCCCCTTCACGGCTGATGCCCTGCCCGAAAAGGATGTCGAACTCCGCCTCCCGGAAGGGCGAGGCGCACTTGTTCTTCACCACGCGCGCCCGCACCCGGTTGCCGACGTCGGTGCCCGCTTCCTTGATGCTGCCGATCCGCCGCACGTCGATCCGCACCGAGGAGTAAAACTTCAGCGCGCGCCCGCCCGTCGTCGTCTCGGGACTGCCAAACATCACGCCGATCTTCTCGCGAATCTGGTTGATGAAAACGACCAGAGTATGACTGTGGCTGATCGCACCGGTCAGCTTCCGCATTGCCTGGCTCATCAGGCGGGCGTGCACGCCGACGAAGCTGTCGCCGATTTCCCCTTCGATCTCCGCGCGCGGAACCAGCGCCGCCACCGAGTCCACCACAATCACGTCCACGCCGTTGGAGCGCACCAGCGTCTCGCAAATGTCCAGCGCCTGCTCGCCGTTGTCCGGCTGGCTGATCAGCAGCTCGTCCAGATTGAGGCCCAGCGCCCGGCAATAGCGCGGGTCGAGCGCGTGCTCCGCGTCGATCACGGCCGCCGTGCCGCCTTGCCGCTGCGCGTTGGCAAGGATATGCAGCGCGAGCGTCGTCTTGCCGCTCGATTCCGGCCCGTAGATCTCCACGATCCGGCCGCGCGGGAAACCCCAGATGCCCAATGCCCGGTCCAGCGAAATCGAACCGCTGGGGATCGCGGGGATGTTCTGCTCCGCCCGCTCGCCGTAGCGCATGATCACTCCGTCGCCGTGATTGCGCCGGATTTGCGTCAGCGCCAACTGAAGCGACTTTTCCCGCCCCCCTGCCGGGGCTGATTTGCCGTCCTTGGTCGAAGAAGCCATAACGCCGTCCTGTGCTCGTGAGGTCGAGATTGCCCTGTCGGCAGTGTTTCCCGATGCAAGCCTCAGGGAACGTGCGGTGTCAAGCACGAACATACGAAAAAAAGGCGAAAGAACGCCGTGCCCAAAAATCACCCCATCCCGCTCACCCAGACGACCCTCGGCGAGGAGGAGGAGCGCGCCGTCCTCCGCGTCCTGCGCTCGCGCTGGGTCACCCAGGGGCCGGAAGTCGCCGCCTTCGAGGAGGAGTTCGCCGCCACGATCGGCACCTCCCACGCCGTCGCCGTCGCCAACGGCACCCTCGCCCTGGAACTCGCCTACGCGGCGGCGAGGCTCGCGCCGGGAGACGAGGTCATCCTACCGGCGCTCACCTTCGTTGCCTGCTGGAACGCCGTCCTGCGTGCCGGGGCCGTCCCGGTCCTTGCCGACGCCGCGGCCCTGGAGGACCTCACCATCTCCCCCGCCTCGGCCGAGTCGCTCATCACCGGGCGCACCCGCCTTATCGTCACCATGCCGCACGCCGGCTTCCCCCCGGACATGGAGGCATTCGAGACCCTCTCCCGCAGCCGCGGCATTGCCGTAATAGAGGACGCCTGCCACGCCCCGCTCGCCGAGACAGGCGGCCGCAGGATCGGCAGCTTCGGCCTCGCCGGCACCTGGAGCTTCTACGGCAACAAGAACATCACCACCGGCGAGGGCGGCATGATCACCACAAACGACGGCGCCTTCGCCGGGCACTGCCGGCAACTGCGCTCCCACGGCCTCACCTCCGGCACCTGGCACCGCGAGGCGGAGGCCGCCCCCACCCTTTACGACGTGGTCCGCCCCGGCACCAACGCCCGCATGGACGAGCTGCGCGCCGCCATCGGCCTTGAGCAACTGGAGAAACTCCCCGGCGCCAACGCCGCAAGGCGCCGCAACGCCGAGCATCTGCGCGAACTGCTCGCCCCGCTGGAAGACCGTGGTCTCGTCACTCCGTATAGACAGCATCGCGGCACTTCCGCGCACCACCTTTTCTGCGTGCTGCTGCCGCCGGAGGCGGAACGCACCACCGTCATGGAGCGCCTCGCCGACGCGGGCATCCAGACGTCCGTGCACTACCGCCCTCTCTACGAATTCTCCGCAGCGCGGGAAGTGCACAACGCAGACGAGATGCGCGAGCGCCTCCCCGTCACCGCCGCCATCGCGCCACGGCTCCTCACGCTTCCCCTCGGCCCGTTCCAGACCGCCGAAGACAACGAGCGCATCGCCAGCGCCCTCACCCAGGCTCTCGGCTGAAAATGAAAAGCAAAAGGAACCACTGAGACGAGCCACCTGGCGCCGTTGCGCCGCCGCGTGACACCAACTCCCCGCCTGCGTGTCCCGCGTCTATACACGGTTCGGCACGGGTGCCGGGGGAGGCGTATGGGTCACCTCCCCCCCAGCGACCGGTTACACGTCGTCCAGCGCCTCGATGCCGGGCAGCTTCTTGCCTTCGAGGAACTCCAGGCTTGCCCCGCCACCGGTCGAGATGTGGGACATCTTTTCCTTCAGCCCGAACTTGAGGATCGCCGCCGCACTGTCTCCGCCGCCGATGATCGTGATCGCGCTGCTTTCCGCGAGCGCCTCGGCCACGCCGCGCGTGCCCCTCGCGAAATCCTCGATTTCGAACACGCCAACCGGGCCGTTCCACACGACCGTCGCGGCCTTCAGAATCTCGTCCCGGATGATCGAAAGCGATTCGGGTCCGATGTCCACGCCCTGCCAGCCCGAGGGGATCTCGTTCGCCGGCACCACCTTCGTGTTTGCGCCGGCCTCGAACTTGTCCGCCACCAGCACGTCCACCGGGAACAGGATGCGCTTGCCGCTGCGCTCGCACTCCGCCAGCAGGCTCTTCGCCGTCTCGAACGACTCCTCGTCGAAGAGCGAATCGCCGATCTCGTGCCCCTGTGCCTTGAAGAATGTGTAGATCATCCCTCCGCCCAGCACGAGTGTGTCCACCTTCTCCAGCAGCGCCTTGATGACACCGATCTTCGAGCCAACCTTCGCCCCACCGAGAATCGCCACCAGCGGGCGCTTCGGATCCTCCAGCGCCCCCTGCAGGTATTCCAGCTCCTTGGCGATGAGGAAACCGCAGGCGGCCGGCGAGAGCAGCGTCGCCACCGCACAGGTCGAAACGTGATCACGGTGTGAGGTGCCGAACGCGTCGTTCACGTAAACTTCCGCCAGGGAGGCGAGCTTCTTCGCGAACTCCTCCCGCTCGGGGGAGAACTTCTTCGTCTCCTTGTCCTTCTTTTCGTCCTCTTCCTTGTGGAAGCGCACGTTCTCCAGCAACAGCGCCTCGCCGTCCTGGAGCTTCGCCACCATCGCCTCCACCTCCGGGCCGACGCAGTCCGGCGCCAGGGGCACCTCCTTGCCCAGCAGTTCGCTCAGCCGCTTGGCCACAGGCGCCAGGCTCATCTTCGGGTTGGGCTGACCCTTCGGCCGGCCCAGGTGCGAGGCCAGAATCACCCGCGCGCCCTGCTCCAGCAGCAGCTTGATCGTGGGCAGACTCTCCACAATCCGGGTATCGTCCGTAATCGCCAGACTCTCGTCCAGCGGCACATTGAAATCGCAGCGCACCAGCACGCGCTTGCCCTTCGCGTCGAGGTTTCTCACCGATAGTTTCGCCACTCGTTGGACCCCCATGAAATGGTCTCGGCCGGCAACCGGCCCGATTGATGACCTCTGGGTATCACGATGCCCCCCAGCCTCCCGCGAGGTCAACAGGAGCCCCTCCACCGCCCCCTCGAAGGCGCACCGCCCTGCGGGTGACCTGCCCCCCGGCATGGCGGGGGGCGGAGCGATGCTCCAATGAGGGACTGTGACCCCCCGCTTCGAACGCAAGGTGACCAGCCACGGCGCCGCAGCGCGGCAGACTCAGAACAGGAGGCGATAGATATCGCGGACGCGTTCCGCCGCGAGCCGCCAGTCGAATTGCTGTGCGCGCTCGCCCCCCAGCTCGATCAGCTCTTCCCGCCGCTTTTGATTGTAGAGCACCGTGCCCAGCGCAGAGGCGATATCACCCGGATCATCGGGATCGACGAACTCCGCAGCATCACCGCAAATTTCCGGCAATGCCCCCGATTCCCCCGCGATCACAGGCACTTTCGCCGCCATCGCCTCCAGCGCCGGAAAGCCGAACCCCTCGTACTTTGTCGGGAACATGAATCCCCGTGCGCGGTGCAGGATGCACTTTTGTTCCTGGAGCGTCACCTGCCCGAGCACCCGCACCCGTTTCAGTTTCTTCCGCGTGCGGATCAGACGCCCCACCTCCTTGAAAAACCGGTCCTTCTTGAGTATCATGACGAACTCCGTTTCGTCCTCTGGATACTCGTCCATGAAGTCGAAAAAACCCTGCACGGCATTTTTGAGGTTCTTGTTCGGGCGGGTGGAGCCGTAATACAGCACGTAGGGGCGCTCCAGCTCAAACCGGTCCAGCACATCCGCTGCCGTCTGCGGGTCGGGAGCATGAAAATGGTCGGGGTCGAGCCCGGATGTCACCACAATCAGCTTCGGTGCAAGATCGGGGTAGAACTCCACCAGGCGCGACCGTGTGTGGTAGCTCACGCAAAGCGTCCATTTTGCCTTCTTCAGCGTCGCCGGATAGACAAAACGATAGAAGTAATTGTACGCCCACTGGGTGAGCAGCATCCTGCGGCCGGAGAACTCCGGGTCCACCAGCGGCTGCAAATCATGCATCGTGACCATG
>SLMS01000164.1 GCA_007133495.1 Candidatus Sumerlaeota bacterium | reverse complement strand
GCCGAAATCATCCTGGTCGAGGGCCAAGGGGCCCTCCTGCACCCGGGCTACAGCGCCGTCACCCTAGGCCTCATTCACGGCTCCTGCCCCGACGGCCTCGTCCTCAACCACATGGTCACCCGCACCACCATCACCTCCAACCCCCACATCCGCATCCCCCCGCTCCCCGAAGTCGTCCAGCCCTACCTCGACATGGCCGGCCTCATGAAGCCCACCGCCCTTGCCGCCACCGCCCTCAACACCTTCGGCGCCTCCGACTCCGAGGCCAAAAAGGCCGTCCGCGAGGCTGAAGAGGCCCTCGGCGTCCCCGCCACCGACCCGGTCCGGTACGGTGCTGGCAAGCTGGTCGAGGCGCTCCAGGAACACCGCCGCAAAGTCGGCAAATAAGCCATCTCGACCCGCGGACCAGGCCCTTTCCCCGGCAATCCTGCCGGCAGACTTCCCCTAATTCCATGCGGGACAGTTTTTTCTGCGATTTCCGGTTGACCATTCAACCGGTCCGCGCGTTCCTCTCTTCAGAATCGCGAGTGCGCCCTTTTTCCAGCCGGCACGTGCGCCGTCACCAAGGGGCAAATCCTGGGCGCCACCTGCCTCCCCGAGTTGGGTACACATCGCGAGACAACCACCAGACCCTGAGAAGGAGACACCACAATGAAGAAGAGGATTCTAGCCCTCGCCGCTGCCTTGGCTGTGACCACCGGAACAGCCATGGCCGTTCCTTATGCCTCGCAGATCAGGCTCAGCAACACCAGCCCCTCGCTTGGTACCAGCACCACGATCAGTTACCACCTCAACCAGGCTGCCGACTCGGTGTTGATCGAAGTACTCGACGACAGCGAAACGGTCGTGGCCAGCTTCAGCGGCTCCGCCGACCAGGGCGCCAACAGCGTAGTCTGGGACCTTACAGAAGACAACGACGGTGGGGATGCCGTTGAGGACGGCACTGGCTACCGCGTCCGCATCACGGCCAATGCCGACCAGCCCGAGGAGTGGAGCCTCTACGCCATCAACCAGTCCGAAGACGTCGGTGATGACTTCTACATGAGAGATGGCCGCGAGGACATCAACCACAAGAACCTCTTCACCCGCTTCCGCCCCCATTCGGTCTTCGTCCCGCAGGACCAGGACAGCGACGATTTCGGCATCATTGGTCTTCCCGGCAGTGAAACCGAATGGTCCGGAAGCGTCGAGACGTACGCCGCCGTGGTGCCTCTCCTTTCCGACCTCTCGACTCTCGCCGGCGATGGCTTTGATTCACGCGTTCTCCGCCACCCGCAGAGCGACGGCATTGGCGAGGACGGCTCCTTCCAGGACGTCTGGTTCGGCATCGAAGACCCCCTCAACCCCGATCACTACTTCGTCTCGGGACAAGCCACCGCAGCGCGCACCAATCTGATTTATGGCACATTGAACGACGTGGTCGCCCAGAACCCCAACCCGGACGAGATTGATCTAGGCGGCCCCCGAACCATCGCCATCATCGTCGATGGAACCGATCGTTACCTCCTCACTGCTCAAGGCACAGACAGCATTGAAATGTGGGAGATCACCGAGGACAACGAGCTTGCCGGCGAAGCCACGGAGCTTCTCGGTTTCTCCCCCGACCTCTACTCCAAGCACGTCTTCCTCGATTCCGACGGCAACCTCTACTGGCTCTCCCGCGGTGATTCAACCTCGCCCGATACCGGCCGCGTGTACCGTTGGCCCGCGTCCCTCATAAACGGCGACCTCTCCGAAGGTGATCTCGACGCGGACAATGCCGACTCGGTCGTTACCATTGCCGACGGCGGAAACCTCGGCCTTCTTGGCGAACTGACGGAAATGCCCAACGGCGACATCGTCGTGGCGGCCGGCGGCAACGAGACCTTCATCCACCTGATCAACCTCGGCAACAAAGAAGACGCCAGTCTGACCCAGGAAATCTCCGACGCGGACGCCTTCTTCTCCCTCACCGACCTGGATGAAAGCGTCAACACCTACGCGGTCGGCATCGCTTCCGACGCCTTCGGGAACATCTACTACGCAGCCGCCAACTCGCTCTTCGGCGTGTGGGCTGTCTCCCCGGGTGGCGACACCAGCACCGAGGTCCAGGCTCCGCTCTCCCAGACCCTCACCATCGACCCCGAGCCGACCGGCGTCCGTATGTGGCACCTCTACGAGTAAGCCACACAGCAGACACCCAAGACCAGCGTTCCCTACCCCCCCCTCCCGGCCCTCCCGGGAGGGGGTTTCGCACTCTTGCCTCCCGCGGAGATTTGGGGTTGACCAATGCCGCACGAAATGGGTCCCTTCCCGTTAGAGTCGTTGAAGAGCCGGGTTCTTGGCCCATGCACGTGGAATCGGCCTCTTCTCCCAATCCAGGAACGGATCGATCCCGGGAAACGAAACACCCGACAGAGCCAGGCTCTCCAAACGGCCAACCCCACCAATCAAGAAGGAGCCCCCCCAAAATGAAGAAGAGGATTCTAGCCCTCACAGCGGCCCTCGCCTTCAGCGCAGGAACGGCCATCGCCATCCCCTACGCCTCGCAGATCAGGGCCACCAACACCTCGCCCGCCTTGGGCAGCAGCACCACCATCTCCTACATCCTCAACATGGAAGCCGACTCGGTCGAAATCGAGATCGTGGACGCCGCGGACGCGGTCGTCGCCAGCTTCTCAGGGCCCACTGCATGGGGCCACAACTCGGTCGTCTGGGACCTCACCGACGACAACGACGGTGGCAACCCCGTCACCCCCGAGGAAGACTACAGAATCCGTGTCAACGTCGATGCCGACAACCCCGAGGAATGGAACTGGTTCGCCATCAACCAGTCACCAGACCACCTCGACGATTACTGGAACGAACCACCGCTCGACGAAATCAACCATAAGAACCTTTTCAATCGAGTTCGTGGACACTCAGTCAACATCCCGTGGGACCAGGACTCCGACACCTTTGGCCTCGTCCTGCTGACTTCTTCGCACTCAGCAGGCACTGCCGACCCCGGACACGGCAAGGTCGTCAAGGTGACCACCGACCTGCGCCCGCCGCTCGATTCGGTTGACGGCGGCCGCGACACAGCAGTCCTCCGCCACCCCAACAGCGATGATCCGGACAGCCACACGTTTCAGGATACTTGGTACATGACCGAGGACCCGCTCAACCCCGAATACTACTACGTCGCGGGGCAGGCAACCTCCGGCATCCGAGTATATTACGGGCACATCAATGACCACACCGGTGTGCAGGTGCTTGGCGATGGGCCCGCCACACGGACGGTGGCAGCCCGGGCCGATGGAGATGACCGCATCCTGTACTTCTCCCATGGCAACAACACGATCGACAGGGCCGTCGTTGATGCGAACAACGAAATAACTGAAGACGACCTGGTTAACATCCTCGACATCGGCGAGAACCTCTACTCCAAGCACGTCATGCTCGACGCCGACGGCAACCTCTACTGGCTCTCCCGCGTCGGCTGGGTGTACCGTTGGCCCGCCTCCCTCGTTGAAACCGCAACCGAGGAGGGCGACCTCACCGATGCCAATGCCGACTGGGTCGTCGATGCCACCGGCATCGATTCCAGAGACGGTGTCGAACTCTACGAGCTCGCCGAGACACCCGATGGAGACATCATCGTTTCCACCCAGGAAGGCCTCGTCAACCTCGGCAATCGCAGCCAGGCCAGCGTGAACGTCGCCATTGACGGAACGGACGCCTTCTTCGCCTTCCCGCCCGAACTGCCACTGGACACGAGCTTCGCTTCTGGCATCTATTCGGACGCCTTCGGCAACATCTATTTCACGAAGGGCGCCACGGGCACGGACCTCGGATACGCCGCAGCATCCCCGGGGGGGCAGAGCAGCACCTCCGTCACCGCGCCGGTCTCCCAGACCCTCAACGTCAACCCCGAGCCGACCGACGCACGTATGTGGCACCTGTACGAATAAGCCACACACAACCGCATCGCGCGGCACGAGCGCACTATTTCACCCCTCCCGGAAAACCGGGAGGGGTTCTTGCTACCAGCTACCCATGCCCGCACCCGGTGCGGCAAAAGATTCCTCCCACACCCCCTCCCACCACGGAGACGGCCCGCCTCCCCCACGGAGCAAGCGGGCCGTCTTCGTAATCAGCAACATCGCGATGACACTGGTCTGGCTCCAGAGGACTCCGCATCATCTGGTAACTTCCCCGTGGATGGAGGGACCTCCTGTCCGAAACAGGGCACGGCAGGCCATTAGGTGACACCCAGGCGAGCAGAGCCTGTTTGGCAAAACCGATGTGCCGTGGCTCCATGGGCGGTTCGCTTGGTAGCCAAATCCAGCAGTGAAAGGAATCGGACATGACGGTCATGAGGAGCGCAAAACACCTCGCCGTGGGATTGGCACTCTGCGTGAGTTCAGTCCTTGCCCCTGACAGCGCCCGCGCCGAGACGCAGGCAACCTATGAAGAGATCGAGGAAACCTTGGGCCTCGTGCCCTCCTATTTACGCGCCTACCCGGAAGCCGGCGTGACAGGAGCGTGGGAGTCGCTCAAAGGAGTGCTCCTCAACCCTGACACCGCCCTGTCCGCGAGGGAGAAGGAGCTGGTCGCCCTGGCCGTCGCAGCGCAGATTCCCTGCGACTACTGCGTCTATTTCCATACACAGGCGGCCAAAGCCAACGGAGTCACCGAACAGGAAATCGCTGAGGCACTGGCCATGGCCGCATCAATCCGCCATTGGAGCACCATCCTGAACGGCGCCCAGGTCGAGCTCGAAGAGTTCAAGCAGGAAACCGACGCCATTATGGATTACCTCGCTGGCGGGGAACAGACCGGCAACCCCACGGAAACTGGGGGCACCTACGCGGAAATCGAGGAGACACTTGGGCTCGTGCCGAGCTTCCTCCGCGTCTATCCGGAGGCCGGTGTGGCCGGAGCGTGGGAGTCGCTCAAAGGAGTTGGACTCAACCCCGACACCTCCCTGTCCGCCAGGGAAAAGGAGCTGATCGCCGTGGCTGTGGGAGCGCAGATTCCCTGCGACTACTGTGTCTATTTCCACACCGAAGCAGCCAAAGCCCACGGAGTCACCGAAGAAGAGATCGCCGAGGCGCTCGCCGTGGCCGCAGCAATCCGCCATTGGAGCACCATCCTGAACGGCGCCCAAGTCGAGCTCGAAGAGTTCAAACAGGAAAGCGACGCCATTATGGAGCACATGGCAGCACAGGCCGGCGGAGACCGGTAGCCACTGATCGGAGCAACTCGGTCCGATCCGGGCAGGAGAAGCTCCTGCCCGCAGAGAAAGCACCTACATCCGGTTCCGGGACAATCCGCCCGGCACCGGATGATACCCCACAAACAGGAGCAATCGATGAGGATAAGAATGACCAACGCATCCTTGTTTCGCCCCCTTTTCGCAGGAATCACCGCCGCCGCAGTGGTGATCCTTACGGGATGTCCCCGGCCGGAGAGTGACCCGCAGGAGCAGGCCGCTGCGGAGCCGCCACCGGCCGCCGAAGCCTCCCGCGCCATCACGTATGCCCCCGATGATCCGGCTCTGGAATGGGGGCCTTGCCCCGAGTTCATGCCGGAAGGCTGCGGAATCGCCGTGCTTCAGGGCGACCCGGAAGATGTCAACGCCGACGTCCTTCTCCGCATGGCCCCGGACACAACGATTCCGGAGCACTGGCACACGTCGGCGGAGCGGATGGTGCTCATCTCCGGAGAGTTGCACGTGGATTACGAAGGCCAGGAACCGGTTGTACTGACAGCGGGCACCTACGCCTACGGCCCGGGTGGGCTGTCACACGAAACCTACTGCGCGCCGGGCGAGGAGTGCCTGCTGTTCATCGCATTCGAGGACCCCGTGGACGCGATACCAGTCACGGAAGAGCCCGCACCGGGATCGGCCGAGGTGGCGCTGACATGGACGCATGACGCCCCGGACCTGGAGTGGGGGCCGTGCCCCGAGTTCATGCCCGAAGGCTGCGGGATCGCGGTGCTCCAAGGCGACCCGGAGCAGCCCAACGCAGACGTGTTCTTCCGCATGGCTCCGGGCACCACGGTCCCCAACCATTGGCACACCTCGGCGGAGCGGATGGTGCTCGTCTCCGGCCGGATGCAGGTGGACTACGAAGGCCAGGAACCGGTTGTCCTGACGCCGGGCACTTACGCCTTCGGTCCGGCCGAACTCCCCCACGAAACAGTCTGCGAGGACACGGGCGAGGATTGCGTCCTGCTCATTGCCTTCGAGGAACCTGTCGATGCCCACCCTGTGGGCTTGGGGCACTGACAGCAGCACCAAACCCAAGAGACGGCCCGCCTCTCCCACGGAGCAAGCGGGCCGTCTTCGTAATCAGCAATGTCCGTAGATGACACCGGCCGGTTCGGGCGGCGCGCTGTCAGGCCTTGGCCCCGAGCGCCTCCTGCACGAGCCCGGCGATCTGGTCCGGCCGCTCCGCCGTCGGGATGCCGCAGTCCGAAAGCACCCGCAGCTTTTCCTGCGCCGTTCCGCTGCCGCCGCTGATGATCGCCCCGGCATGGCCCATCCGCTTGCCCGGCGGTGCCGTCAGCCCCGCGATAAAGCCAACCACGGGCTTCTTCATGTGGGACTTCACCCACTCCGCCGCCTCTTCCTCCGCCGTGCCGCCGATCTCACCGATCATCACCACTGCGTCCGTGTCCGGGTCCTCGTTGAACCGCTGAAGCGCGTCCAGGTGCGAGGTCCCCACGATCGGGTCCCCGCCGATCCCGATGCAGGTGCTCTGGCCGATGCCGTTCTCGGTCAGCTCCCACACGATCTCGTAGGTCAGCGTCCCCGAGCGTGAAACCACCCCAACGCGGCCCGGCTTGTGGATGTGCCCCGGCATGATGCCGAGCTTTGCCTTCCCGGGCGAGATGACCCCCGGGCAGTTCGGCCCCACCAGCGCCACATCGAGCCGGCGCGCCTCATGGTAAACGGTCATCATCTGCAGCGTCGGGATGCCCTCGGTGATGATGATCACCAGCGGGATGCCAGCCTCCATCGCTTCCAGTGCCGCGTCCGCCGCGAAGCCGGCCGGCACGTAGATCACCGTCGCGTTGCAGCCCGTCTCCTTCACGGCCTGACGCACCGTATCGAAGACGGGCACCTTCTCCAGCGTCGTCTGCCCGCCCTTGCCGGGGGTCACACCCGCCACAAGGTTCGTCCCGTACTCCATCATCTGCGCGCCGTGGAACTGCCCTTCCCTGCCGGTCAGGCCCTGGATAAGCAAACGTGTGTTTTCGTCCACCAGTATCGCCATCGCCTCTTCAGCTTCCGATCAGGTTGGATTGGTGCCCCCATGGGGCGGGGCAGCCTTCTCGGGAGGCGGCCGCCCGTGGTCAAGTCAGTTCGTCGTCCCCGTCCGCCGGGGCCGGCTGTTGCTTGCGGTCGAGAACCTTTCGCATCCGCGAGGCCACGTTCTCCGGCGTGAAGCCGAATTCCTTCGCCACGCGCTTCCACGGAGCCGACGCCCCGAAACGGTTCACCGAGACCGTGTTCGCCTCGCTGCCCACCCAGCGCGGCCAGCCGAAGGCCGTCCCGGCCTCCACGGCGAGCCGCCTCTGGCAGGACTTCGGCAGCACCTTCTCCCGGTATTTCGGCTCCTGCCGCTCGAAAAGCTCCCAGCTCGGCATCGACACCACGCGGATGCTCTTCCCCTCGCCCTCGAGCGCACGGGCCGCCTCCACACAAAGGTGCAGCTCCGATCCCGTCCCGATCAGGATGCCGTCCAGGTCGCCCGAGTCCTTCTCCTTACGGAAGATATACGCGCCCTGAGCCAGCGAGCCCTCCCCCTCAAACTCCGCCTTCGAGCGGTCGAACGTCGGAATGTTCTGCCGCGTCAGCACGATCGCCACCGGATGCTCCTTCTCCCGCAGCGCCGCCAGCCACGCCTCTGCCGTTTCCACCGCATCGCCGGGGCGGATGACGATAATCCCCGGCATCGCCCGCAGCGAGGCCACATGCTCGACCGGCTGGTGCGTCGGCCCATCCTCCCCGAGGAAGATCGAATCGTGGGTGTAAACCCAGATCGACGGGCAATGCATCAGGGCCGAAAGCCGCACCGCACCGCGCATATAGTCGCTGAACGTCAGGAACGTCGCGCCAAAGGAGCGGAACAGCCCCGAGCGCACCATCCCGTTCACGATACCGCCCATCGCGTGCTCCCGCACGCCGAACCAAAGATGACGGGGACCGAGTTCCCCCGGCTGCACGTTCTCCCAGTCCGATGAGAACGCATTCGTCGAAACGGACAGGTCCGCCGAGCCGCCCACCAGCCAGGGAATCTCCGGCGCGATCGCCTTGATCGCCGCCTGGCTCGCCTTGCGGCTCGCCAACTCCTTCTCCGGGTCGAACTCGGGCAGCTTCTTCTCCAGCCCCTCCGGCAGCTCCTGCTTCAGGTGGGCCTCAAGCAGCTTCACCGCGTCCGGGTGCGACGAGCGCGCCGCCTCCAGGTCCTCGTGCCACTTGTCGTACACGCCACGGAGTTGGTTCTTCCGCTCCGCCCAGGCCTTACGGTCCTCCTCCGGCACGTGGAAAAGAGGCTCCAGCGGAATGCCGTGGAACTCCTTCGCGGCCTCGGCCTCCTCGCCACCGAGCGGCGAGCCATGCGCCGCGCTCGTCCCCGCCTTCTTCGGCGCGCCGTACCCGATCACCGTCTTGCAGATGATCAGCGAGGGACGCTCCTTCTCGTCCTGCGCTGTGGTGATGGCCTTGGCGACTTCCTTGTGGTCCATCCCGTCTATCTTCTGAACGTGCCAGCCCATCGCCTCGAACTTTTTCGCCGTGTCCTCGCGGTTAAAGGTCAGCGCCGTCGGCCCGTCCAGCGACACATCGTTGTCGTCGTATAGATAGACCACGTTCCCAAGCTTCATATGCCCGGCAAACGACGCCGCCTCCTGCGCCACCCCCTCCATCAGGTCACCATCGGAGACGATTGCATAGACATAGTTGTCGAACGGCCGGAAGCCCTTCCGGTTCACCCGCGCGCCCATCATGGCGTCGGCCAGCGCGAAACCGATTCCGTTCGCGAAGCCCTGCCCCAGCGGCCCCGTGGTCGTCTCCACACCGCCGGCAAGATCGCTCTCCGGGTGCCCCGGCGTCCTGCTCCCCCACTGCCGGAAATTACGCAGCTCCTCCAGCCCCATGTCCTCGTAACCCGCCAGATGCAACAGTGAGTAAAGCAACATCGAGCCGTGCCCGCCCGAGAGGATGAACTTGTCCCTCCCCGGCCAGGCCGGGTCCTCCGGGTTATACCGCAGAAAGTAATACCACAGCGTGACGGCCAGATCGGCGCATCCCAGCGGCAGGCCCGGGTGGCCGCTCTTTGCTGCCTCCGTCGCGTCGATCGTCAGACCGCGGACCGTACGTGCCAGCCCTTTCAGTAGATCGGTATCAATGGAACCAGCGGGACGCTCGAGGTTCGAAGCCATGGAAGACCCCCAAGATGTGTAGTGAATTGTCAAACCCTGCTCCGAGTTAGCCGCCCCCGGACCACAGGTGTCAAGGCACCGCTCTCACCCCCCGGGAGCGCCAATCTCCCGATTGGCGTCCTGCCCCGTGCTCCGCCCCCGGAGACATGAAAACGCCGGCGGGAGGCAAACCCCCTGCCGGCGCGGAAAATACAACGGATCAGACAGAACCCCGGCCCAGCCGGGCTCTCTCAGCCCTTCTTCTGGCGCAGACGCGCAAAGCGCCTGTTGAAGGCCTCCACGCGCCCCGTCGTGTCCACAAAACCCGACTTCCCCGTGTAGAACGGGTGGTTGTCACTGCAAATCTCGATGCTGACGCTCGGGACCTCGCGGTCCTCGAACTTGGCCTTCGGCCCGTCCAGCTTCGTCGAGCGGGTCAGGATTTCCGTGCCCGTCCCAGGGCAGCGATAAAGCACGTGGTCGTACTTGGGATGAATGCCTTTTTTCATGACGAGGTCTTCTCCGATGCCTTCTTTGCCTTGAATGGTTTCGCCTGATGCCGCGCCAGGACCGCCGCATGCTCCTCGGGGGAAATCTCCGCCCCTTCTTCGATCAGCATGATTGGAATCCCGTCCTCAACCCGGTACACTCTCCGCGTCTCCGGGTCCGTGCTCACAAGCCGGTCCCCATCGAGCAGCACGGGTGCCTTCGAGAGCGGACAAGCCAGAATTTCCAGCAGCTTCTTGTCGATCATCTTGGCCGGATCATTGCCCAATAAGTCACTACCGCCCCCGGGCGGAGGCAAAGGGTGCGAAGGCACCGCCGAAATGCAACGGGAAAGTACGCAATCCTCCAGACCGGCTCACTTCAGCCACCAAGAAACTTCAAGCGTGAAGTAACCGGTTGACCTCCAAGCGCCCCGTCGCGACAAGAATACCTCAACAGGTTTGCCCGAAAGGACCTCTATTGAGAATGGACATTCAGCGGCCGGACGGCGCGCCAAGAAGGCATCCCCATAACCCGGGAAGCCAGCAACTCCATGGCTCCGCCAGCCTCATTTCAGCAACCGGCACACCGGCAAACGGGCCCCTCGCCGATATCCCCACCTGGCCGGAACTCGTCGTCTCTCCCAAGAACACAAGCCCCGCAGGCCGCTCCATCGAAAAGCGCCGCATCCGCAAGCACCAACTCCTGAACGTCATCCGCGAACACGGCCCGCTCTCGCGCGCCGACATCGCGAAAATCTCGGGCTACAACCTCCCCAGCGTCTCCAGCCTGGTGGATGAACTCGTCAACGACCAGATCGTCCTCGAGGAGGAGGCACGGCCCACCTCCCGCGGACGCCGGCCCATCCCCGTCCTCCTCAACCACAAGGCCGCGACCGTTCTCGGCATCGACCTCGGCACCAGCGCCACCATCGGCGTGCTGATGAACCTCAGCGGCGAGGTCCTCTGCCGCCTTGAAACCCCCACGCCTGAGTTCCCCACACCCGACAGCAAGGCCGACTACATCGTCGATTTCGCCATGCGCGTCCTCCAGCGCTGCCCCGAGCCCATGGCGCCGCTCGCCGGCGTGGGCGTCGGCATCTCGGGCCTTATCGGCACCGGCCGGCCAAGCCACCAGAACTCGGTCATCTTCGAGGACCGGTTCCAGAGCCTCCTCTCCGAGCGTCTCGGCGTCCCCGCACTCGTCAAGAACGACAGCCAGATGCTTGCTCTCGGGTCGCTCTGGTTTGGCTCGGGCGCCGGGTACGAAACCTTCGCCGTCCTCAACATCGCCGAGGGCCTTGGTCTTGGCTTCGTAATCAACCGCCGCGTCTATCGCGGCGCGATGGGCTTTGCCGGCGACATCGGCCACACCCCCATGGGCGACCCCGGCATCCCCTGCTACTGCGGCAACACCGGCTGCACGGAAAACGTCGCCTCCGGCAACGGGATCCTCCGCCTCGCCCGGCAGGAGGGTCTCGAAGGAATCGCCATCCCCGAACTCGAACGTCTATACTACCAGGGCGACGAACGTGCCCGCCGCATCTTCCACCGCTTCACCGAAGTCCTCGGCCGCGCCGTCGCCACCGTCGTCCATCTATACAACCCCGAAGTGGTCATCGTCGCCGGCCGCTGGGCACCGGAAAGCGCCATCTACTTCGACCAGCTTAAGCAGGAGTCCGCGCTCCACATGCGCCCGAGCCTTGTCGAGAGCACAGCGATGTTCCCGTGCAAGCTGCGCGAGGACGCCGTCCCGCGCGGCTCCGCAGCCTCGGTGCTCCACCACATCTTCTCCGCCGCGCACGTGGACCTCGAAGAAGTCCTCTGACCGCACCCTCCGGGGTCCGCATCAGGCAAACGGCAGCGCCACCACCTTGGCCCCGGCGCCACTCTCCGCGGTCACCTCCGTGCCCGGCTCACGGTAGCTCCAAGGAACCATGCCCAGCCCGACCGCCTTGCCCAACCGGGGCGAGTACGTGGAGGTCGTCAGCGTCCCCGCGCTCTTCCCGTCCGCTGTCAGCTTCTCGCCCGCCCGCGGCGGGTCCGCCGTCTCGAACAGCAGCCCCACCAGCTTCCGGGGCGGATGACCGAGGTTCACGATCTTCGCCACCGTCTCCTGGCCCGGGTAGCACCCCTTGTTGGTGTGGATCGCATCGTGCAGGTCCGCGTCCAGAGGAATCGAACGCTCCGTCAGGTCAATCCCCCACCACGGCGTGCCCGCCTCCACCCGGAGGGTATCGAAGGCATGGAAGCCGATCGGGCGTCCGCCCGTGGCACTCGTTGCCCGGCGCAAGGCCTCCCAGAAGTCCTTCGCACCGGCGCGGTTCACCATCACCACCACCGCGCCCGGCAGGTACGACGAATGGAATGCATATCCGTCCTGGCCCGCCGCCGTGAACGAGACGATCTCTCCCCGCTCCGGTGCGCCTATTCCAACGTCCCGCAGCACCTTGCCCGCTGCCGGGCCGAACACCGCGAAAGCCGCGTGCCGCTCGGCCGCGTCGGTGAACTGCGCATCCTCGCTGAACACGTACTTGTCGGCGAGCGCCTGCAGGTACGGCCCGCTCGCCGCCGGCGGGGCGAGCAGCAACGAGCGCCCCTCCTCCACCGCGAACACGTCCATGTCCGCCTCCATGCGCCCCTCACCATTGAGCTGCGCTGCCCGCAGGCCCGTCCCCGGTTCCAGCTCGATCAGCCGCTGGCTCAGCCGGCGATTGAGGTACTCCAGGTGGTCCTTGCCTGACGCCTCCACCACGGTGAGGAAGCTGACGTCCATCAGCGCGGCCGACTCCCGTGCCGCCGTGTACTCCGCCTCCGGATCGCCGAAGTGAAGCGGCACCTTCCAGCCGCACACCGGCGCCAGCGGCGCGCCTTCTGCCTCGTGCAACGAGCCCAGCGGGAGAGCCTGCGGCTCTGTCTGTTCAGGTTGAGCGGGTGTCGTCGCCATCGTCTTCCTCCTCATCATCATCGTCTGATACTCCGGCCGGGTCCAGACCGGGAAAGTGGCCGGGGCCCTTCGGAGCGTTGAACAGTAGATACACGCACGCGGTCAGAAACAAGGGAACATACGCCGAGCCGGCCACAAGCAGCACCCAGTAAAACGGCCCCGTCCCCGGATTCTCCCCCCGGACGATCCAGCCCAACCCGCCGAAAAGCGGCAGGTTCGTCAGGATCAGCAGCCCGCCGCGCGAGAGCTGCTCCTCCTCCACTCCGACTGCCTCGGCCGGATCCAGCCCGGCTTCCTCCGCCCAACGGACCTCCTGCGCCGTTGCAATGAACCCCTGCGCCAGCCAATGGCAGAACACCGTGTTCGAAGCGAACAGCAAAAAGAACAGGCCAAGGTAGATCTGAAACCGTGGGATCGCCAAGAAACCCCCTGCCGGCGGCGAAGGATGCGAAGGGCAGCCTCAGACCCCTTCCCCATCAAGTCGTGTAAGCAACTTCCGCGCAGAGCGCACCCATTGCTCGTCCACCCCTGCACGGAACTGTGGCGTTCCCTCGTCGTGCTCCACGATATTGCGCAGGATATCCCGCGCCTCCCGCGCGCGCCCATGCTCCGCCAGCACCCGCGCATGGTGGTAGCGTGTCTCCGTAAGGGCCAGGTTATCCCGCGCCCGCTCGTACACCGCCAGCGCGGCCTTCCAATCGCCCAGCCGCTCCAGCAACAGCGCATGGCGCAACGCCGCCAGTCCACCGTCGTACGAGGGGCTCTCCTCCACCACGTACTCGAGGTGCGGCCGAGCGGCCTCAAACTTCGACAGGCCGAGCAGGCAACGCGCCGCAAGGTACTGGGCCTGCAGGTTTTCCGGCTCCGTGTCCAGAAGGCGCTTCAGCTCCGAAAGCGCCTCCTCGTAGTCCCCTTCCTCGAACAGCAGCCGCGCCAGCTCCTCCCGGTTGGCCGGAATCTCCAGCGCCTCCTTGTCCCCCCGCAGGTCCTCGATCTTCTGACGGCGCTCGGACCGGTGCCGCGCCGCCCCCAGCCCGCGCTCCGTATCGCCGAGAATCAGAAAGTTCAAAACGTACCCCGCCAGCCCCACCGGAGGCGCCAGCACCAGCAGCACCACCCAGAAGTACTCCCGCTCCTTCCGCAGCGCATCAATCAAGGCCCAAACCCATCCCACCAAGAAGACAAACAACACGATGGGAACGGACAACGCGGCCATGTGGAATTAGGGTATGAGAGTTGGGAACTGCAAACGCAGGCGGGCCCAGCGGGCGGGAACCTGCTTCGGGAGGCGCCCCGTAAACCACCCAGCCACAGCGGTTTACGCCACCGCTCCCGCGGGTTAATCCTGTGGCTCTTCCTGCACTGCCGACTCGTCGGGGCGCGGCACCACCGGCGGCTCGCCCGGAGCCATCTCCGAAGGCATCTCCCCCGGATCCTGCTCCGGAATCGGAGCGCCTTCCTCAGTCATCATCCCGTCCACCTCGATCTCGAACGGGTCCTGCTCCGTCACGTCCGGCGCTACCGCCTCAGTTGCCTCTTCATCCTCGACACCCAGCAATGTCACCCCGCGCTCGCGGTAATTCCCCAGCACCGTCAGTGAAATTGCCAGAAAGAAGAAAATACCCGCCGACCAGCCAGTCACCCGGAAGAGCGTCTTCTGGGCGCCTCCCGCGCCGAAGGCATCGGTCAGGGCACTCGGCGACTGCGAGGCCGACTCAAGCCCCGCCATGCCGCCGGACTTCCCCTCCTGCATCAGCACGACGAGGATCAGCCACAGGCACGCAAAGATGAACAACAGGCCAACAAGCCAGATGAAAAGCGTCGTAAAGGTCATAGGATGGCAAGAGCTTCCACAGTGGATTGCCCGGCGGGCAACGCCGCACCGAAAGCGGCGCTACGCCAAGGCGGCAGCAGGCTGGGAACGCACCCCCGGGCTGTCAAGCGCAAGGCACGCCCAACGCGCGGCGCAGATGCATCCTGGCCTCCCTGCTGGGCCTTCTCGCTGGAATTGTCCCGTGCCCTTGGAGTGCGCGCGGCTTGCCGCCGCCATTGCGCAGCGGGCTTGTCCGCGCGCACCCTGACGGACCGATCCGCGTGAAGCGGGAGCAAGCTCCCCCCCCCAAGGCGAAGGCAAGCCTTCGCACTCCATGCGCGGCGCGGACGCCTCCCGGCGGCCCTGCCAGGCCTTGCCCCTCATGCGGACCCCTACTCCCCTGTCTTCTTCAGCAAGAGCAACAGCAGCACCGAGTCCTCCTTTGCGTGGACGGAGTGCTTGAGGTTCGGCTCCATGTAGGCCCAGTCTCCCGGCTCGGCATCATGCGTCTCCCCGCCAAGCCCCCAGACGGCGCGGCCGGAGACCTGGTGCATCATGGCGGCGGTGGAAGCGGTGTGCTCGGAAAGCTCCTGCCCCTTGGCGAAGCGGAAGCGCACGACCTTGACACCGGCGGTCTGCAGCAGCGCCTCGGAGAGGATGCTGTCCGGTGGGATGGAGCCGGAGTCCTGCCCGGGCATCTCCCGGAAAACGGTGGCGGCTTTCTGTTCCATGCCTGTTATGCCTTTCCTGCGGTGACGGGCACCGCGGTATGGTTTCGACCGTACTCTGCAAATGCCTAACCAGCCTGTCAGGCCATCCTGTCTGTCCGCCTCCCACCCCGCTTGCCACGCTGCCCGGACGCGCGGAACCTGCCCGCTCCGGCATGGGCCGGGTGATATTGCTCGCGGAGCCAGGCATTGAACAGACCCTCCTCCCGCAACGTCCTGCTCGCCGCGCTTGCCGTTGCCGCCGTCGTATGGGTCACCGGCCTGCCGCAGACGTGGGGGCCGGGACTCACGTGGGACGAGGCCTACTACCACCCGACCTACGAGGCGGCGCGCGACTGGACGGGGCAACTCCTCACCGACCCCGCCCAAGCCGTCTCCTCCGAAGGCATCGAGGCGGGCTGGGACCACATCCCCGAGCTGCCCCCCGTCGCAAAGTGGCTCGGGGCACTCTCGCTCGTTCACCGGCCGGACGGTTGGTGGAACCTTGCCTCCATGCGCGTGGTGCCCGCCCTCGCCTTCGGCGCCACGCTCTGGCTCATGTGGCTGATCGCCCGCAGGTTCGTGCGCGGCTGGTGGGCAGTTCTGCCGCCGCTGCTGTACGCGGCCATGCCCCGCGTGTTCGGCCATGCCCAGCTCGCCGCCACCGAAACGCTCTTCTCCCTCGTCACTGTGCTCGTGATCTGGGCCGCGTTGCGGGACCTCTCCCGCTGGGGCAACCGGCTGCTGCTCGGGGCACTTCTGGGACTGGCTCTGGCGACGAAGATCAACGGACTCATCCTCATCGCGGCGGTGGTCTTCTGGCTGCTGGTGCGCAGGCTCTTCGACGGGAGGGTCTTCCGGCCCGGAGGGTGGCGGGCGGTGGCGCCGGACCTGGTGACAGCGGCAGTGGCGCTCGTGCTGGCGCCCGCAGTGGCCTTTGCCATCTGGCCGTGGCTGTGGGACCAGACGGCTGCGCGGCTCGCCTGGTATTACGAATTCGTCAGCGAGCACATCCACCAGGGCGTCTGGTACTTCGGCAACCGGAGGAACTTCAACGCCCCGCTCCTCCCGGTCACCTATCCCTTCGTGATCACCCACCTGGTCGTCCCGGCCGTGCACTTGCTGCTTTTCTGGGTGGCAATGGGGACCGGGTTGGCGCGGATTATCCTTGGCCGCGTGGGCCGCCCGCGCACGCCATCCACCACCAGCCGCCCCCCCGGCCGCTGGCGCATCCACCCCGGGCACCTGCTGCTCGCCATCTGCATGCTCGCGCCCTTCGTGGCCTCCAGCCTCCCCGGCGTGCCCAAGTACGACGGCGAGCGCCTCTTCTTCCCCATGTTCGCCCCGGCAGCGCTCCTCACCGGCATCGGGCTCTGGCAGCTCGCCTTCATCGTGCGCAGGCGCCTCTCCCCAGCCGCATGGCAGCGCACAACCCGCGCCGCCGCGGCCGGACTCGCCCTCTTCGCCCTCGCCGAGCTATACGCGCTCCGCCCCGTGGTCTTCCACGCCATGGTGGACTTCTACAACGCCCCCGCCGCCCTCGCCACCCGCGACGCCGGCCTCTTCCCCTTCGAGCAGACCTACTGGGGCAACGGCTTCACCCACCATGTCTATACAGACCTGAACGAAACCCTCCCCGAAGGCGCCCGCGTCAGGACGCTCGCCATCCATCCCGCCATGTTCCCCCTCGCCCAGCAGTGGGGCATCCTCCGCGGCGACATCGTCTTCAACCCGGACCCGCCCTACGACGCCCACCTCGTGCAGAACCGCAAGGGCTTCTGGGGCAACGCAGAGTGGACCCTGTATATCAACCGCCCCCAACTCGCAAGCTGGGGGCAGGGTTATTCGGGTGAACCTTTTGTCCTGCTGTACGACGGCCGGCCGCCGGTGTTGGAGTAGGGTGTAGGGTCTGGGGTATAGGGCCTGGGGGTCCGGCGTCCTTCACATCCCTTCGCTGCTCAGAACTCTCTTCCCATCCAGTCGCTCGACTCCAGCGACACCCCCGTCACCCCCTTCGAGGCATCGGCTGCAAGATAGATAAACGGGTTCACGATGTCGTCCGGACGCGGCAGTGTGGCGGGGTCCTCGGAGGGGTAGGCCTCCTCCCGCATCATTGTCCGCGTCGGGCCCGGGTTCACGGTATTCGCCCGCACGCCGTACTGCTTCACCTCGCCGGCGATCACCTGCGTGAGGTTCTCCACCGCCGCCTTGGAGACGGCATACGCGCCCCAGCGCGGCCCGCCCGACTTCGCCACGCCGCTGCTCACGTTGATGATCGAGCCACTGTTCCCCGGAACCATCATGCCCAGCACCGCCTTGCTCATCCAGAACACCACGTCCAGATTGGTCCGCATCACGCGCGACCAGTCGGGATTCGGGTAGTTCAGAATTTCAACCCGCGGACCGAGCATCCCCGCGTTGTTCACGAGGATGTCTATCTTTCCATACGCGCGGATCGCCGCCATGTAGAGCGACTGGCAGGTCTCCCAGCTATTCAGGTCCACCCGGGTGGCCGTCACGTCGCCGCCGAGTTCCTTGAGCGACTCGAGCGCCGCCTTCAGCTCGCTCACCGTCCGCGAGGCGATCACCACCTTCGCCCCCTCGCGCACGTAGGCCTTCGCCACGGCGAGCCCGATGCCGCGCGTCCCGCCCGTCACGAGCGCCACCTTCCCGGCAAGCCGGTCAGCCGGCGCCGCCACAGGGTTTGTCTTCTGCTGGTCCGCGGTGCTGCTGGTCATGGATAGTCCTCTCTTGTTGTCAATGCGCCCCCGGCCCGGCCGGTGGGCGGCGGCCTCAGGCAAGCTCCTTCAGCGCCTTCAACACGTCATCGTAATCCGGTTCGGTCGGAATATCCGGCACGATCTGCTGGTATTTCACCACGCCCTGCGCGTCCAGGATGTGCACCGTCCGCGCCAGCAGGCCCAGCTCCTTCACCCGCAGGCCGAACTTGTCGCCGAAATCGCGATGCTTGTAATCGGAGAACGCCTTGATCGCCTCGGCCTTGTTCGCCTCGCACCAGCGCGCCAGCGCCGGCGGCAGGTCCATGGTCACCGAAAGCACCACCACATCGTCGCCCAGCTTCAGCGCCTCCTCGTTGAAGCGCGCCATCTGGTTCGAACACACCGAGGTGTCCACCGACGGTGCCGAATTGAGGATCACCTTCTTGCCGCGAAAGTCGGAAAGCTTGACGTCTTCCGTCGGGCTTTTCGAAACAACAACATCCGGCGCCGTATCGCCAACTTTGACTTCCCCGGAACCCGACAGGGTCAGGGGGTTGCCTTTTGCGGAGATGATACCGGTACGGTCTGGCATTTCAGGCCTCCTTGGAGGTGTGGGTGGGGTCTGCAGCGTGCCGCGCGCGATGGAAGGCGTCCCGGGGCGCCTCGGGCAAGTGGAAAGGGCCACGCGGCGAACTCCCGTTGCGCGCAAGGACCGCGCCGGAAACAGTCACACCAAAACAGCATCCCTCTCCCGGGAGAACCTCCCCCGATGAAACTCGCCGCACGCCGTGACCTGATCGACTCCTCCGGCATCCGCAAGGTCTTCGACCTGGCCGCAACGCTCAAGGACCCCATCAACCTGAGCATCGGCCTGCCCGACTTCGACATGCCCGACGAGCTCAAGGACACCGCCGTCGAGGCCATACGCGCCGGGAAAAACCGCTACACACTGACCGGAGGCATCCCGCCCCTGCGCAAGCGCATCGCCCGCTACTACGAAGAACGCGGCGTCACCGTCGAAGACAACATGGTCGCCTCCGGCACATCGGGCGGCCTCCTGCTCGTCTTCCTCGCCCTGCTCGACCCGGGCGACGAGGTCCTCATCCCCGACCCCTACTTCGTCATGTACAAGGCCCTCGTCCGCTTCATCGGCGCCAAACCCGTCCTCGTGGACACCTACCCGGACTTCCGCATCACCCGCGAACGCCTCGAAGCCGCCACCACGGAGCGCACACGCCTCCTCATCCTCAACTCCCCCGCCAACCCCACCGGAGCCACCTACTCCGAGGAGGAATGCCGCGCCGCCGCCGAGTTCGCCGAGTCCCGCGGCATCGCCGTCATGAGCGACGAGATATACGAGGAATACGTGTATGACGGCGAGTACGTCCGCCCCTCCGCCCACCTCAAGGAGCCCATCGTCGTCAGCGGCTTTTCCAAGTCCGTGGCCATGACCGGCTGGCGCATCGGCTGGGTGGCCGGGCCCGGAGACCTCATCCGCGCCATCACCGACGTGCAGCAGTACAGCTTCGTCTGCGCCCCCTCCGTCGCCCAGGAGACGGCCCTCCGCGCCTTCGACATCGACATGGGGCCAACCCGCGATCAGTTCCGCGCCCGCCGCGACCTCATCGCCGATGGCCTCCTCGACGCAGGCTACAACGTCGTCCGCCCCGGCGGCGCCTTCTATATCTTCCCCGAAGCGCCCGGCGGCGACGGCGAGGCATTCGTCCGCAAAGCCATCGAAAACAACCTCCTCGTCGTTCCCGGCAACGTCTTCAGCGAGCGCAACACGCACTTCCGCATCAGCTTCGCCGCCTCCGAAGAGAAACTCCGCGCCGGCCTCGAAGTCCTCCGCCGCCTGCGCGAAATGGCCGCCACCCCCACCTGACCAAGGTCTCCTCCATGTTCCGCCACACCCGCGACCCCAAGAAAATCGTCCGCGACCTTGAAACATCCATACGCCTGCGCGACATCCGCGAGTGGGTACACCTCAAGGAGGCGCTCTCCATGGGGTTCTGGGAGTTCTTCCTCCTTGCCGGCCTGTTCTGTTTCGGGATCGGCGTCCTCACCACGCTCGTGTACGTCATCCCGCCCGAGAACCCGGCCCTCTACTACTTCATGCTCCTTTGGACCGCCGGCTTCCTCATCATGAGCATCGTCACCTTCGAATTCCTCATCCGCAAGTTCCGCACAATCCGCCGCGCCCTCGAACTCAGCATCAAGCGCATGGAACGCCTCGAGCGCGAAGTCTTCCCCCAGGAACGCGCCAAGGACCCCTCCCCACCCCTCAAACAGCACCCTCCCACCGAACAACCTCCCCCCGAATAGCCCGGCATCCCTCGGACCGCCGGTCGCCTGATCGCAGACCGTCTCCGATCCTGGTTGGGTTCGATTTCGCAGGCGGACACGAGATAATGAAAAGCCGTTGGCCGCTGAGGGGACATCCCGGCTCACGCTCCCGGAGGGAGCAAACAACCCTGGCCCCGGGATTCATCCCGGGTTTGACCGGACCATCCTCATCCCCGTCGGCCCCGGGAGGGGCCGGACATCGTTGCTGCGGTATTCCATCCCTGAGGCGTCCTCCAGGATCCCATCGTGTGGAGATGGTGTTGGGCCCCTGCCGGGGCCCGTTGTTGGCTGGCCCCAGCAACCCGGCATGAATGCCGGGGCTACGATTGTGGAGTCCCTGCCGGGACTCAAAAGCCGGCATCCCCTCAGTTCCAGCGAGGCCGGTGAACCTTCGCCAGGGGTGCGCTGCAGAAGAACGGAGACTTCCCGTTCCCGACCGGCCCTCTCTCCCACCTTCCCTTGACCCGCGCCGGAGGAGGCATATTTTTTACAAGTATAATTAGTCGGGCAACACCACTGCCGAACACAGCAAACCTCCAACCCAGGACAAGCCCAACATGACACAGCCCGGCGCCATAGAGTACTGGGTCGTCGCCCTCTACTTCGGCTTCATGCTGCTCACCGGCCTGCTGTTCCGGAAGATGAACAGCAAGTTCGGCGATTACTTCCGCTCGGGCTGCCGCGGAACATGGTGGCTGGTCGGCTCCAGCGTCTTCATGGCCTCCTTCACCGCCTGGACCTTCACTGGTGCGGTCGGCGTGGCCTACACCTCGGGCCTCACTGTTGCCGTGATCTTCCTGGCCAACGGCATCGGCTACGTTGCCAACGCGGCCCTGACGGCCAAGTGGTTCCGCCAGATGCGCGCGATCACCGCGCCGGAGGTCATCCGGGAGCGCTTCGGCCCCATCACCCAGCAGTTCTACGTCCTTGCCGGCATCCTTCCCGGGGTGCTCACTGCCGCCCTCACCCTCTGGGGTGTTGCGCTCTTTACCTCCACCGTCTTCGGTTTTCCCCTGCATTTCCTGATCATCGGGGTTGGGGTGGTCGTGTTGCTCTACTCCACGCTCGGTGGGCTCTGGGGCGTCATGGCCACGGACTTTCTGCAGGCGCTCATCCTCCTGCCGATGACGGTCCTGATCGCCTTCCTCAGCCTCCAGAGCATCGGCGGGTGGGGCGGCCTGTTCGGCGAGATCGAGGCACAGGGCCTCACCCATTTTCTCCAGCTCACCGACAACACCGAGGGCGCCACCTATACCAACTGGTGGGCTCTGGCCATGGTGTTCTTCGTGCTCGTGATGTACAACTCGGTCACGGCGTCGGTGAAGTACTTCGCCTGCAAGGATGGGCGTGAGGCGCAGAAAGCGGCCGGGCTGGCGGCCTTCCTGATGTTCGGCGGAGCGATCCTCTGGTTCATCCCACCCATCGTGGCGCGTCTTCAGTTCAGCGAAATCGTCGATGCGCAGGACATCGCCGTCCCGGGCGAGGCGGCCTACGCCGTCATCGCCACGCAGCTCCTTCCGGCCGGGCTGACCGGCCTGATCGCCGTCGCCATGTTCGCCGCCACCATGAGTTCGATGAGCACCATCCTGAACCAGTTCGCCGCGGTCGTGACGCAGGACATCTACAAGGCGTTCATCCGGCCGCAGGCGAGCGACCGGGAGATGTTCGTGGGCGGGCAGATCGCCAGTTTCTGCACCGGGGTGATCATCGTTTTGGTGGCACTGTATCTTTCCGGCGCGGAAGGGGCCGGGCTGTTCGAATACATGCTGCTGTTCGGCTCCTTGCTGATGACCCCCATGGTCGTGCCGCTGTTCTGGGTCATGTTCGTGAGGCGCGTGCCGGACTGGGCGGCGGTCTTCTCGGTGTGCTGCAGCTTCGTGGTGTCGTTCTTCGCTTGGCGGTACGGTTGGCGTTATGAGTGGGGTGTTTTTGGCATTATCGGCGTGGGGACGGCCAGCTTCTTCGCCACCATGCCCTTCTACCAATTCAGCCCTGCCCATTACCGGCAGAAAATCGCTGGCTTCTACGAAAAGATGTACCGCCCGGTGGACTTCGAGAGCGAAGTCGGCCAGGCGAGCGACCCGGGCCAGCTCAAGATCGTCGGGTATGTTTCCTCCTCCATCGGGTTTTTCGTGCTGCTCGGCATCCTGATTCCCAATCCCATGGCTGGCCGGCTGCAGATTCTGGCGGTTGCCCTTTCCATCCTCGGTTTCGGCGTGCTTATGATCCTCACGGGCTATCGAGCGGAGCGCCGGCTCCGGCCCGAGGAGGATGCAACGCTCCTGCCCCCGATCGAAAAGGAGGAAGCACCGGTTGAACCCACTCCTTGAAATCCGCAACGAGCAGCAACTGGAGGAGGCACTCGCACGCCCCTCCGCCGAACTGGTGGAGATGATGCGCCGCCTTGATGGCGACGTGATGCTGCTCGGCGCCGGAGGTAAGATGGGCCCCTCCCTCGCCCGCCTCGCCCGCAACGCCATCCACGAGGCAGGCGTGCAGAAGCGCGTCATCGCCGTGTCCCGCTTTACGGACCCCGCCGCCCGTGGTGCACTCGAACGCGACGGCATCGAGGTCATCCCGGCCGACCTCACCGATCCGCAGCAGGTTGCCGCCCTCCCCACGGTGGAAAACGTTGTCTATATGCTCGGCCGCAAGTTCGGCGAGAGCGGCAGCGAAGGGCTGACCTGGATCGCGAACGTGGCAGCGCCGCACCTCGTGGCGCGTCACTTTGCGGGAAGCCGCATTGTCGCCTTCTCCACCGGCTGCGTCTATCCGCTCACCTCGCCCGAAGCCGGACTCCCGAGCGAGCAGACGCCCCCCGAACCCGTCGGCGATTACGCGTGGTCCTGCCTCGGCCGCGAGCAGGTCTTCGCCACTCACGCCGCACAAACAAACACCCCCACGCTTCTGTATAGACTGAACTACGCCGTGGACCTGCGCTACGGCGTGCTGGTGGACATCGCACGCGACGTCCTCGAGGGCCGGCCCGTGGACCTCACGGTGAGCTGGTTCAACTGCATCTGGCAGGGAGACGCGAACAACCGCGCGCTGCTCTGCCTGGAGCACGCCGCCGTTCCCGCTTTTGCACTCAATGTAACGGGGCCGGAACTGCTCTCCACGGAGGAGACCGCCCGGCGGTTCGGTGAAATCCTCGGCAAGCGGGTCCACTTCACCGGCAGGGACAGCGGCAGGGCCTACCTCAGCGACGCGGCGCGGTCCGTGGAGCTGTTCGGCCCGCCCCGCGTCCCGGCGGCGCAGCTCATCGAAATGGCTGCTCTGTATATACAGGAAGGTGGCAGACTGTCCGGCAAGCCGACCAGGTTCCAGGTCACGGACGGAAAGTTCACCGGATAGATGGAGACAATCACCACATGAAAAATCCCATGCCGCCGGAAGAGAGCCTGCGAGTGCTTCGCGAAGGCACGGTGATCCCGGCCTCGCCACTGGCCCTCGACGAGCAGAGGAAGTGGGACAAGCGCCACCAGGCCGCCGTCTATCGCTATTATGCCGCGGCGGGAAGCGGTGGCATCGCCGTGGGAGTCCACACGACCCAGTTCGAAATTCGCGACCCCGGGCACGGGCTGTTCGAGCCCCTCCTCCGATTCGCGGCGAAGGAGATAGACGCGCTCTCCAGATATCACAGCCGGCGCATCGTACGTATAGCTGGGGCGTGCGGGCGCACGGAACAGGCCACCGCGGAGGCCAGCTTCGCCTCGGAACTCGGGTACGATGCCGTGCTGCTAAGCCTTGCCGCGCTGGGCGGCGTGCCGGAGCAGGATGTCCTGGCACACTGCCGGGCGGTCGCGGAACACGCGCCGCTGATCGGCTTCTACCTCCAGCCGTCCGTCGGCGGCCGACATCTCTCGTATGACTTCTGGCGGCGCTTCGCTGATATACAAAACGTCGTGGCCATTAAGATAGCCCCCTTCGACCGGTACCGCACCATCGACGTGCTCCGCGCCGTCGCCGAATCCGGCCGTGATGAGGAAATCGCCCTCTATACAGGCAACGACGACAATATCATCGCCGACCTCCTCACACCTTTCGAATTTGATACACCAGCCGGAACCAGGAGGGTGGACATCGTCGGCGGCCTGCTCGGGCAATGGAGCGTATGGACGTACAGCTTCGTCATGCTCCTCGAAGAAATCCGCCGCGCCAAGGAAAAAGAATACGCCCACCTGGACCTCCTTGTCAGGAACGGCGAGCTGACCGACGCCAACGCCGCCGTGTTCGACGCGGCGAACGGCTTTGCCGGCTGCATTCCCGGCATCAACGAAGTCCTTCGGCGCCAGGGGCTTCTGCCCTCCGCCAACTGTCTCGACCCGGCACTCTGTCTATCCCCGGGGCAGTCGGAGGAACTGGACCGTGTCCAGCGCGCCTACTCCTGGCTGCCGGACGATGAGTTCGTGCAGAACCACCTGGCCGATTGGCTATCCTGAGGAGGCATGCCCGTGGC